>JAAZCQ010000020.1 GCA_012513225.1 Erysipelotrichaceae bacterium
AAACCGGCTATTGAGGCAGGTGATTATATAGATCCTAAAGAATATAAAAAGAAACCTATTTCTAAAATGAATGAAAAAGCCAACTCCCCAAGTGTTCAAGAAGATATTTTAAATATTGTAATTGGTGGGTTGGATAAAGGTGCTTTAAGTAAATCAATAGAACAAAATGGTGATGCGATTGCAGATGGTAAACAAGATATTAAAAAATCTTGGAGTAATGTTATTACAAATCCATTATTTGAAGCTAAAGCTAATTATGCTAAAGAAGTATCTACTAGGTTAGATGATGTTTACAATACAATAGTTAAAGGATTAAAGATAAAAAAAGGCTCAAAAGAAAGTTCTGCTGTAATGTGGTATGGAGAAGGACAAAGAATAAAGCCTGGATCAAGTAAAATTGAATTAGAATCATATACTGAATTAGATCTTAAGAATGATTTCCCAAATAATTATCAAGAAATTATTAGTGCATCAAAGTATATTAGAAATATGTATGATGAATATATAACAAGAATAAATGAATCTTTAGAACTTATATATCCAACACAAAAACTGGAAAAAGCACTAAATGAAAGAAAATCAAAACTAACAAAAGAAATAGAACTAAAAAAAGAAGAGTTAATGAAAGCTATAGCAGATAATTCTGATACAGATACTTTAACAAGTATTCAAAAAAGTATAAAAAGATTATCTAATGAATATAATAACTCAAAAGAATATATTTATAGAAATAGAAGGTTAGAGCCACGTAAAGATTATTTTATGCATTTTCAAGAAATATCAATGGCTGATAGTTTAAAAGATTTATTTAGCTTAGAAGGTCCATCAAACATTTCAAATCAATTAGCAGGTAAAAGTGAGTTTACTAAGCCTTTATCAAAATGGGAAGGCTTTATGCAAAGAAGAGGAATGGGAAGATATGCAGAAGATGCAGTCGGAGGGTTAATTTCATATATTCCTAAAGCAGAGTATAAAATCAACATTGATCCATATACTTCTTACATGAGAGGTGTAATTAAAAATGTTGTTGATATATCAGATGATAATCAAGTTAGCAATACAAAAATGATTACTTATTTATCAAATTTTGCTAATGATTTAGCTGGAAAAACAAATCCTTTAGACAGATGGATTTCAAATACTGAAAATGGTAGATGGATTGTTCAAAAACTTAAGAAGCTTTCTAGTCGTGCTAAAGGGAATGCTGTAATGGGTAATATGAATAGTGCTGTATCACAGTTTTTCAATATGCCTAATGCTGTAGCTTTATTAAAAAAACAAGGTGGAATGAAAGCATCTGTTGATGTCACAAAAGGGACTCAATTGTATTTTGTAGATAAGACAATGAACAATGAAATTATCAAACAAAGTCCTTTTATGATGGAAAGATATATGGATAGTAAAATATCTCAATTTGATGAAGGAATTTTAAGTGATGCTAAAAACTTTGCGGCGTTTATATTAACATTTGGTGATGAAGTTGTGGCAAAAGAAACATGGTATAGTGCTTACTCTCAAGGGTTAAGATTAAAAGTGTCAGATCCTATAATGTATGCAGATAAACTTACCAGGGGAGCAATAGCCGGTAGAGGTATTGGAGAAACAGCTTTATCACAAAAAAGTGCTGTTGTTGGGTTGTTAGCACCTTTTCAAGTAGAAGTTAATAATGCTTGGCAGTTAATGAAATCTTTATCAGGTGGAAAAGAAAAAGATTTATCCGCTTTAATGTTAATGTTTCTTACAACATGGCTAATGAATAATTTGAATGAAAAAATAACGGGTAATAGAGTTGGTTTAGATGCTATTGATGCATTAAATGATGTTGTGAACAATGATGCTGGTATTGGTAGGTTACTAGGAGAAGTATTGAGTAATGTTCCAGGTGGCACACAGTTATCATTATTTTTATTTAATAATGATTCAAAACGTGAAAAGTTTTTTGGTGAAGCAGATCCATCAAGATATGGTACTGGTAATATTGGTCTGAATGCTATAACTGATCCTGCATTAGATTTATTTAACGGAGAAAATGTTGATTTAATTAAGATATTTACTCAATTAGGTGTACCATTTGGTGGTAAACAAATTGAGCGTACATTAAAATATGGACAAGATACAGGTGTATTACCTAGATTTAAATTTAATAAAGATGATTTATTTAAATATGAAAATCCATTTGATGGTGCAGTAAGTGATACCGGAAGAATAAGATATATAATAGATAAAGATGATATATTAAATAATATGAAAGGTTTGTTATTTGGATCATATGCTACTAATGAAGGTAAAGAATATTTAGAAAAAGGATATAAGCCATTAGGACCAAAACAGACAGAATTATATAAAGAATTTGAAAAACTTGGAGAATCAGGTAATGATATAGTTCAATATATTAGAGATATTAATAAAGTTGATAGTATTAAAGATGAATATGGAAACACAATTAAAAATACTAAGGCACTACAAATTAGAGATATGTGGGAAGATGCTGGACTTTATGATGAAGTTGAAAAGATTATCGAAAATACAGAGTTTAAACCAGGTGACTTTGGGTTAAATAAAACCGTATTTGAATTAACTGATAAAGACTTTAAAGAAATGTTTGAAGAATTAATTAAATAAGAATGCCTATCCTAAATTAACAGGGTAGGCTGTTTTTTTATTTTATATATATATTTAATAAATATTAACTAAACAGTTGACAAATATCAAATTATATGTATAATAAAATGAGGAGAAAAGAAAGCAATTATGGTTTAAAAGGAGGAAAAAATGCTAACAAAATTTGGAAAGGAATTAAGAATGCTTAGATTAGAACAAGATGAAATTTTAAAACAGATGGCTGAGAAATTGGAGATATCTCCTTCTTATTTGTCATCTATTGAAAACGGTAAAAAGCCAATTACAAAAACTCTTTTAGAAAGTATTGAAAGAGTATATAATTTAAACAAAAAAAGATATGTGGAATTGTTAAACGCAGCTGAAATTACTTCAAATGAAATAACAATAAATACAGAAGGAATTAGTGAAAGGAACGTTCCTATTGCTTTGAAATTCGCAAGAAGTTTTAATGACTTATCAGATGATGCAATTAACAGAATTAATTCAATTTTAAAGGAAGAGGAGGAAATGTATGGTCAATAGTAACTACTGTGCTCCTCCAACCTCTACAAAAGAAATAATTCAACTTGCATCATTTTTTCGTAAAGTTTTAGGAATATCTGCAGATGAAAAAATTGATGTTATAAGAATTTTAGAGTTTAAAATGCAAGAAATATTTGAAGGATTTAATTATGTAATAGTAGATTCACAAGAACTACCAGACACTTATGCGTACACAGATTCAAAGAAAAAAGAAATTGTTATACGAGATGATATTTATGATGCAGCAATTAATGGAGATGCTAGACATAGATTTACCATAGCACATGAAATTGCACATTATATAAAACACTTGAATTTAGATATTAAATTAGCAAGATCAAAGGATATTAACAAAGTTCCAATATATGAAACAACAGAATGGCAAGCAAACACATTTGCAAGACATTTTCTTGTTCCTATTGACTATATCAGTAATCTAAGGGAACATGAAATAGCTGAAAAGTATGGAGTATCGTTAGAAGTGGCAAGGTATCAAATTGATTACTTAAATAAGCGTAAATAAACTTATTATCATGAAAATTAATTCATGTTAATATAAAAAAATCAAACTCACCCAAAGTTTGATTTAATTAAGACATATTGAATGCCTGGACATAACTATAAATTCAAAGTTATTATATCATTCAATAAAATGTCTTTCAAGTAGAAAGGGGGACATATTTGTGACCAAAAAAAGAAATTTTATCTTTAGAGCATCTTTTACTAAGAATGGTATAACATATTATGCATCAGATTATGGAAAAAAAGCTTTCTTAATCTATATAGATGATAATGGTAATTATAAAATAAATTTATAAAATAAATATATAAAAATGATATCCAGGATCATTTTTTTATAATAGGAGAAAACATATGCAAGAAAAAATTAAAGATAAACTTCAAGAACTAGAGTCACTCACAAGGATATTATCAGAATCATTAGAAATGATACCAGGAACAGAAGATACTACTATTAAGAAAAGTGATGTTAGTAATATTATAGCTATAATTAATAAAGGAATTAATATAATTTTAGATGATTTATCCAAATTATAAACATTGTGATTATAGTCAATTATAGTCAAACAAATATACATAATGTCAAAATAAGCGATATGTATCATATATAATAAAGGTACAAAATGGACTGAAAATCCATGTGTCGCCGGTTCAATCCCGGCTGGGACCACCATTTGGTAGAGAACACTCATATAGAGTGTTTTTTTAACTTCATAATTTCTTATTATTAATTAATTATTTAAAAATTATATTAAAGCATTATCATTCATGTATATATTTTGCTTTGATATAATGATTATAGTGGAGGAAATATTATGAACTATGAAGAAATTAAGGCTAGATTCCCTTTAACAGATAAAGGTAACGGAATGAAGGCAGAGTATCTTTGGGCTGTAGATACATTTATTGAAGGAATTAATAATAATGAATTTGAACTATATGCGGGTGATTGTGAAATGAAAGATATTAAAAAGCATTTAGAACTTAGAGATATCTTTTTTATGAAGCATTATATTAAACATAAAGAAACTGGTGAATATTTTTATTTAGGCTTTGATTGTAATCATAATCCTGTTGGATACATGGTTCAATTTCTTCCAAAAAATTTAGCATTAATTTGTAGAAAAAAAGCCGGTACATTTTTTGAAGGTAAAAAATAAATGAATGAAAAAGTAAAAATGATTAGTGGCATTATATATGACGCTAATAATTCAACCCTTTTAAAGGAAAGAGAGTATGCAAAAGATCTTTGTTTTGAGTTTAATAATACAAAACCTTCAAATACTACTTCACAAGAAGAAATTATAAATAAATTAATAAAAATAAAAGGTAATAATGTTACTGTTATTGCACCTTTATATTGTGATTATGGATATAATATTGAAATTGGAAATAATTTTTTTTGTAATCATAATACTATATTTCTTGATGGTAATAAGATTACATTTGGAGATAATGTTTATATAGGATGCAATTGTGGGTTTTATACGGTTAATCATCCTGTAAATATAACTCAAAGAAATATTGGACTTGAGATCACAAAACCCATTAGTATAGGAAATAATGTCTGGTTTGGATCTAATGTTACAGTGCTACCTGGAGTTAATATTGAAGATAATGTAATAATAGGAGCTGGTAGTGTAGTTACTAAAAATATTCAAAAAAATTCAATTGCTGTAGGAAATCCATGCAAAATCATAAAAGTATTAACTGATGAAGAGCTATATGGCTAGTTTAACTAGCTTTTTTTGTGTTATTTCACACAATTTTCACAATATTGATAAGGTTGTATTTAAATGTTAAAATAGTCACGTCATAAAGACGATGGAGGGAAATATGAAAAAGATTTTGTCTATCTTACTTTCAATGATGATGGTTCTAACTCTTAGTGCATGTAATACAACAAGTAGTACAAGTGGTAAATTTACTGCAGGTACATATACTGGTGTTGCAAGTGGAAGAAATGGGGACATTACTGTTGAGGTAACATTATCTACTGAAAAGATTGAAAAAATAGAAGTTGTTAGTCATGAAGAAACAGCTGGCATAGCTGAACCAGCTTTAGAAAAAATTCCGGCTGAAATCGTTGAACATCAAAGTTTAAAGGTTGACATTGCTAGTGGTGCAACTATAACTAGTGAAGCGCTAATTGAAGCAGTTAAAGATGCTTTAAAAAATGCTGGTGCTGATGTTGACGCATTATTAGTTGATATTAATAAAGCTGATAAAGATGAAGAAACTTTAGAAGCTGATGTTGTAATTATCGGTGCAGGTGGTGCAGGAATGGTTGCTGCAATTACTGCTACTGAACAAGGTAAAAATGTAATTATTTTAGAAAAGAAATCCATTGCAGGTGGAAATAGTACATTATCTACTGGTGGTATGAACGCTGCAAAAACTAAATACCAAGATGAAAATGAATTCACTGAAGGTGAAGGGGTTGTTTCTACAATTAAAAATGCAAGAGATAACTATCCTGAATTAAAAGAATTAATTGATACTGTAGAAAAACAATATGATGAATATCTTGCAAGTCCAGAAGGTTACTTTGATTCTGTAGAATTATTTATATTAGATACTCTTGTTGGTGGTAAAAATCTAAATGATCCAGAATTAGTTCAAACATTGGCAGAAAATTCAGAAGAGGCTCTTTATTGGTTAGATTCAATTGGTGCTTTATTAAACCAAGTAGGATCTTTTGGTGGAGCAAGTACTAAAAGAATTCATAAACCAGTAAATGATGAAGGAAAAACAATAAGTGTAGGAAGCTATTTAGTTCCTATCTTAGAAAAAACATGTGTTGATAAGGGTGTTACTATTATATATGATGCACCTGTTACAGAAATCTTAATGGAAGATGGAGCTGCTGTAGGTGTTAAGGCAGATGGTTATACTGTAAATGCTAGTTCTGTAATTATCGCTAGTGGTGGTTTTGGTGGTAATTTAGAAATGGTTGTAGAATACAAACCTGAATTAGAAGGATTTGCTAGTACAAATACTTCTGGAATTACAGGAGATGGAATTAAAATGGCTGAAGCTATTGGAGCTGCTTTAGTTGATATGGAACAAATTCAAATTCACCCAACTGCTGAATATGAATCTAAAGCATTAATCACAGAAGGATTACGTGGAGATGGAGCTATCTTAGTTAACCAAGATGGTGTTAGATTCTTTGATGAAGTAGGTACAAGAGATGCAGTAAGTGCGGCAGAAATTGCACAACCTGGTAGTTATGCTTATTTAATTATTGACCAAGCAATGGTTGATAAATCAGCAGTAATTGCAGGTTATATAAAGGCAGGTTATACAAAACAAGGTGAAACTTATGAAGAGCTTGCTAAAGAAATAGATGTTGATGAAGCTGTATTTGCTGAAACTATGGAAAAATGGAATGCTTCTGTTGAAGCAGGAAAAGATGAAGAGTTTGGCAGAACTTCTATGGCTAATCCACTTGATACTGCACCATACTATGCTATTAAAGTTAGTCCTGGTGTACATCATACAATGGGCGGTATTAAAATTAATACTAATGCAGAAGTTGTTGATACTGATGGTAATGTAATTCCTGGATTATTTGCTGCAGGTGAAGTAACTGGTGGTGTTCATGGTGCAAATAGATTAGGTGGAAATGCAGTAGCTGATATTGTAATATTTGGTAGAATTGCTGGAAATAGCGCTGCTACATATTCTGAATAATAATTAAGGTAGAAGTTGGCTTCTACCTTTTTTTTATTAAAGAAACATATGATATAATAATCTATATGGAATATATAAATTTAAATAAAACTGAATTTGATAAATATGCAAAAAATCATGCATTAAATAGTATTTTTCAAAATTCAAGTTGGGCAAATACAAAATCAAATTGGAAACCTTTATATGTTGGAGTAAAAAAGGATGGAAATATAATAGGAGGTGCTTTGGTTCTATTAAGAAGGCTTCCATTAAATTTTACTTTTGCATATATTCCTAGAGGACCTTTATTAGATTATAGTGATGAACAATTATGCGGATTTTTCTTTAAAAATTTAAAAAAACAATTATTAAAAGAGAAAGTACTACTTTGTAAAATTGATCCTAATATAGTAATTGATGAAATTGATTTTAAAGATAAAGAATTAATCACTAATATTAAAAATGATGAATTGGTAAATCAATTAAAGCAATATGGACTTAAACATCTTGGGTATACTTTATTAATTAAAGATACAATTCAACCACGAATACAACTTGAATTATTAACAGAAGATTATGAAAATACAATCCCTAAAAAAACAATGAAAAAAATAAGAAATAGTTATAATAAAGGTGTTGTAATCGTAAATGAGAAAAGCAATGTTGAAAGCTTAACAAAGATGATAGAGTTTACAAAAACTAGGCATAATATTAATTTACGAAATAATGAATATTTTAAAAATTTAATTAATTCATTTGAAGAAGATGCCTGTGTATTAAGTGCATATTTACAAGATCAACTTGTAAGTTCATGTTTACTAGTTAAATCTAAAAATACTACTGAAATATTATACTCAGGTTATGATGATGAATATAAACACTGTAATTCTACTTATCCACTTAGATATGAGGCTATAAAGTGGGCAAAGGATCATGGTTGTAAATACTTTAACTTTGGTGGAGTTGAAGGCACATTAGATGATGGCTTAACTGTATTTAAATCAAGTTTTAATCCCAAGATAAAAATATATATCGGTGAATTTAATCTTTATACTATACCTTTAATTAGTAATATCTTTGAATTATTGTTTAAAAAATATAAATAGTTTAGGAGAATAAGTATGAAAATAAAGAAGTTTGATTTTATATTTGTATTATTATGTCTATTATTAATAGTAATAGGAAGTTTTTACGATTTTCAAATCTCTGCATTTTTATTTAATCCAGGTAGTTTGTTTGGAAAAATCTTAGCTGTATATGGAATGTATCCCGCATACTTATTTTTGTTTGTAGTGTGTTTATATTTATTTTTCAATTTTAAAGAAATAATATATAAAATAATTGGTATTTTAATATATTTATATTTAATATACGATTGTTTACAAGCTAATTATAAATATGGATTAAATATAAATATATTTTTATCTGTTATTATATTAGTTTTAATATACATCGTGCCATCTTACTATTTATATAAATATTTAAATACAAAACAAAGTGAACAAATTAATAAATTAATAATATTTATGTTTGTTTATATAATTTTACAAGTAATAGTTATAAATATACTTAAAGTCATTTGGTTAAGGCCAAGAATGATTCTAATTTCCACTAATGAAAATTATAGTTTTTTACCATGGTATAAGTTTGGAAAATATTTAAAAGATGTTTCTATGGATTTATTTAGATCTTTTCCAAGTGGACATACTTCTTCAGCAACAACTATTTTATTAATAAAACATATGTCAAATAGTAAGTATAATAATGTTTTAGTAGCAATATTCATTATTATTGTCGCTGTTTCTAGATTAATTATTGGAGCACATTTTTTAACTGATGTTGCATTTGGTGCACTAATTTCATTTTTATTATATAAATTAGTATACAAATATGTGTATTTAAATATAAAATAGGGTTTTAATTATGTGAATATGTGTGAAATGAGTAGATTTCATTGTATTTTCACATTCTAGAATTAGAATAATATTATGATAAAAGGAATTGTGAATAAATTAAAAGAAACATTTAATGATATTATGAAGGGTCGCTATGGTAGCGATCATCTTAATGTCGTTTTAGTTGGAGTAGGGTTTATTTTTTGGATAATAAATCTATTTTTAAAAAATTCTGCATTAGTTCTTCTAACAAATATTATGGTTATATATGCATTGTATAGAAGCTTATCTAAAAACATATGGATAAGACAAAAAGAAAATTTAAGATTTTTAGATCTTACAAAAAATTTCAGGAACAAATTAAAAATATTTAAATTGAATTTAACTGATAAAAATTTTAAATATTTTATTTGTCCTAATTGTAAACAAATGGTTAAAGTTCCAAAAGGGAAAGGAAAAATAGAAATAAGCTGTCCAAGATGTAATACCAAATTTGATAGAAGAAGCTAAAGATAAATGAAAACAACATTTATCTTTTTAAATGTTGTTTATACTCTTTAATTAATTAAATATATATGAGCTTCAAAAGGTTCTAATAGCATTTCTTTAACTAAGTTTTTTGGTTTATAATTGCTCAATATGTGTTTAAATTTATATTTATCCTTTAAAATAATACTTCTTTTTTTCTTATCTAAATTAATCATTATAAGCATTCTCTCATTATTATATTCTCTAATGTATGCAATTATATGTGGATGTTCTTTTTGTATTTCTAAAAAACTTCCATAAATTAAAGATGGATAATTTTTTCTTAAAGAAATACATTTTTTATAAAAGTTTAAAATAGAATCTTTATCATTTAAATTATCTTCTATATTAATTTTTTTATAATTTGGATTTAAATACATCCAAGGTTCAACATTACTAAATCCTGCATAATTTTCTTTACTCCAATGAATAGGGGTCCTTGCATTATCTCTAGTAACATAACTTGATATCTTCTTTGCGATAAATTTAGGAACATGTAACATCCTTGTCATTGCTTCATAGCTATTAAAGCATTCTGGATCTTTCCAGTCTTTATATTTTAATTTTGGATTGGTCATTCCTATTTCTTCACCCTGATATATAAATGGACTTCCATATAAGGTGAAGTTATATAATGCTAAAGCTTTACTACTTTCTTTATGGTATTTTTTAATATCACCATATCTTTCTATATGCCTTTTATGGTCATGATTAGATAAGTAGTTACCTAAATATCCACCGTTTTCATACATCGATTCTTGCCATAAGGAAGTAATATTTTTAAAATCTTTTATACTAAATCTATATCCTTTTCTAAAATCATACTTACCTAATTCACCATAACCAAGCATTGCAAGATCAAATTGGAAAGTCATATGTAATTCTTTATTCTCTTTTTTTGTATAATTTATAGCTATTTCTGGTTTTACAAGAACTGCTTCACCAAGTCCAAGTGCATCATATGGAGTTAGGACTTTTTCATTCATCTCTTTTAAATATTTATCTACATTTTTGCCATCAATAATATAATCATCAGGGAATTGCAAGCCTTTTAAATGTGGGTTTTTATCAGGTAATCCTTCTTTTTTATCTATAGTGTTAATTACATCCATTCTAAAACCACAGATACCCTTATTTAAATAAAACTTCATTACATTATAAATACTATTTCTTACCTCTATATTAGCCCAATTAAGATCAGCTTGTGTAGCAGAAAAACTTGCTAGATAATAATAATCATCTTGTTTAACCCAAGAGCTATTACCGAAGAAACTAAGCCAATTATTAATATTTTCTTTTTTTTCAAAAAAATAATAATCTCTATATTTACTATTTTTATCTTTTATAGCTTCTAAAAACCATTGGTGACTTGTACTAGTATGATTAGCTACCAAGTCCATAATAATTTCTATATTTCTTTTTTTTGCTTCTAAAATCAATTCATCAAAATCTTCCATGGAGCCATATTCTTCATTTATTGAATAATAATCAACAACATCATATCCATAATCATCATTATTTGTTTTATAGATTGGACTCAACCAAATTGCATCAATTCCTAAATTTTTTAAGTAATCTAGCTTTTGTATTATTCCTTGAATATCACCAATCCCATCATTATTGCTATCTTTAAAAGATCTAGGCCATATTTGATAAAATATTGAATTCTTATAATCAATCATTTGTTATTCTTCCTAAATGTTAATCCTATAAATGCCCCGACAGTTCCACCAACTATATGAGTTAATTGAGAAATGTTATCTTGTATAGTTAAGCCTTGGAACACTTGTTCTCCTATGTAAATTATTGCAACAATAATTAAAGTTAAAGGAATTCCTTCTTTATCTCCAGTAATTGATGCCAATAAAATAAATGCAAAAACAACACCACTAGCACCAAGTAATATAGTATTAAAAAGAAGAATATGTACTATTCCTGTAACAAATGCAACAATCAAAATAATATAAAGCAAATTCTTGCTTCCATATTTTTCTTCAAGCATTGGTCCAACCAATAGTAAAAGAAGCATATTATTAGCGTAATGCTCCATATTGATATGACCTAATACATGTCCAAATAATCTAATATAAAAAAATGGGCTTAACATATTCCCTCTATAAACACTAAAAAATGCTAAAGTAGAGCGTCCTTTGGTGAGATAGCTTAGTAATAAAACTAATGCACTTAAACCAGCAAAGGTAAGTATAACTGGTGAATTGTATTTAATAGATTTAATAGTTTTCATAAACATCCTCTAGATATTAATATAATAAATATATCTATCTTTCTACTTATATATTATTCTAATATATTTAGTAATAAATTTCTTTAGAAGTGGTTTAAATACCAAATTATTTTATTATAAAGTATAATTGTTTGTAGAGGTAATTAGTATGAGCAAAAATAAACCCATAGAAAACAGCTCTCTTATTGAAGCTATAAATAATTTAAAATTAAACCCCAATAAGATTTCAGAAAATATGTTTTTTAGTGAATTGAAAAAAGCGAAATTTATTATTCCTGTAAAATTTAATAAACAGCCTACAGTTGATGATAATAATAATTATGTATTTGATAAAGATGTGTCAATTAATTTGATTTTAATTAAAGATTTAAAAGATACTTATTATTATCCAGCTTTTTTAGATTATGGCTCATTTAAAACGTGGAATAAAAATGTAGAATTATCAAACATAATAACAGATTATCAAGGTTATCATCAGTTTCTAAATTCTGAATCTAACAAAGCTAAAGGAGTAGCTATAGATCCATTTGGTTTAAATATTATTTGTAGTAAAGAATTAATAGATGATTTAGTAGACGGTAATATGAATAAAATAAATATTGATGATAAACCAATAATCAGTAACCCTAAAATTTATCCAACTTCTATGGTAAATGCGTTATATGATTACTTAAAAGAAAATAAAAATGTTAATAAAGTTTTCTTAAAAACATTAGTATATCCAGATAATATGAAATTTTTAATAATTGTTGATAAAGATTGTGATGATAGTATATTTATAAATCTTAGAGAAATAGCTTTTCCTTTTAGTAAGGGAGTAGAATTAGTGTTTATTAATATTAATGAAGAAATGGCAATTAATGCAATTAAAGAAAGGGATATACCATTTTTTGAAAGATAAATATGATTGTTAGAAGGATAGAAGTAGTAAAATTAAATGATGCTATTGAATTAATTAAACGTGTTTTTGAAGAGTTTGAATATTTTGACTATGACCAAGAAGGAATTAATAATTTTTATAAATCAATAGAATTAGAAACTTTACTTAAAGAAATTAACAATGAAAATTTAAAATTAATTGGAACCTTTGAAAAAAAGGTCTTAACAGGAGTATTAGGCTATAAAGATAATAGAATTGTATTATTTTATGTTGACTATGATTATCAAGGTCATGGTATGGGTAAAGCATTATTACAGCATTACTTAGAAGAATCTAAGTTTAAAGGAATAAGGCAAGTAGTAGTAAATTCTACTTTATTGGTAGAAGAGATTTTTGAAAAATATGGATTTTATAAAACTGGTGAAGCTATAAAAGAAAATGGTATTACATATGTTCCAATGGCGTACATATTAGCAAATGTTGCATTAGGAAGTTTTGTGAATGTTATTGTAGATGCTCCTATAGGGATGATTCATCCTTATCTTCCTGATACCTTTTATAATGTAAACTTCGGCTTTATTAGTGATATTTTAAGTATTAATGAACAATTTCAAGAAGCTTATATTTATAATGTTTATGAACCAATTGAGTCATTTAATGGTACTGTAATAGGTATAATTCATTACAAAGATAGAGATAGTACTAAATGGATAGTATCTAATTCAATAGAGTTTGATAAAGATGATGTTATGAATGATTTAAGAGATCTTGAACAAGGTGTTGACTTAAAGTTTGAATGGTTAAATATTAATTGAGGTTAAAATGAATATAGTAAATTTTAAAAAAGCTTTTGTCCTAACTATTCCAGTATTTTTAGGCTATATATTTCTTGGAATGGCTTTTGGCATATTAGTAGTTACAAACGGTTTTAGTATAGATGTATCTTTTTTAAGTTCTTCATTAATCTATGCAGGCAGTATGCAATTTGCATTAATGGCATTCCTTAAAGAAAATGCTTCTTTAATATCAATACTTGTTATGACTTTTTTTATTAATTCTAGACATATGTTCTATGGATTATCTTTAGTAGAAAGATACAATAATATGGGCAAATTAAAACCATATATGATATTCTCTTTAACAGATGAAACCTATGCATTAATTTGCTCACTTAAAGGGAAAAAGGACTATGAAAATAATTCGATATTATTTTTAATTTCATTACTTAATCAGATATATTGGGTTATAGGAGGACTAATAGGAAGTATTGTAGGTAGTGTAATACCTTTTAATGCAACAGGGATTGATTTTGCTATGACGGCTTTATTTGTTTCAATAGTAGTAGATCAATACAGAAATAGTGAAGATCACTTTCCTTTTTATGTTGGAATATTAAGTGGGATTATTTGTTTGATTATATTTAAAGCAAATAACTTTTTATTACCGTCACTAATATTGAGTGTATTAATATTAATAATAAGGAATAAAAAGCTATGAATGTATATTTAGTTATCTTTTTAGTAGCATTAGTAACTATTACTTTAAGATACATTCCATTTTTAATATTTAAAGATGGAAAAGTTAGTAAAGAAATCAGTAAACTAGGTGAAGATTTGCCTATGGCAATTATGATTTTACTTGTCATATACTGTATTAAAGATGTAAATATAATAAAATCCTATCAAGGATTTGCAGATATTATAGCAATTTTAGTTGTTATAATAATCCATTATTATAAAAAAAATATTTTATTTACTATATTAGTTGGCACAGTAGTATATATGGTTTTGATACAATATATATTTATTTAAATATTTAATGATAAAGGAGAAAATTATTATGAGATTTGGAATTGTTGGTACTAATTTTGTTTCAGATATGTTTATGAAAGCTGCATCTTATGTTGAAGAAGTTAAGGTAGTTGGTGTTTGTAGTGGTAGAAAAGAGAATGCTATTAAATTTGCTTTAAAATATGATATAGAAAATATTTATGATGATTATATTTCTATGTTGGAATCAGGTGAAATAGAAGCTATTTATATTGCTACACCTAATGTAAATCATAAAAAAATGACATTAGAAGCATTAAAGAGAAAAGTACCAGTATTTTGTGAAAAACCTTTTGCAGTAAATGATAAAGAAGTGAAAGAAATGGTAGAATCATCTAAGAAAAATAATACATATTTACATAATGGAATAGTCCCTTTATATACTCAAAATTTACAAATAATAAAGGATAATTTGGAAAAAGTAGGTAAAATTAGAAAAGTTACTTTTTCATTTTGTAAGTATTCTTCTAGATATGATGCATATTTAAAAGGAGAAAACCCTACTACTTTTAGAAACGAGCTTGCTAATGGTTCAATTATGGACTTAGGAATATATGTTTTATCAGATGCCATTGCGTTATTTGGAAAACCTAAAAGTTTAAATGCTAGTGCTATCTTACTTGAAACTCAAGTAGATGCATGTGGAACAATAATACTATCTTATGATGAATTTGAGGTTGTTTTATTACATTCAAAAGTAAGTGATACAGAGATTGTTTCAGAAATATCTGGAGAAAAAGGTATGATACACTTTGAAATTCCATCTTTAATAAATAAGGTTTACTTAACCTTAAAAGAAGATAATGTTAAAACACAGATTTCAATTGATAATGAATATCCATATATGTTTCAATTAAAAGATTTTGTAAAAAATGTTAAAGAAGGAAATATAGAGTCTAATAAAGTACCACATAGTTTGTCTATATTGATTCATGAAATTCTTACTGAAGCAAGAAAACAAAGTGGAGTAATATATAAGGAAGATAATATCTAAGGTAAAAATTATGAATACAGTATTAATTACAGGAACAACTAATGGATTAGGGAAGCTACTTGTTGAAAAGTTTGCACAAGATGGTTATAACTTAGTTCTTGTTTCAAGAAGTGAAGAAAAATTATTAAAACAAAAAGAACAACTAAAAAATAATAATGTACATATAATAAGCTATGATCTTTCTAAAGAAGATGCTTGTGATTACATAATTGATAATCTAAATGAAAATCAAATTAAAATTGATGTACTAGTAAATAATGTTGGCTTTGATTATGCAGATAAATTTATTGATACACCATTTGAGGAGATAGATCAAATGATGACGACAATGATTGATTTGACTGTTAAATTGACTTACTCTTTATTAGTTCATATGTTAGAACAAAATAAAGGTAAAATAGTTAATGTTTCTAGTGTTGCAGGAAGAATACCTTTGCCTAATAATGTAATATATAGTGCTTGTAAATCATTTGTGTATATGTTTTCTAACGCTTTAGATATCGAGTTAAAAAATACTAATGTTAGTGTTAGTGTTATCTGCCCTGGACCTACAAAAACAAACTTTGCTAATAGAGCTAATTTGAATAATTCTTTATTGTTTAAATTTAATACAAAAAAACCTGAACCTGTCATTAATCATGCTTATAAGAAGATTAATAAGGGATCCAGGAATATTACTTATGGATTTATAAATAATATACAAATATACTTTTATAATGTTTTACCGAAAAAATTATTTGACGGATTAATAATAATGTTAACTAAGATTTCAAAATGATTTTAGCTGGTATTCCAACAGCAGTAGCATAATCAGGAACATCAACTAAGACAACAGCATTAGCACCTACTTTTGCATGTTTCCCAATAGTAATATCTCCTAGTACTTTAGCTCCGGCACCTATTATGGCATTGTCTTTAATTGTAGGGTGCCTTTTTCCTTTTTCAACACCGACACCACCAAGGGTTACATTATGATATAGTTTCACATAATCACCTATAATGGCAGTTTCTCCAATTACAACTCCCATACCATGATCAATAAACAAGCCTTTACCTATTACAGCTCCAGGATGAATTTCAATTCCTGTTAAAAACCTTGAAAATTGAGAAACAGCTCTAGCAAGAAATATTAGTTTATTTTTAAATAAAAAATGAGCAAGATAATGCCAACAACAAGCGTGTATGCTTGGATATAACAAAAATATACTTACTGAATTTGTTGCAGCAGGATCTGTGGTTTTAATATGTTCAATTTGAGCTTTTAAGTTTTGAATCATAAGTTTTCCCTCATATTAGTAGTAATATTAACACAAAAATGATATTTTAAACAAGGATAGTAATAGAGGTGATATTATGCAAAAAGCGATTTTAGCAGGAATAAATATTAATAAAGATGATCAGGAGTTTCAAATTATAATGGATGAGACAAAAGAGTTATGTTTAGCTTGCGATATTGAAGTAATAGATTTTTGTACACAAAAAAGTAGAAGATTAGATCCAAGGACTGCTTTTAGAAAAGGCAAATTAGAAGAATTAAAAGATCTTATAATTCGCCATGAAGTAAATTTAGTGGTTTTTTATAATAATTTAAGTATTGCAATGTTATCACGAATTCAAAAAGAGTGTGATGTTAGGGTTGTAGATAGAACTAATTTAATATTAGATATATTTTCCATGAGAGCAAAAACAAAAGAAGCTAAATTACAAACTCAACTTGCAAGATTAAAATATGATTTACCAAAACTATACTTAGAAGAATTTGACGCAGATAGACAAAGGGGTGGAAAAGATCATAATAGGGGAGCAGGAGAGACAAAATTAGAAATTTATAGAAGAAAGATAGAAAAAGAAATAAGTGATATAAATAAACAATTAGATTCTTTAAGATTATCAAATCAAGAAAGATCAAGGAAAAGAAATGAATCATTTATTAAATCTGTTTCTTTAGTGGGGTATACAAACGCAGGGAAATCAAGTTTAATGAATTTAATATTAAAATATAGTAACAAAAAAGAAGATAAATTTGTTTTTGAAAAAGATATGCTATTTGCAACTTTAGATACTAGTATTAGAAATATATCATATGATGGTCAAAGTTTTTTATTATTCGATACGGTAGGATTTGTTTCTGATTTACCTCACGAGTTAATAGAAGCATTTAAAAGCACACTAGATGCAGTGAATGATGCAGATCTATTAATACATGTAATAGATGCAAGTGACCCTTATTTTAATGAACAAAAGGAAATAACATACAATACTTTAAAAGTAATTAATGCAAATGATATTCCAGTCATAGAAGTATATAATAAATCAGATAAATTAATGGAGAAGGACGAGCATTTAAGATATATTTCATGTGTTAGTGAAGAAGGAATTGAAGAATTGTTACATCTTATAATAGAGACTTTATATCCTAAAGACTATGCATTAACTATAAAATTAACTTACGATAAACAATATTTATTAGATAAATATAAAAATCATATGAAAATAACATCACTTGAAAACGTAGATGATGGAAGTATAATTTCAATTGTAGGAGATAAAGTAATGTTTGATTCTCTTATTGAATATAGGAAGGACTAAAGAATGATATATAACAATATTTTAGAAACTATAGGAGAAACTCCATTAGTTAAAATTAATAAATTAAATAATACAAAAGCGACAATACTTGCTAAAATTGAATCTTTTAATCCAGGAGGAAGTATAAAAGATAGAATTGCTTACCAAATGGTTAAAGATGGTTTAGATAGTGGTTTAATTAGTAAAAAAACAATACTAATAGAGCCAACAAGTGGAAATACTGGTATTGGATTAGCTATGGTTGCTGCAGCATTAGATATGCAGTTAATACTTGTTATGCCTGAAAGTATGAGTATTGAAAGAAGAAAACTAATTCAAGGTTATGGAGCAAAATTAGAATTAACAGATCCCAAAACTGGAATGCAAGGATCAATAGAAAAGGCTATGCAATTAAAAGAAGAATTAAATGATGCGATAATTCTTCAACAATTTGAAAATCCATCTAATCCTAAAGCACATTATATTAATACTGGAAAAGAAATATTAAAAAATACAAAAGTTGATGTGTTTATTGCTGGTATTGGAACTGGAGGTACTATCAGTGGTATTGGTAGATATCTAAAAGGAAACAATCCTAATACACTTGTATATGGTGTTGAACCCTTAAATTCTAATATTTTAAATAATGGTAAAGTTGGACCACATTTAATACAAGGAATAGGTGCAAATTTTATTCCTAAAAATCTTGATCAAAATATAATAGATGCATATATAGATGTAAGTGATGAAGATGCAATAGAAACTGCAAAATTACTTATGAAATATGAAGGAATAGCTGTTGGGATTTCTAGTGGTGCAGCAATGTTTGGTGCATTAGAAATTGCAAAAAAACCTGAAATGCAAGGAAAAACAATTGTAGTTATACTTCCAGATACTGCTGAAAGATATTTATCTACAAAATTATTTGATATATAAAAAAACCAGTTTTCTGGTTTTTATTTTTCAAAATAATCAATAAATATTGGAACTACACTTTCCCATGTTGCTTCATTATGCATTCCATTTACAATAATATTAGGCACAGAATTAATGCCTTTTAGTTGTAATAAATAATTTATAGAAAGCATACTATCAAGAGTTTTAATGGTTCTATTTTTACTTCCAAGTTCTTTTGAACCAAAGTCCATGTATATTTTAGTATTTTTATTTAAATTAGACTTATTGATATACTCGTATATTTCTTTATACACAAACATTAAGCTTAATGATAAACAAGCAGCTTTAGAAAAAATATCATTATATTTTATAACAGAATATAAAGCCATTAAACCTCCCATACTAGATCCAGCAATACTTGTATTTTCTCTGGTTTTTAAAGTTCTATAATTTTTATCTATATGAGGTTTTAATGTACTAACAATCCAGTCAATTGTAATATCACCCTTAGCTTCAATATATCCAAAATAGTGATCATTAAATTCAAAAGGAGTATATTCAACTAATCTTTGATTACCAGTGTGATTACAATCAATACCAACTACAATATATTCTTTATGGTGTTGATCCAAAAATTCTTTCATTTCCCATGATTTTCCATAAGTTGCATAATCGTTAAAAAAGATATTTTGGCCATCAAGCATATATAAAACTGGATATCTTTTTTTATTATTTAAATAATTATTTGGAAGATATATGAATATGTCTCTTGGACTTTGATCCAAAGGACTAATATCTAATTCAAATTGTCTAACTTCACCCATATTATTTTACATCCACGTAATTTTCTTTTCTGTTTTATTAATAATTCTTTTAATATTATCTTTATGTCTATATGTTACAAATAACCAAAGTACTATAAAAGAAAAAATAATTTGTATATCATTTTTAAGAATAACACTTATTATAATAGCACTAAAAATAGCAATTAAACTAGATAATGAAACTATTTTTGTTAAATACAATAATACAAAAAATATTAACACTACTAGTACAAATTGATAGAAAAAATGGTTTGTAACAAATATGCTTATTCCAGCAAAATATCCCATTGTAGTAGCAACTGCCTTACCACCTTTAAATCCAGCAAAAATAGGGAAGCAATGTCCAAAACAACATGCTAAACCAGCAAGTATAGTTGCATTAGGAATAAAAAGGTAGCAAACAATAACGGTAATAAAAGCTTTTAGACCATCAAGAATAGTCACTGATATTCCTGCTTTTTTACCTAGTACTCTTCCTGCATTAGTTCCACCTAGATTACCAGATCCTTGTGTTCTTATATCAACTTTATAAAATAGTTTTCCAATTACAAGTGCCCATGGTATTGAACCTAACAAATAACCAAAAATAATTGCAATAATAACTTTAATAAATTCCACATTAAACATAAGAGAACCCCCGTAAATATTCTATCATACATTAGGTTTAACCTTTAAAACAATTTAAACTTTAGGTATAATTAACATTGTTATTAAAGATAAGGGGTATTAAATGAATACTAATCAATATAATGAAGGAAGTATACAAATCTTAGAAGGGCTTGATGCCGTTAGAAAAAGACCTGGTATGTATATAGGATCAACTGATTCTAGGGGATTACATCATCTTATATGGGAAATTGTGGATAATGCAATAGATGAAGCTTTAAATGGCTTTGGTAATAAGATAACTATTAGTCTTGAAAAAGATGGAATATGTTGTGTAGAAGATGAAGGTAGAGGAATGCCTATAGGAAAACACTCAAGTGGGGTTAATACACTACAAGTTATTTTTACTGTCCTTCATGCAGGAGGAAAGTTTAATTCACAAGGTGGATATAAAACTGCTGGAGGGCTTCATGGAGTAGGAGCTTCTGTTGTCAATGCACTAAGTGCTTGGCTAGAAGTAGAGGTTTCTCATGATGGTAAATTATATAAAATGCGATTTGAAAATGGTGGAAAAAAGACAAGTCCATTAGAAATAATTGGTAAAAGTAGTAAAACAGGAAGTAAGGTTAGATTTAAACCAGACCCTAAAATATTTTCAAATGCTGAATTTAACTATAGTCAAGTAAGTGAAAGAGCAAGAGAAGAAGCTTTTTTATTGAATGGTATAACTATGGTTGTTAAGGATGAAAGAATTAATAAAAAAGAAGAATATCATTATGAAGATGGTTTAGTAGCATTTTTAGAGTATCTACATGAAGATAGAAGAGTGTTAATGGAACCTGTAAAAATATCAGGAGAATATAATAATATTAAAATTGATTGTGCATTTCAATATACGGATGATTATCAAGAAAATACTTATAGCTTTGTAAATCTTGTAAGAACTAGTGATGGTGGTACACATGAAATTGGTTATAAAAGCGCTTTTACAAAGTCTTTCAATGATTATGCTAGAAAAAATGGAATTTTAAAAGAAAAAGATAAAAATTTTGATGGAAGTGATGTTAGAGAAGGTTTAACTTCTATTATCTCTTTAACTGTTCCAGAAGAATTATTACAGTTTGAAGGACAAACAAAAGCAAAACTAGGAACTAATGAAGCAAGAACTGCAGTAGAAACAATAATAGGTGAAAAGATGTCTTATTTTTTAGAAGAAAATAAAGAACTTTCTTTAAGCTTAATTAAGAAAATGCAAAAAGCATCCCTTGTAAGAGAAGCAGCTAGAAGAGCAAGAGAGGATGCTAGAAAAGGAAAAAAAACAAGTAAAAGTGAAAGAGTATTATCTGGTAAATTAGCACCAGCTCAATCAAAAGATAGTGCAAGAAAAGAACTATTTTTAGTAGAAGGAGACTCAGCAGGAGGAAGCGCCAAACAAGGAAGAGATTCAAAATATCAAGCAATACTTCCTTTAAGAGGAAAAGTTTTAAATACTGAGAAAAGTAGTATTACAGATATAGAAAAAAATGAAGAGTTAAATACTATTATCCATGCATTAGGAGCAGGAGTTGGTTCTGCGTTTGATTATACAGAAAGTAATTATGGAAAAATAATCATTATGACAGACGCAGATACAGATGGTGCACATATACAAGTTTTATTATTAACTTTCTTTTATAGATACATGAAACCATTAATAGAAAACGGAATGGTTTATATTGCATTGCCTCCATTATTCAAGGTTTCAAAGGGTAAAAAAATAGAATACTATTATACTGAAGAAGAACTTGAAGAAGCAAAACAAAGACTAGGAAAAGTAGAAATACAAAGATATAAAGGCCTTGGAGAAATGAATGCAACCCAATTATGGGATACAACAATGAATCCAGAAACTAGAACCTTAATTCAAGTCAATATTGAAGATGGAGTAATGGCAGAAAGAAGAGTAACTGTTTTGATGGGAGATAAAGCTAACCTTAGAAGAGAATGGATAGAAGACAATGTTTCTTTTTCACTAGAAGATAGTTATAAGGTGGATTAATATGGCTAAAAAAAATAAAGAAATAAAACATAATGAGTATATAATAAGCAACCTTGAAGATATAATGGGTGATCGTTTTGGTAGATACTCAAAATATATTATTCAAGAAAGAGCTCTTCCTGATGCAAGAGATGGTTTGAAACCAGTTCAAAGAAGAATTCTTTATGCAATGTATCATGAAGGAAATACATATGAAAAAGCACATAGAAAATCAGCTAAAACTGTTGGATTAGTTATAGGAAATTATCATCCACATGGAGATAGCTCAGTTTATGATGCAATGGTAAGGATGTCTCAAGATTGGAAAGTAAGACTTCCTTTAATAGATATGCATGGTAATAATGGATCTATTGATGATGATCCAGCAGCAGCAATGCGTTATACAGAAGCAAGACTTTCAAAGGTAGCTAGTACACTGCTTGAAGATATTAAAAATGATACGGTAGAGTTTTCACCTAATTTTGATGATACAGAACTAGAACCAACAGTATTACCAAGCAGATTTCCATTAATGCTTGTAAATGGAGCTACAGGTATAGCAGCTGGATATGCAACAAATATTGCTCCACATAATATAAATGAAGTTATTGAAGCAACTATATATAGGTTACAAAATCCAACTTGTAGTTTAGAAGAAATTATGAATATAATGCCAGGTCCAGATTTTCCAACTGGTGCAATTGTGCAAGGAAAACAAGGAATAATAGATGCATTTAAAACTGGTAAGGGTAGGGTAGTAATAAAATCTAAAGCAGAAATAGTACAAAATAAATCTATACAACAAATAATTATTACTGAAATTCCATATGAAATAATAAAATCAAATCTTGTTAAAAAAATGGATGATATTAAACTGTCAAAAGATTTAGAAGGAATTATGGATGTAAGAGATGAAAGTGATAGAAATGGATTAAAAATTGTAGTAGACGTAAAAAAAGATGCAGATGCAAATCTAATTTTGAATTATTTTTATAAAAATACTGAACTGCAAACTTACTATAACTATAATATGGTTGCAATTGTTAATAAAAGACCAGAGCAATTAGGTGTATTACAGTTTTTAGATACATTTATAGAACATAGAAAAGAAGTTGTATTAAGAAGAAGTAAATATCTTTTAAATATAAAAGAAAATAAGGTTCACATAATTGAAGGATTAATGAAAGCAGTGTCTATTTTAGATGAAATAATTGCAATTATTAGAAGTTCTAAAGACAAAGAAGACTCAAAAAGAGGACTAATTAATGCATTTTCATTTACTGAAATACAAGCAGAGGCAATTGTAAATTTAAGACTTTATAGATTAAGTAATACAGATATCTTAGAATTAAGAGATGACTTTGCTAAATTAATTAATGAAATTGAAGAAATAAAAACTATTATTGAAAATAAGAATGTTTTAGTAAGTACTATTGTAAAAGAGTTAAAAGATATTTCAAAAGAATATAAAGATGAAAGAAGAACAACAATAGAAGATGAAATTGAAGAAATTGTAATAGATAAATTAAGTATGATTACTAATGAAAAAGTAATGATTACTGTATCTAAAGATGGTTATACTAAAAAAGTTTCTTTAAGATCATATCAAGCTAGTGAAGGTTTAACAGGTATAAAAGAGGGAGATGAACTAGTAGGTAGTATTGAAGCAGATACAATTGATACATTACTAGTGTTTACAAGTAAAGGAAATTATGGATATCTTCCAGTTTATGAAATAGAAGAAGCAAGATGGAAGGATGTAGGGAGTCATTTAAATAATTTATTAAAAATAGATAAAGATGACAAGATTATAAATGCAATTCTTATTAAAAACTTTGAAACACAAGCTTATATAATGACTGTTTCAAAACTTGGTATGATAAAGAAAACAATGATTAATCAATGGACAGTTTCAAGAAATAATAAAGTCTATCCAGCAATGAAACTAAAAAAGAATGATGAAGTAGTAAAAGCATTTGTAGTATATGAAAATGAAGATGTAATTTTAGTAAGTAAAAATGGATATTGTGTTAGATACTCTAATGAATTAGTTCCTTCAACATCCACAAGATCACAGGGAGTAATAGCCATCAAATTATCAAAAGGAGATTATTTAGCTAGTGCAACAACATTAAGTACAACTGGAAATCTTCTTGTAATAAATGAATCAGGTGGATTAAAAAGGGTTAGAAATGAAGATATTAATATAACTAATAGAGCAACAAAGGGAAGTCTTATTGCAAAGCAATTAAAATCAAAATCATGGAATATTAATTATGTATGCAATGTAAATGTCTATGATGAATTGGTATTTATTAATAATGAAGAAATAAAAATAGTTGGAAAAGATATTCCAATTATGGCAAGGGATGCTACATTTTCAAATCCACTAACTCTTAATAATGGATGGTATTTTCTGAAAAATATTGAAGAATGTAAAATAATTGATTTAGTCATAAATACTACAGAAGAAAAAATTGAAGAAGAAATACATGATGATTATGAGCAAATAGATATTTTTGAAAAGCTTAATTAAGTATATAAAAAGTTAAGATTTTTTAAACCTTAACTTTTTTATTAGATATTCTAGTAAGTTTTTAATACATCTATTACATCTTCAAGAGATTCTAAATCATAATCAAATAATGATTTTATATAATCATCCGGTTTGATAGTGTCATAGATAAATGCAGCAGTCATTTCAGCGTTTTTAGCTGCAATTATTCCATTTCTGCTATCTTCTAGTACTAAACATTTTTTTGGTTCAACACTGGCCTTAGAAGCCGCTAATAAGAATACTTCTGGGTTTGGTTTATGATGAGTAACCATATCACCTGTACATATTGCATCAAAATTATATTGATAAGGCATAGCACTAAGTATTTTTGTTGTCGTATCTAAAAAAGAACTTGTTGCAACACATACTTTATAGTTATTTTCAAATAAATAATCTAATAATATAAATAATCCCTTCTTATAAAATAAAGGATTATTCTTAGCTTCATAAAGTACTGCTTCTTTTCTTCTTTCTATAATAGTATCTAGACTATTAATAAGATTTGGAAATCTTTCAAATTGAGCTTTAGAGCTGTTTTTGGCTGTCCCAATAACTCCATTAAAGAACTTTTCGTCTAATTCAAATCCTAATTTTTTTCCTTCTTCTGAGAAAACTCTCCTTGTAATAACCTCCGAATCAATCATTAAACCATCTAAATCAAATATTACACATTCAATCATTCTATACTCCAATCTATTTTTGTTATAACATGAAACACACAATTATTGTATAATTAAACAAGGAGGATTTCTATGTTTGTGAATCTTATTATTCCAAATCAATATGTTAAAAGCTATAAAGATGTTGATTTATTACAGTTAAAAAAAAATAATATAAAGTTATTTATTTTAGATATAGATAATACATTAGTTAAATCTAATAGTAATAAAATAAGTGAAGATGCAATAAGATTTGTAAAGCAAATTAAAAGTGCAAAAATAATACCTGTAGTTATTAGTAATAATGTAGAAAATAGAGTAAAAAAGTTTACAGATATATTGAATGTAGATTATTATAGTTTTGCATTAAAACCTTTAAAAAAATCATATAAGATAATATTACAAAAATATAATGTTGATAGTAATGAAGTTGTTATAATAGGTGATCAATTATTAACGGATATTATTGGTGGTAATATTATGAATATGCATACTATTTTAGTAGATCCAATAAGTGAAAAAGACAATATTTTTGGTTCAATAAATCGGGTGGCTGAAAATACCATTTTTAAATATTTAGAAATTAAAAAACTTCTAAAGAAAGGTAAATATTATGACAATATGTAAAGGTTGTGGTGTTACAATACAGCATCAAAATAAAGACGAAATTGGATATAGTCCTAAAACAGATACATTATATTGTCAGCGCTGTTTTAGAATCAAACATTATGATGATTTAATTATGTCTATGAAAACTGGAATTAATCCTTATGATGTATTAAGCAAACTATCAAATTCAAAAGGGTTAATAATTTGGATTTGTGACTTATTCGATTTTGAAGCAAGTATGATAGATGGTTTAAATAGACATTTAAATAATAAAGACATTATTTTAGTAGGTACTAAAAGAGATTTATTACCAAAAGAAGTATCCAATAATAAATTAATTAGTTTTATAAAAGAAAGATTAAAAGAAAGAGGCATTAAGGTCAAAGGAATTTTAATAACATCTGATAAGGAAAATAATAACTCAGATTTAATATTGGAGTTGTTAAAAAGTCATGCTAATAAAGAAAATATTTTTGTAATAGGTAAAGCAAATGCAGGAAAAAGTACATTTTTAAATATGTTATTAAAAGAAGATGTCTTAACAAAAAGTAGATATCCTGGAACAACATTAGACTTTAATGAGATTGTAATAGGCAATCAAAAATTTGTTGATACACCAGGTATAGAAGTAAAAAATAGTATGGTTATGTTAGTTGAAGAAAAACATTTGAACTATATAATTCCAACTAAAAAAATAAAACCAGTAGTATTTCAATTAGAAAATAACCAAAGTTTAGCTTTTGGTGGATTGGTTAGAATTGATTTCATAGAATGTGAAAAAACAAGTGTTGTCATTTATATGAGTGACAAGATAGTTATTCACAGAACAAAAGTTGAAAATGCTGATAAATTATGGGAAAAACACAAAGGACATTTATTAGTTCCAACTGTAAATTCAAAAATAGTAACCACTACTGTTAAACCAATATATGACAAAACTGATATTGTAATAGATGGACTTGGATGGATATGTATAAATAAAAATATTAAACAAATTAAAGTTAGTTATCCTAAAGATGTAAATATTACATTTAGAAAGGCAATGATATGATTCTTAGCGGAAAACAAAAAAGATACCTTAGATCTCTTGGAGTAAATGAAAAAGCAATAATCCATGTAGGAAAAGAGGGGATGAGCTACAATTTAGTAGATTCTACAAAAAACGCATTAAATGCAAGAGAGTTAGTAAAGGTAAGTGTACTAAAATCATATGATGAAGATTTAGATACACTAGCTTTTGATTTGGCAATGCATACAAAAAGTATTGTAGTTCAACAAATTGGAAGAACGATACTTTTATATAAACAAGCAAGGACACCTAAAATACTATTACCATGAAAAAAATAGGAATATTAAAACAATCATTTGATCCGATTAGTTTACAAGATATATTTTTTGTGAAAGATCAAATTAAAAAAATGAATTTAGATGAAGTTTACTTGATAATTTTAGATATGAATAATCTAGTAAATATATCTAATAGGGAAGAAATGATTTCTTTAGCAATTCAAAATGAAGATAATATTATTTTAACTAAATTTTATGATATAAGTAATGATAATAATATCTTACTAGTAAATAATGAAGCTACTATAATACGTAATAAAATATTAAAAGGAAACTTTAGCTTATTAGATGAAAAAGTGAAAAATTATATTTTAAAAAATTCTTTGTATTTAGAAGAAATAGTTAAAAACACTTTATCTAAGAAAAGATATGAGCATAGTATGTCTGTTGCAAATCTAGCTGTAGATTTAGCGAAATCACATAATTATGATATTAATAAAGCATATATTACTGGTATACTTCATGATATAACTAAAGAAATGCCTTATGAGTATACAATGGAAATTATGAAAAAGTATTTTAAAGAATTATTAGTTGAACCATATCCTTTATATCATGCTTATACAGGTGCAGTATTTATAAAAAATAATTTATTAATTGATGATGAGGAAATATTAAAAGCAATATATTTTCATACAATTGGAACCCATGAAGATACCTTATCTAAAATTATATATATTGCAGATAAACTAGACCCATCAAGAGGGTATGATAGTAGTAAGCAAATAGAATTTTCTAAAAAAGATTTAAATGAAGGCTTTAAATTAGTGAAAGAAGAGGCACAGAATTATATTAAGGAGAAAAATAAATGAGTGATTTGCTAGAGCTTGTAATAAAAGAATTAAAAGAAAAGATGGCTAATGATATTGAAGTAATTGATTTAAAAGGCATTAGTCCTTTTACAGATTATTTTGTTATAACTAGTGCTAATAATCAAAGACTTGCTAAAGCTATGGTAAACAGTACAGTAGAAAAAGCATTACAAAATAATTTTGATCTTAGAGCTATTGAAGGAGAAGATAGTGAATGGATATTAGTCGATTTATATGATGTAATTATTCATGTTTTTGTTGAAGAAGCTAGATATATATATCAATTAGAAAAGCTTTGGGGAGATCTTCCTAGGGTTAATATTGATGATTTATAATAATCTTTCTAACTACTATGATGATCTTGTTAAAGATGAACAAGCTACTTTACAGTGGGTAAAGTTTGTAAAAAAACATACTGATAAAAAAAAGATTCTTGAACTTGCGTGTGGAAGTGGTGAAATCACAAATAAACTAATTTTAGAAGGGTTTGATGTTTTAGCTACTGATTTATCAGAAAATATGCTTGAAAAATTAAACGAAAAATATCCTAATATTAATACAAGATTAATGGATATGGCTTCATTTAATATAAACGAAAAATTTGATACAGTTATTTGTTTTTGTGACAGTATTAATTATTTACAAACTTTAGATGAAATTAAAAATATGTTTATATCTTCTTATAATGCATTAAATGAAAATGGAAAACTACTATTTGATATGCATACAGAATATAGATTAGAAGAATTTTCAGAGGAATTTCTAGAAGAAGGTTTTATAGATAATATTCCATATCAGTGGAGTATCATTAGTGAAGATGATTTAATATATCATCATTTTGCATTTTATACTAAGGATGTTATTTTAGAGGAATATCATGTACAAAAAGTTTACGACTTAGATATAATTCTTAATTTATTGAAAGAAATAGGTTATAAATACAAGGTATATACTGATTTTAATATAGAAGGTAAATATGAAGGTGAAAAGTATTTTATAGTAGGAGAGAAGATATGATAGCTTTTATTGGTGCAATGGATGAAGAAATAAATGAACTACTTAAAAGAATGAGTAGCTATGAAAAAAAAGTGATAAGCAACTTAGATTTTTATGAAGGTGTTTTAGCAAATAAGAAATGTATACTAGCTAAATCTGGAGTTGGCAAGGTAGCAGGTGCAATTGTAACCACTGTTTTATTTGAAAATTTTCAAATTGATGGTGTTGTTAATATTGGTACTGCTGGAGGGTTAGATCCAAATAATGAAGTATTGGATGTAATTATTTCTGATGTTGTGGCGCATCATGATATGGATGTTAGTGTATTTGGATGGCCACTAGGTTTTAATCAAGATAAAACAGCTTATAAGGCTGATAGAGGATATATTGAAATAATGAATAGAATTATTTCTGAAAATGATAGAGTATTTATAGGGAACATTGCTTCTGGAGATAGTTTTATTCATAGGCAAGATCAAATTGATTTAATAAATAAAAATTTCCCTAATGCTTTGTGTGCAGAAATGGAAGCTGCTAGTATTGCTCAAGTATGTAAACATTATAAAAAGCCTTTTATTGTAATTAGATCTTTATCAGATATTACTGTAAAAAAAGGCAATGATATAGATTTTAAAACTTATGTAAGTCTTGCAAGTAAAAGAAGTGCTTTATGGTGTGAAAAATTTATTAAAGAGTTAAATTAGCAATCAATTTGGAAGAATTAATTGATGAGATCCACTATAAATATCATTCAAAACCATCCAATTAATTATGTCATCGCTATTTAAAGGGTCGTTTTCATCAAATTCTAAAGTATTAATAATAATAATTGTATTATTATCTACTTTACAAGATATTAAAGCTGGATAAGTTTTTATTTCCCATTTTTTTAAATTTTCATCAAAAGTATCTAATGATAATAATTCAGTTAAATCTACATATTCAATTATTGTATTTATAGGTATACCATTATTTTTTGAAGTAATACTAGGAAATATAGATTCATAAATATATTTACAGTTAGTATCATATGGAACACAAAATAAAAAATAGTGTGAGGTATTATTACCACCTGAAAGTGTATATTCTTCAACATTATTGTAATTAATATAAAAATTAGATAGTGTTAAATCATTTTCTATTTTATTATTTGGCTCAAATATTTTATATCCTGTAAGGACTATACTATTTAATAATAAAAGTCCCATAATACTTATTGCAATTTTCTTAAACATGTCTTCACCTTTTTCTAAATTAATTTATCACTATTTTAAGGATAATGCAATTTATGATAGAATACTACTCGGAAGGTTTAATATGAAATGGTATAAACAAAACTATGTAAATAGAAGAGATTGGATTTTAGATAATCTAGAATATCTTGGATTAAGTGAGAAAGAAACTGTTATTGTTTTATTAATAGATTTTTTAAATGAAAATAATATTAATATTACAATACACTATTTAAGTAAGAAAACAAATATTGATGAAGCAAGCATTAATAAAATACTAAGTGTATTAGTCGCAAAAAAATATCTTCAAATAGAAGCTAAAAGTAAAAAGGCTCATTTTATTTTGGATGGTTTATTTGAAATAGAAGTTGCTAGTATAAAAGGCAACTTAGACACGTCTTTATTTGATCTTTTTGAAACTGAATTTAAAAGGCCACTTACACCTAAAGAAATGGAAAAAGTAAGTGATTGGTTAAGAACTATAGATTCAAAATTAGTACTAGAAGCTTTAAAACAAGCATCTATGTATAAGAAAGTGAATATTTCATATATAGATAAAATATTAAGAAGCTGGCAAGAAAAGAATATTACTATAAAAATGATTGAAGAGGGCAAATATATTGACAACCGATGAAATACTGAATGAATTAGAAATAATGTTTCCAAATGCGCATTGTGAGCTAGTTCATGTAAACCCATTTGAATTAGCTGTTGCGGTTGCTTTATCTGCACAAACTACAGATGTTGCAGTAAATAAAGTTACACCAGCTTTATTTGAAAAATATCCAAATCCTAAACTTATGGCAGAAGCTAGTGTAAAGGAAATTGAGGAATATATAAAAAAGTTAGGTCTTTTTAGAAATAAAGCTAAAAATCTAAAGGGAATGGCTACAGTACTTGTTGAAGAGTTTGATTCTGTAGTACCAAATACTATGGAAGAATTACTTAGATTACCTGGAATTGGAAGAAAAAGTGCTAATGTAATTTTAAGTGTTGCATATCATATTCCTGCAATTGCAGTAGATACCCATGTAGAAAGAGTTTCTAAGCGGCTAGGGTTAGCTTATAAAAATGATGATGTTTATACAGTAGAAAAAAAATTAAATAAAAAAATAAAAAAAGAAAGATGGAATGAAGCTCATCATTTATTTATATTTTTTGGAAGATATAAGTGTAAATCTTATAGGCCAGACTGTAATAATTGTCCATTTATTCATATATGTAAATACCAAAAACAAAAGCAATCGCAATGATTGCTTTTAATTTATTCTGGAGTTTCTTGTGGTTCAGGAGTAGTTATGTTTTGACTAGCTGTATAGATATTTACTGTTACTTCAATATTTGCTAAAGCAGAAGAAGTGGTCTTTATAACTTGATTATTTACTTTGACACCATTGTATAGTATCTCGTTTGTATTAGCTTTTGAATCATTAGTAATAATATTTATAGTAGCACTTATTCCTGAAGAGTTTACCCAGTTTTCTATATCTACTTGACCAGCTGTATCTGAAGGTACCATTAAGTCAATATCTGTATCTACAGCTTTAAATTCAGCACAGATTTCATTTGAGGAAGTACCTAGATTTTCATATGCATAGTAACCACATACTGTTATAGTAGCACCAGGTTGTAAGCTTACTAAATGTATTAAATTATTAGTTTCACTTGAAATTTCGTCAATTTGTGCACCATCTTGTAATATTCTAGCTTTATATCTTATAGGTCCATATATCCACGTATAATCAAATATTCGTCTTCCTGTAGCTCCAACCCAAGAATTGCCGACTTGTAAACCTAAATCCATTGTATCAGGAGCCATTTGAAGTTTAGATTCATCAGGATATGGAGACCATACCATATTTATTGTTCCATCATTTCCAATGGTTGCACTAAAGGAATCAAGTTGACTTATATCAGAAGTTTCTGGATTAACTAATTTGTTAAATTCATTTTTAATTAATCCTGTAGTTATAAGTGATCCATCCATACCCTCTATAGGAGATGCGTAAGGAAATGTTCCTAATATATGAGTTATTGAGCTAATTCCTTCTGGCCTTTTAACACCCTCTGGTTTTAAATCATCAGTTAAAGCTGATAATATTAGATTACTTATATTTCCTGGTAAGTTTAATTTAGACTTAGCGGAACTAAAGTAAGTATCTTTATCTTTTACACCTTTTTCATAGCCGACCCAGATAGCGGTAGAATATTTAGATGTTGAAGATAACATCCATTTATCTTTAGCAGCACCTTGGGGAATATTATATTGTAGACCATCCGATCCCCAGTCAGTTGTACCTGTTTTACCATAAACAGGATAATCTCTTTTTAAAAGTTGCATATAGTTATATATTGGCCCATTAACAACTTTATACATTAATTGGGTTATAAGATAAGAGGATGCTTCTGAAATCACCCTAGTTGGAGCATAACCAGGTTCAATGGGTTCACTATTATTTTTAAACTCTATTTTTGCAATTGTATGTGGCTTAATATAATTACCTCCATTTATCATAGCTGCTTGTGCGGCAACTAATTCTTGTGCACTAGCGGTAAAATTAGATCCACCTATTGCAAAACCTATATCAAAATTATTTGCTTCAACCTTAGAAAATCCAAGGCTTTGAAGATATTGAACAACAGCACCACCACCAATATTATCAACTACATCCTGAAGTGTTTGTATAGCAGGAGTATTTAATGATTTTTCTAGAGCGTATTCTAGAGTCACTTGACCTTCATAAGTGTTTGTAGCATTTTTAATTACCTTACTAGTACCTTTATAAACTATTGGTTTATCAGTAACAACATGACTTGTGGCCCATCCTAGATGCTCAAAAGCTAATGCATAGGATAAGAAGGGCTTAACTGATGAACCAGGTTGTTTATATTGTTCAGTTGCATGGTTAAGAAGCATACTGCCACCTCTACCATAATTTCTACCACCACCTATAGCTACAATTGCACCTGTGTCATTATCAATGGAAATCATTGCAACTTCCATTAATTCATCAGGAAAAGCAACAGATTCTTCTTGATCAGCTTGAATAGAATCCATTATTTTTTGAACAGAGGGATCCATGTATGTATAAATTTCCATAGCAACAGATGTAGGATCTAGCCCTGTTAATTGTTTTGCTTCAGCAATAGCTGTGTCTATATAAGATTGATATTCATATTCTTGAGCACCAGATCCTTTCGCTATACTTGGATCTACTAACATATTTTCTAGTTTAATACTTTTAAATAATTCACCTTGTTTTTCAGTTATATATCCATGTCGTACCATCATATTAAGAACTGTATTTCTTCTAGTAGTTGCATAGTCTAAATAATTAAATGGGTTATATGCTGTCGGCCTATTAACTATACCTGCAAGCATTGCACTTTCTGGTGTACTTAATTTAGATACATCTTTTCCAAAATAGTACTGTGAAGCTTTTTGTACACCTCTAATATTTCCAGAACCACCAAAATTTATTTTATTGATATAAAGTTCTAGTATTGTTTTTTTGTCTACATCGTTTTCAAGTTCTAAAGCAAGGGCAATTTCTTGTACTTTACGTTCAATTTTCTTAGGTGCTCCAACGCCAGCTTCATCATCAGTAAAATAAGATAATTTTATTAATTGCATTGTAAGAGTACTGCCTCCTTGTGCAAATCTCATCTCTTTAATATTTTCAATCATTGCTTTGATAAATCTTGCTGAATCAAAACCACCATGTTCAAAAAATCTTGAGTCTTCAATAGAAACAAAGGCATCAATTAATGATTCTGGTAATTCATTATAGGTAATATTAGTTCTTATTTGTGTTCCTACATCAGCTATTTGATTTCCGTCTTTATCATATATTTTACTAGATTCTTTTGAGAATAAATTATTGATTTCTAATTCTGGTTTATCTTTTAACATACTTCCAAGAACAACCAAACCAGTACCTCCACCAATTAAACCTATTATTAATACAAAGACAACTAAAATAGTCAACAATGCTTGTTTATTTATTTTTCTTGTTTTTCTTTTTGTTTTACTCATATTACCCTCCTAGAAGTATAAATAATCAATAATTTTAATATAGTTTACTGGAACTAATAAATTATAAGGGATTATATAACAATTTTCTACGAACCAACTATATGGTATAGATTTTTTTGATTTTTCTTTATTTAAGTATATATTAATAATATCATCAGCTTTAACATAAAATGTAGCATCTAGCTTCGTAAATCTAATAATTACAAAAGCAATGGCTCCATGTTGTAATACATTTTGAAGATGTTGAATTTGATGTAAATGTATTGAATTTAAAGGAAAAGACTTACTAGCACATTCTTTTGCTTCAAAATCAATTGCTTTTGCTCTATATACACCATTATAATCAGTTGTGGATGCAACTTTAAAATAGGCTTCTGTAATTTTTGCGGCACTTCTTTTTGGATAGTCAACATTAACTATTTGAATAGGAGTAGGTTTTTTATGAATATTCGCAATATTTTCACGTAAAAAGTAAGAATTTGAAGCATTTAAATCTTTTTCTAGTGTCATTCCTCTATTACCAAAGGATGTTTTCACAACTTTTTCTATATGTTTTTTCCCATTTGGATAGTTTACCATTTTTTCACCTTGAATAATTATACCTTTTATGCTTTAAATATAAAAGGTTTATTGATTTTTAAACAGTTGTTTGTAATAATAAATTATAGGTGGTGATGAATATGTCAAATAAACTAAATCTTGATGTACATACACTTTATGAAAAAGAGTTTAATACTGATTTTAAGGGATACAGTCCTATTGAGGTAGATAGTTTTCTTGATTTAATTATAAAGGACTATGAAACTTATCAAAATCTACTATCTGAGTTAAATCAAAAAGTTGGTGAACTTGAAAGAACAAATGCTTCATTAAGAGCTAAACTTATTGAGGCTGAAGGTAGAGCAAGAATAAGTGAAGATTATGTTTCAAATACAAATAGTAATTTAGATATTATAAAAAGAATTTCTCGATTAGAACAAGAAGTATTTAATTCAAATAAGTAACACTCAGGTAATCGCTGGTATCAATAGATATTAGAGGAAAGTCCATGCTCGCACAATCTGAGATGATTGTAGTGTTTGTGCCAGTTGAAAAAATAAGACTGGGTAACAATAGTTAACGGCGGAATTACTTTCTAAGGTATTGCTATGAAAGTAAACCCTAAGGTGTCACAGTGACGTAGTCTTTTGGGAAACTGAAAGAGTGGAACGAGATAAACCCCGCAAGCGAGAAACCCAAATTTGGTAGGGGAGCTGATTTAATACGAAATGAAGTATGAGTCGGACATGAAAATGTAGATAAATGATTGCCACAAGGAAACTTGGACAGAACATGGCTTATCGAGTGTGCTTAAATAAGGAATCGTTTGATTCCTTATTATTATGTTATACTTAGAACAAATGAGGTTATTATGAATTTACCAAATAGATTAACTGTTTTAAGGATTATGATGATACCACTAATTATATTGGTATATCTATTTCCTTTTGCACAATTTAATATTTATATTCCTATATATTATATTAGTAATATTCCAATTTCATTGGTAGATATTGCTGTACTTGTGTTATTTTGTATTGCATCTTTTACAGATTTTTTAGATGGTCATATTGCTAGAAAAAATGATTTGATAACTACTTTTGGTAAGTTTGCGGATCCAATTGCAGATAAACTATTAGTTAATTCGTTATATATTATGTTTTTATCAAAAGGAATTATACCCGCAGTCCCTGTTATAATAATGATTTCTAGGGATACTATTGTAGATGGATGTAGAATGATTGCAGCACAAAGTGGCATTGTTGCTGCTGCTGGATATATGGGTAAGCTAAAAACAGTATTACAAATGCTTTCAATTGTATTAATACTAATCAATAATTTACCATTTGAGTTGCTAAGGCTACCAGTTTCAGACATAGTATTATGGTTTGCTACATTTATAAGTGTTTCTAGTGGATACTCATATTTTAATCAATTAAAAGAATACATTTTTGAAAGTAAGTAGGAATTTACTAATTGCTTGCTATATATTTAATGGAGGACAAAATGTCGGAAAAGAATAAAGTTGTAAAAGACGATAAAAAAGATGAATTACTAAAAGATGCGCTTAAGCAAATAGAAAAACAATATGGCAAAGGAAGTGTCATGAGGTTAGGTGACAGGGCTAATGTTGATATTGACGCAATACCTAGTGGCTCTTTAGCTTTAGATTTAGCTTTAGGAATAGGCGGCTACCCTAAAGGTAGAATAGTAGAGGTTTATGGCCCAGAATCTAGCGGAAAGACTACAATTGCACTACATGCTATTGCTGAGTGTCAAAAGGGTGGAGGAAGAGCTGCTTTTATTGATGCAGAAAACGCTATTGACCCTCAATATGCAAAAGCTCTAGGTGTTGATATAGATGAGCTTATTCTTTCTCAACCTGATTCAGGAGAACAAGCATTAGAAATAACTGAAGTGTTAATAAAAAGTGGAGCAATTGATTTAATTGTAGTAGACTCTGTTGCTGCTTTAGTTCCTCAAGCAGAGTTAGATGGGGAAATGAGTAAAGAAAGTGTTGGTCTACAAGCTAGATTGATGTCTAAGGCAATGAGAAAGCTTTCTGGTGTTATGAATAGATCTAGTTGTACTGCTATTTTTATAAACCAATTAAGAGAAAAAGTAGGTATTATTTTTGGCAATCCAGAAACTACTCCAGGAGGAAGGGCTTTAAAATTTTATAGCTCTATTAGATTGGATGTAAGAAAAGGCGAGGCTATTAAAAATGGTACTGATATAATAGGAAATAAAGTAAATATAAAAGTTGTTAAAAATAAAGTTGCGCCTCCATTTAAAACTGCACAAGTAGAAATAATGTATGGAGAAGGTATTTCACATCTTTCAGAAGTTATAAATTTAGGGACTAATCTTGAAATAATAGATAAGGCAGGAGCTTGGTTTTCATATAAAGGTGAAAAGATTGGACAAGGTAGAGAAGCAGTAAGAGCATTTTTAATTGCAAACCCTGAAATAGATGAAGAAATAACTCTAAAAATTAAAGAAACATTGTATGAGTAGCTAGTGCTACTCTTTTTTTATTGTTGTTAAAGTATAGAGGTTAATTTATAATGATTATAAGAGTATTTAACTCTAAAGAATAAACAATGGAGGATAGTATGATAACAAATAGCATACTTATTTCCATTTTAGTCGGTGCAATAGGTATTATGATAGGAATTATCATTATGATAATTGCTGGTCGATTGGGTATTTCTAGTGCTAAAGCTATAGCTAAAAACACTATTGAAGAATCCAACATCAAAGCAGACAGTATTATACGTCAAGCTACATTAGATGGTAAACAGCAAGTTTACGAACTAAAACTTCAAGCAGAAAAGGAAATTAAAGAAGCAAAATCTTCTTTGCAAAACAGTGAAAACAAGTTATTGCGTAGGGAAGATACCTTAAACATGCGCGATGAAACCTTGCTGTCTAAAGAAAGACAAATTGATGAAAAAGATCGTCTAGTTACTTCAAAACTAACTAATTTGGAAAAAATGGAAGTAGAACTACAAACTCGTATTGACAATCAAATAACAGTATTAGAAAAAGCAGCTAATTTAAGTGCTTCAGAAGCAAAGGCTGAATTAATGGAAGCTGTTGAAAAGAAATCAGAAAAAGATATTGCGATTTATTTACGAGATCAAGAAGATGAAGCAAAAGCTAAAGCTGCAGAAAAAGCGCGTAATATAATAGCTCTTGCAATTCAAAGATATTCACAAGAAGAAACAATTGAAAGAACAGTTTCAGTAGTCGCTTTACCAAGTGAGGATATGAAGGGTAGAATCATTGGTAGAGAAGGTAGAAATATTCACGCGATTGAACAAATTACAGGGGTAGATTTAATTATTGATGATACACCTGATATTATCACTGTAAGTTGTTTTGACCCTATTAGAAGGGAAATCGCAAGATTATCATTAGAAACATTAATGAGAGATGGAAGAATTCAACCTGGAAGAATTGAAGAAGTTGTAGAAAAAGTAACAAAAGATATGGATGAAAACATCATGAAAATTGGTGATGAAGCTGTATTTAAACTAGGTATTGGTAAAATTGATAGAGAAATCATTAAACTAATTGGTAGACTTAGATTTCGTTATTCTTATGGACAAAATGCTCTTCAACATTCTATGGAAGTTGCAACATTTGCAGGTATTATGGCTGCAGAACTTGGACTAAATCAAACACTTGCAAAAAGAGCAGGTTTACTACACGATATTGGTAAAGCTCTTGATTTTGAACAAGAAGGCACTCATATTGAACTAGGTGCAAAAATCGCAAAAAAATATAAAGAACATCCAGTTGTTATTAATGCAATTGAATCTCATCATGGAGAAGTACCAGCAACAGGTATTATTGCTCAACTTGTAGAAGCAGCAGACACACTAAGTGCTGCAAGACCTGGTGCAAGATATGAATCTATGGAGGGCTATATTAATAGACTTGAACAACTTGAAACTATCGCGAATAGCTTTGATGGTGTTGAAAGATCTTATGCAATTCAAGCTGGTAGAGAAGTAAGAATTATGATACAACCAGAAAAAGTTAATGATATTGGCATGATTAAAATTGCCCAAGATATTAGAGAAAAGATTGAAAACGAAATGACTTATCCTGGTCAAATTAAAGTAACTTTAATTCGAGAAACAAGGGTAAATGAGTTAGCTAAGTAATGAATATATTATTTTTAGGAGATGTTGTAGGGAAAGCTGGTCGTCAAATTGTAAACGACAAGCTTTCTCTTATTCAAAATCAGTATGAAATAGATTTTACTATTGTAAATGGAGAAAATTCTGCACATGGAAAAGGTATTACAACTAAAATATATAAAAATTTTAAAAGATTAAATGTAGATGTTGTAACTTTAGGAAATCATGCCTTTTCAAAAAGAGAAATCATTGATCATTTAGATGAATGTTCTGATCTAATAAGACCCATTAATATTGAGCCTAGCGATATTGGCAAAGGCATTATCATAAAAAAATATAAAGATAAAAAAATTGCGATAATTAATCTTTGCGGAAAAGTATTTATGGACTCAACAACTAGTAATCCTATTGATGTAATGAATAAAATTTTATCAAAACTAGTTGCTGATATAATTATTGTTGATTTACATGCAGAGGCAACCAGTGAAAAAATAACTTTCTTTGAATATTTTAAAAGTAAACTTACTGCAGTAATTGGAACACATACACATGTTCAAACTGCAGATGAAAGAATTAAAGATGGTTGTGCATTTATCACGGATGTTGGTATGTGTGGAGCTTATGATAGTGTTTTAGGTAGAGATATTGAAGAAGTATTTGACTTAAACATTAGAAAGATACCTTCAAGATTTAAACCAGCGGAAGGCCCTGCAATACTGTGTGGAGTAATTATTAATATTGATGATAATACTAATAGAGCTATTAGTATTAAAAGAATTCAAATTAGACCATAGGTGCATATTTTGCACCTTTATTTTTTTTAAGGGTAATTTACTTGATTAATTATTTTATATAGTTTTAAATGTAAAGTGGAAGGTGATTAAATGACTCAAGCGTTAATTATGGCAACTTTAGGTACTTTGTTTACTTTTTTTATGACTTCAGCAGGAGCTGCAACAGTATATTTTTTTAAACGTGAACCAAGTGAAAATATTACAAGAGTATTTTTAGGATTTGCAGCAGGAGTAATGATAGCCGCATCAGTCTGGAGTTTATTAATTCCAGCTATTGATATGACTGAAGAAGCACAAAGAATTGGCTGGATACCTGCAGCAGGTGGATTTTTAATAGGAGTATTTTTTTTATTAATACTTGATAGTTTGATACCACATTTACATCCAGATTCTAATGAGACTGAAGGTATAGAAACTAATTGGAAAAGATCAACATTATTAGTAACTGCAGTTACATTGCATAATATTCCAGAAGGAATGGCAGTTGGATTGGCATTTGCTTTAGGAGTTCAAAATGGAGGGGAATATGCACCTGCAATTGCTTTAGCACTAGGAATGGGAATACAAAACTTTCCAGAAGGAGCAGCAATTTCACTACCTTTAAAGCATGAAGGGAAAACTTCAACACAAGCTTTTATTATTGGAAGTCTTTCTGGTATAGTTGAGCCAATATTTGGGATTGCGGTTGTTTTAATAGCTCAGTACATTACTCCATTAATGCCATGGCTATTAAGCTTTGCAGCAGGCGCGATGATATATGTAACAGTAGAAGAGCTGATTCCAGAAGCACATTTAGGTGAACACTCTCACTTTGGTACTCTTGGTGTTATTTTTGGATTTATAATTATGATGATATTAGATGTGGCACTTGGATAATGTTAGCCTTGGCTAATTTATTAAAAGTGTATTAAACTATATACGAGGAGGAATTAAAATGCCTGTTGTAGTAGATCAAGATCTTTGTATTGGTTGTGAAGCTTGCATTAGTGTATGCCCGGTTGACTCATTAACAATGAATGATAATGGAAAAGCAGTTGAAGATGAGGATACTTGCATAGATTGTGGTGCTTGCATTGGAGTTTGTCCAGTTTCAGCAATCAGCGAAAAATAATAGTGATTAAAAATAATAAAGAGTGATGAAAATCACTCTTTATTTTTGATATAATATAACTTGTAGTCTTTATTATTAAGATAGTAAAGATTGTGATATAAAGATATGGAGATATAATGAGTAATATTAATATAAAATTACCTTCTTTGAAGGATGCTAAGAAAAGAACAAAAACACCAATAACTATTCATAGAGATTCTTATGATATTAGTGAAAGTTTAAAAAACTTGGGTGTTAACAGAAAATATTATTTAAGGACTTATGGTTGTCAAGCTAATGAAAGAGATAGTGAAACTATTTCTGGAATATTAAATGAAATGAATTTTATTAAAACGGATAATTATGAAGATGCTGATCTTTTGATATTTAATACTTGTGCAATACGTGCAAATGCTGAAAATAAAGTTTTTGGTGAGATAGGGCAATTAAAAAGATTGAAAGTTAAAAACCCTGATTTAATATTTGCAGTTTGTGGTTGTATGGTTCAAGAGGAAGTAGTTGTTGAAAAGATTATGAAGACTTATGATCAAATTGATCTTGTCTTTGGTACACATAATATTCATAGATTACCATTACTTCTTCAAAACACAATGCTTTCTAAAGAAAGAACAATAGAAGTTTTTTCTAAAGAAGGGGAAGTAATAGAAAATCTTCCTGTAAATAGGTTTAATGATTACAAGGCTTGGGTAAATATCATGTATGGTTGTGATAAGTTTTGTACATATTGTATAGTTCCTTATACTAGAGGAAAACAAAGATCAAGATTAATACAAGATATAATTGAAGAAGTTAATGAATTAAAAGAAAAAGGTTATAAAGAAATAACACTTTTAGGCCAAAATGTTAATGCGTATGGAAAAGATTTAGATATGGAAGATGGATTTGCTCTACTTTTAGAAGAAGTTGCAAAAACAAAAATTGACAGAATAAGATTTGCAACTAGCCATCCTAGAGATTTCAGTATTAAAATGATTGAAGTTATGAAAGATAATAAAAATATTATGCCCTTTCTTCATTTACCTGTTCAATCAGGGAATAATGAAATCCTTAAGCTTATGGGAAGAGGTTATACAGTAGAACATTTTAAAATGCTTTATGATAAACTAAAGGAATCTATTCCTAATATAGCTTTTAGCACTGATATGATTGTTGGATTTCCAAATGAAACTAGAGAACAATTTGAAGATACATTAAAACTTGTAGATTATTGTAAATTTGATTTTGCATTTCTTTTTATTTATAGTCCAAGGGTGGGTACTCCAGCAGCGAAAATGGAGGATAACATTGATGAAAGTGAGAAAAGCAAACGACTTAAAGAGTTAAATGAAAGAGTTGCAAAGTATGGAAATATAAATAATCAAAAGTATTTAAATAAAATAGTAAAAGTGTTAGTGGATGGTAAAAGTAAGAAGAATGATCAAGTATATAGTGGATATAGTGAAGAAAATAAGCTTATAAACTTTACAGGTACAAATATAAATGAAGGTGATATTGTCGATGTTTATATAACAGAAATTAGAAGTTGGTCAATGAATGGTAAAAAGGTAAATTAAGATTCTAGTAAATATAAGATTTTCGTGATAGTCTAGAATTAAGGAAGTTTTTGGAGGAAATTATAATGGATAATATTAAAGTCTTTGCCTTGGGTGGTTTAGATGAAGATGGAAAGAATATGTATGTCGTTGAGATTAACGATAAAATTTTTGTGCTAGAATGTGGACTGAAATATCCTGAAACAGATCAATTAGGAATTGAAATGATAATTCCCGATTTTAAATATTTAATAGAAAATAAAAATAGAGTTAAAGGTGTTTTTATAAGCCATGGTAATGATGATGTTATGGCTGCGATTGTAAATTTAGTTAAAGAGATTAATGTTCCAATTTACACTGCACCTTTGACTGCATATATAATCGAAGATAAATTTAAAAAAGCTGGTATAAAAAAATATAATTTACATAGAATTCAAAGAAATTCAAAATTTAAAATAGATGGTATAGAAATTAGAACTTTTGGTGTTACTGAATCTATTGCTGATGCTATGGGTGTTGCTATTAAAACAGATAAGGGATTTATAGTTTATAGTAGTGAGTTTATATTTGATTTTGATGTAAAAATTGAAGCATTTAAATGTGATATTACAAATTTAGCTAATATAGGACAAGAGGGAGTATTACTATTAATGACAGAATCAGTTGCATCAACAAGAGAAGGTCATAGTGCTCCTAAACATAAATTAACACCTATAATAGAATCATATTTTGAAGAAACAAAAGATAGAATTTGTATTACTATGTATAATCAAAATCTATTTAGAATTATTGAAGTTATAGAACTTGCAAATAAATATAATAGAAAAATAATGTTTTATGATGATGAATTAAGAAGTTTTATGAAAGAAGTTGAAAAACTAGGTTATTATCATGTTCCAGCAGGGTTAGAAATAGTAAAAAGTAAATTTAGAAATGAAATGGAAAATGTTGTAGTTATAATTTCTGGTGCAGGATCAAATATATTTAAAAAAGTTCAAACTATCTCTACTAAAGAAGATCCACTTCTTGAATTTAGACCATCAGATACAATTATTATTGCATCTCCATCAGTTCCTGGAACTGAAAGAGAAGCAAATAGGATGGAAAATGGTTTATATAAAGAAGGTGCAAAAGTATATGCAACTGATAAAAAAAGAATGTTTTCCATGCACGCTGCAATTGAAGATTTAAAAATGATGATTTATTTATTTAAACCAAAATACTATATGCCTGTAAAAGGGGAATATAGACAGTTAATATCTAATGCTAACATAGCTTTGGATATGGGCTATCAAGCAGATAAAATAATTGTGATGGATAATGGACAAGTTGCAACTTTAAAAAATGGTGAACTTGAGAAAACATACGGTAAAATAGAAGTTGAAGACGTACTTGTTGATGGTAAGGCATCTTTAGATGCTAGTGGAATGGTATTAAGAGATAGAGAGACACTTTCAACTGATGGCGCAATTATTGTTGGCGTTGTAATTAATCATTCAACAAAGAAAATTATTGGTGGACCAGATGTTCAAAGTAGGGGTGTAATATATTTAAAAGATGCAGATCATATTGTCAAAGAAATTGGAAATATTATGGAAAAAATAATTACTGATGCAGTAAAAAATAAAAAATATGATAATATGGGATGCCGTATGGAAGCAAGGGAAGTAATTGGAAAATATGTTTTAAAACAAACAGGGAAACACCCAATGATACTACCTGCAATAGTAGAAATTAATTCAGCTGAATAGGGGATAATACATTGGCAAAAAAAGCAGTTAAAAAAACAAAAAAAGAAATAAAAAAAGAACAAGAATTATATATGTATGTGTTTGCAGTAATACTAATTGCAATTAGTATTATTGCATACTCAAGACAGGGAGTTCTTGGGATTTTCCTTTCCAACTTAGCTAACTTTTTATTTGGTAGATATTCTGTAATTGTGTTAGTAGTTTTTGTGAGTTTATCAGTACTAATATTAATAAGTAGAAAAAAGAAATTTGTCACAAAGAGAACAATAGTTGCAATAATATTGTTGCTTTTTGCATTATTTTTATATTCAGCTTTAGATAGTATTACTGATGAAGTTGGTTTAGAAATAGTTAACAGTTATTTAGAAAGTACTCCAAAATATTTTGAGAACACTGTTTTAATACAGTCCTATGGTGGATTAGTTGGAGCTTTGTTATTATCACTAACTACTGTTCTAGTTGCGAAAACAGGAACTTATATTGTTATTGTAGCGCTAGTTATAATTGCTTCTTTATTATTAATATCTTTAGATTCTTATAAACAAGCTTTTGAGTCCTTAAAGAAGTTTTTTACATTACCTGAGAAATTAATGAATGCAGGTTATGAAGAAGAATATTATGAGGATGATGAATATGAAAAATATGAGGAAATAATAGAAGAAAAACAAAGTGTAGAACAAATTAAGTATGCTGGTGCATTGGATAATGATTATACAATACAAAATGAAAATACAAATAAATCTATATTTTTAACGCTAGATCCAGAACCTACAGTGGATACAGTAGATAGTGAAAGCTTAAGTATTAAAAACGAAAAATTAAGTCAAAATAATACAAGCATTGTTGATTCAACAAAGACAGTTGCTGCTAGTAAACCCACTACTACTAGTCCTTATAAAATACCTTCTTATGATATTTTAGATCCAATTGGTGTTAGAACAAGAAACACAGTAAATCAAAGTGCTGCAAAAGATAAAGCTAAAAAATTATTAGATATTTTAAGAAATTTTGGCATAGAAGCAACCTTAATTGGAACTCATATTGGTCCATCCGTAACAAAATTTGAAATAAAACCAGAATCTAATGTAAAAGTTTCTAAAATTATTAGTATACAAGATAATATTAAAATGGAATTAGCAGCAAGAGACATAAGGATTGAAGCACCAATTCCAGGTAGAAATGCCGTTGGAATAGAAATTCCAAATGTTGAATCTACTCCTGTTAAGATGAAGGAAATAATTCTTCAAATTCCACATGATAAAAAGAATAAGCCTTTACTATTAGCTTTAGGTAAAGACCTACTTGGAAAACCAGTATTTTGTCAACTTGATAAAATGCCGCATTTACTTATTGCTGGAGCAACTGGGTCAGGTAAGTCTGTTTGTATGAATTCCATTATTACTTCATTATTATTAAGAACTTCTCCAGATGATGTTAAGTTATTATTAATTGATCCTAAAAAAGTTGAGTTTACACAGTATGCAAATATTCCTCATTTAATAGGACCTGTTATTAGTGATTCAAATCATGCTAGTAATGCTTTAAAAGTTATAGTTCAGATAATGGAAGAGAGATATGAAGTGTTTTCTGCTGCACAAGTAAGAAATATACAAGTTTATAATGAAAAAGTTAAACAAGATCCAACTGATGCTTTATTAAAGCCAATGCCATACATTGTTGTAATAATTGACGAATTAGCTGATTTAATGGCTGTTGCTGGTAAAGAGGTTGAACTAAGTATTCAAAGAATTACACAGTTAGCTAGAGCAGCAGGCATTCACTTAATTGTAGCTACACAAAGACCAAGTACTGATGTAATTACAGGTATAATAAAAGCGAATATTCCAAGTAGGATTGCTTTTAGCGTTTCTAGTGGAATTGATAGTAGAACAATTCTAGATCATGTTGGAGCAGAACGCTTGCTTGGTTATGGAGATATGTTATATTTACCTATAGGAGAGCCTAGTTCTATAAGACTTCAAGGTGTATATGTAACTGATGAAGAAGTTGTAAGGATTGCAGATTTTTGTGCAAGTCAAAGAGCTCCTATGTATGATGATGCCTTTATAAGATTAGAAGGTGTTGACGGAAATGAAGGTACTGCAGTTATAAGTGCAAATGAAGATCCTTTATATCAAGAAGTAAAAGATTATGTTATTGAGGTTCAAAAAGCTTCTACATCACTATTACAAAGACGCTTTGGAATAGGATATAATAGAGCTGCAAGGATGATAGATATACTTGAAAATAACGGAATTATAGGACCGGTTCAAGGTTCAAAACCAAGAGATGTTTATGTTAAGAAGGAGGAAGAATTATCATGAAAGAAGTATTAGATATTATTACTAATGAAACACTTACATATAATCAACAATTATTAGAACTTGCTAGACTTGCTGAAAATTTTGATCACACCATTGAGTTAGATGATAATTTAGTTCAAGCAAAAGAAGATAATATTATTTGTGATTTGGGTGAAGGAAATGCCCCTTATAGACCAAGATATATTGTTCCTGATTATTCGATCTTAATGAAAAATGGAAGTGAATTTTTAGGACTAAAAGCACCAAAAGATTTGGCAGAAGCTTTAAATTCATTATTGATTATGTATAGACATGTTCCTTCTATTACATCTTTCCCTGTATATTTAGGAAATTTTGATGAGTTATTAGAACCATTTGTATTAAAAGAAGATAGGGAATTTGCTAAAAAACTAATTGGACTATTTTTATTAAATATTGACAGAACTTTGAATGATAGCTTTGTACATGCAAATATTGGACCAGTAGATACTTTAACAGGAAGAATAATTTTAGAATTAACTGAAGAAATGGAACTTGCCATTCCAAACTTAACTTTAAAATATGATCCTGATTTAACTTCTAATGAATTTGCTGAATTAGCTGCAAAATGTATGTTAAAAACAGCAAAGCCATCTTTTGCAAATAATAAAATGTTTAAGAGTGAATGGGGAGATTATGCAATTGCTTCTTGCTACAATGGTTTAAGAATAAAAGGTGGTGGATTTACACTTCCTAGATTAAGACTTTACGAAGCATCACTAAAAGCTAAAGATATTGCTGATTTCAAAAATAATATATTACCTAAATATACTGATATTATGTTAAAGATGATGGATGATAGAATTGATTTTATTGTTGAAGAATCTAGTTTCTTTAAGAGCAATTTCTTAGTTACAGAAGGTTTTGTGGAACTTGATAATTTCACTGGTATGTTTGGAGTTGTTGGACTTGCTGAATGCGTAAATAATTTATTAAATATTAGTGACAACAAACTTGGTTATGGTAATAATAAAGAAGCTGATGACCTTGGTGAAGAAATCATAAAAGAATTATATGATTTAGTAGATTCTCATGATAGTAAATATGCAAAGAATTTCAATCATAAATATAGATTACATGCTCAAGTAGGTATTGACAGTGATGGAAGAGAGGATTCTCCAGGATGTAGAATTCCTATAGGTGCAGAGCCTATAATGCCTGAACAAATCATACATAGTGAAAGATTTCATAAATATTTTCCAACAGGAATTGGAGATATATTTAAATTTGAAGAGACATGGGAAAAAACACCTAATGCTCTTGTAGATATTATTAAAGGAGCACTAACTAATGGAATGAGATATTTTAGTGCATATTTAGAAAATACAGATGTAGTAAGGGTAACAGGTTACTTAGTTAAAAAGAGTGAACTTGCAAAATTAGATGCTGGTAAACAATCATTAAATAATGTAAGCATTTTTGGCAAGGGTGCTAGAGATTTTTCTGATGCTTTAGATAGAAGAATTAACACTAATGATAGCTCCAATTAATAATATTATTCCTTTTTCAAATGTGGATGGTCCTGGAAATAGAACTAGCATTTTCTTTCAGGGCTGTCCTTTTCAGTGTCTTTATTGCCATAATCCAGAAACAATAAATATTTGTAATAATTGTGGAGTTTGTGTAGATCATTGTCCCGTTAATGCTTTAGAATTTATTAATGATAAAGTTGTTTGGAACAAAAAAAAATGTATATCTTGTGATACATGTATTAAGGTATGTCCTCATTTATCATCTCCAAAGATAACTTACATGAGTGTTGATCAAGTTTTTGAAGAAATATTAAAATATAGACAATTTATTAAAGGTATAACTACTAGTGGTGGGGAATGCATGGTATATGCAGATTTTTTAACTGAATTATTTGAAAAGTGTGTAAATATAGGTTTAGATTGCTTGCTAGATAGTAATGGTCATTATGACTTTAAAAAATATGAAAAATTACTTAAATATAGTTCGGGGGTAATGCTAGATGTAAAAGCTATGGATAAAGATTTTCATAGGTATGTTACAAAAATGCCTAATGAAAATGTTATAAATAATCTTTTATATCTTCAAAGTATTAATAAACTTTTTGAGGTAAGAACTGTAGTATTACCAAATAATAAAGAACATAATGAAAATACAATAAATAAATTAAGTGAGATATTAAATAGTGATATTAGTGTAAAGTTAATTAAATATAGGCCATTTGGTGTTAGAAAAGAAGGTATTGATAAAATAGGTAATAGTATTACAAGCGATGAAGAAGTAAATAGACTATTTAATATTGCAAAATCGAAAGGATTAAAGAATGTTGTCATTATTTGATTTAATTGACTTAATTAATCTTAAAATATAAAATTAAAGTGTGGGCTTAATTGTCTTTACACAATAAACGGAGGAAAACACGTGAAAAAAATTAGTAAAATTTTACTATCAATGTTGTTTGTTTCATTAATTTTAGTTGGATGTAGTAGTCCAACTGGAAGTACAGATAACAACCAAACAGATAAACCTGCAGAAGGCTGTAGTGTACTAATCGGGCTAGTAACAGATACTGGTGGAGTTGATGATAAATCATTTAATCAATCAGCTTGGGAAGGATTAACACAATTTGCAGAAGAAAACAATCTACAAGAATGTATACAATACTTACAATCTGATTCTGAAGCAGACTATATCCCTAACCTTACTGGCTATGCAGAAGAAGGATATGATTTAGTAATTGCAGTTGGTTATTTATTTCAAGATGCAGTAGATACTGTTTCTGTACAATATCCAGATACAAACTTCTTATTTATTGATTCTGAATCATTAAGTGACAATGTAATGAGTGCTGTATATAATGCAGAACAAGGATCTTATTTAGTAGGAGTTGCTGCTGGTCTAAAAGCAATTGAAAATGAATCAAAAATGGTAGGTTTCCTTGGAGGCATGGAAGGAGATTTAATTGGATCTTTCCAAGCTGGATATGAACAAGGAGTTCTATCTGTTTGTCCAGATTGTGTTATTTATGTAGATTATGCTGATAGCTTTTCTGATGATGCAAAAGGTCAACAACTTGCTGCTAAACAATATGGTGCTGGTGTTTCAGTAATATATCAAGCAGCTGGAACTGCGGGTAATGGTGTTAATAAAGAAGCAAAAGAACGTGGTGATGTATGGGCTATTGGTGTTGATAAAGACCAATATGAAGATGGAAAAGTAGCTGATGGTTCATCAATTATTTTAACTTCTATGGTTAAAAGAGTTGATATTTCTACCTATACTGCTGCAACTGAAGTATTAAATGGTACTTTCGAGGGTGGAGTTATGATATTTGACTTAACTAACGAAGGTGTTGGTGCAGAATTAAGTAGTGGAAGAAATTTAACTGATGAAGAAATAGCACAAATCCAAGGTTATGCTGATGATATTAAAGCAGGTACTATTAAAGTAAGTGCTGTTCCAACTATTGCTAATGGTTCTACAAACTAATCTTAGTAATAAATTTCAAATTAGAATTTAATTATTAATATTAGAAAAAAAGTATATATTTAGACTATTTATAAATAATAAATAGTCTTTTTTATGGAAAATTATAGTTTTTTTTGATAATCAATTTATAGAATATGATAAATAAACCGTGTTATAATCATTAATAGCAAGTAAATGAGGTAAATAATGGAATATGCAATAGAAATGCTTAATATCACTAAGGATTTCCCTGGTATTAGAGCAAATGATAATGTTACTCTACAAGTTGAAAAAGGCAAAATTCATGCTTTACTTGGAGAAAATGGTGCAGGTAAATCTACTCTTATGTCTATACTTTTTGGTTTATATCAACCTACATCAGGTACTATAAAAATTAATGGTAAAGAAGTCCTAATTGATAATCCAAATATTGCTAATAGCCTTGGAATTGGTATGGTACATCAACATTTTAAATTAGTTGAATGTTTTAGTGTTACTGAAAATATTATTTTAGGTAGAGAAGATGTAACAAAATTAAAGACTATTGATTTGAAAACAGTTAAAAAAAAGATAAATGAGCTTTCTAAAAAATTCGGTTTTGCAATAGATCCTGATTCAAAGATTCAGGATATTACTGTGGGTATGCAACAAAGAGTAGAGATAATAAAGATGCTCTATAGAGATGCTGAATTATTAATATTTGATGAGCCTACTGCTGTATTAACCCCTCAAGAAATTAAGGAATTAATGGATATTATGAGAGGGTTAGTTAAAGAAGGCAAAACAATTATTTTAATAACCCATAAATTAAAAGAGGTAAAAGAGGTTGCTGATGTTTGTACTATTCTTAGAAGAGGGAAATTAGTTGATACTGTTAATGTAGCTAAAACTACAGAAAAAGAAATGGCAGAATTGATGGTAGGAAGAGAAATAGACTTTAATATTGATAAACCTGAATTGAAACTAGGAGAAAAGATATTAACTATAAATAATTTAAATGTAAAATCTAATAGGGGTACAAACGCTGTTAATGATTTAAGTTTAAACGTTTTTGCTGGAGAAATACTTGGTATTGCAGGAATTGATGGTAATGGACAATCAGAATTAATATATGCTATTACAGGACTTATGAAGTCTGAAAGTGGTCAAATTATATTAAATGGAAAAGATATAACTAATTTTGAAATCAAATCAAGATACGAATATGGATTAGGACATGTTCCTGAGGATAGACATAAACATGGACTTATACTTGATTTCAAATTAAAAGAAAATTTAATTATTCATGAATATGATGGAAAATTTAGTAAGAAAGGTATATTAGATTTAAAACTAATCGATAAATATGCTGATAATTTAATTAGTGAATTTGATGTTAGAAGTGGTCAAGGAAGAGAAACAATAACAAGAAGTATGTCAGGAGGAAACCAACAAAAAGCAATTATTGCTAGAGAAATAGATAGAAGTCCAGACTTATTAATAGTTGTTCAACCAACAAGAGGCTTGGATGTTGGGGCAATTGAGTATATACATAAAAGAATTATTTCTGAAAGAAATAAAGGTAAGGCAGTTTTATTAGTATCTTTTGAGTTAGACGAAATATTAGATTTAAGTGATAGAATTGCAGTTATGTATAATGGAGAATTTACTGGTGTTGTAGATGCAAAATTAACAAATGAAAAAGAGTTAGGACTACTAATGGCTGGAGCTAAATTAGAGGAGATAAGTGGCAATGAATAAAAAAAATGAAAAACTATTGATTCCATTTATTGCTATTATTTTAGGTATATTAGTTGGATGTATAATTCTTATTATTTCAGGTAAAAGTGTTAATGGTTTATTAGTGGGATTACTTAAAGGTTTAACAGGTTTTGATATCTACAAACCACATTTAGGTTTTAACTTAAGATATCCTGGTGAATTTTTGGTTAGTGCAATGCCTATAATGTTAACTGGATTAGCTGTAGGTTTTGCCTATAGATGTGGAATGTTTAACATTGGGGCTGAAGGCCAAGTAATAATGGGTTCATTAGCAGTTACAATGTTAGCAATACTAGTTCCTATGCCAAAAGGAATAGGAGCTATTGTATGCTTAATAGTTGGGGCCCTAGCAGGAGCATTATGGGCTTTTATTCCAGGATTATTAAAACATAAATTTAATATTTCAGAAGTAGTTTCAGGGATTATGTTAAATTATACTGCAATGTATGGAGCAAATTATTTTTTAAAAATTTTACCTGGTACTAATAATCAAAGAACAGTAGATATACCATCATCTACAAAACTAGGTTCAAGTTTTCTTGCGAGTTTAACTGGAAATTCTAGATTTCATTGGGGTTTTATAGTAGTAATTATTTGTGTAATAGCTTATTGGTTTATTATTGAAAAAACATCATTTGGATTTTCTTTAAGAGCAACAGGTTTTAATAAAGAAGGTGCTAGATACGCAGGTATAAAAGTTGATAAAAGTATTATTTTATCAATAATGATATCTGGTGCTTTAGCTGGATTAGCAGGTGCAATAGTAGTTCAAGGTACATTTGGATATGGAAGAGTAATGACTGCTGCAGATAATTATGGTTTTGATGGTATTTCTGTTGCCTTAGTTGGATCAAGCAATGCTTTAGGTATTTTATTCTCTGGTATGTTATTTGCTTTACTTAAAGTATCACAACCATTACTTCAAATTAATGGTATTCCTAGAGAAATAGGAGAGATTATTTCTTCATCGATTGTATTTTTTGTTGCTATACAACACGCAATTAAATATATTCTTTCAAAACTTGAATCTAAAAAGCATAAAAGTATGGTAAATAGTAAAGGAGGAACAAGCAAATGAAGTTATTAATTTCAATGTTTCCTACAGTATTGCTTGTGGCAACCCCTATTATTATTGCTGCTTTAGGAGGATTGTTTTCTGAAAGAAGTGGCATTGTTAATATTGCATTAGAAGGAATAATGATGGTTGGAGGCTTTGCGGGAGCAACTGTTTGTGTTCTTTTAGAATCACAGCCAGGTATTGGTGCTTATGCAGGATGGATGGGTATACTTGCAGGATTGATTGCTGGTGTAGTATATTCGTTATTACTAGCAGTTTCAACAATATCATTTAAGGCTGATCATACTATTGCTGGTACTGCTTTAAATATGCTTGCAAGTGGTATTACTGTTTATTTGTGCCAAATTATTTTTGGTCAGCAAAGAACTAAATCATTTATTGTTGGTATTTCTAAAGTTAAGCGTATTCCAATACTAAGTAATATACCTATAATTGGGAAAATGATATTTAGTAATGTTTATCCAACAATATTCATAGCAGTTATATTAGTATTATTTACTTATTTTTTAGTATTTAAAACAAGATTTGGACTTAGACTAAGAGCTTGTGGAGAAAATCCTCAAGCAGCAGAATCTGTAGGTATAAATGTTTATAAGGTTAGATATATTAGTGTTTTAATATCTGGTGCACTGGCTGGTAGTGCTGGAGCTATCATGGTACTAACAAGTGGTATTCAATATACAATATCTTCTATACATGGTGTTGGGTTTATTGCAATTGCTGCATTAATATTTGGAAAATGGAATCCATTTGGGGTTTTAGGTGCTGGAATTTTCTTTGGATTTTCTTCAGCATTAGGTGTTTATGCAAGTATGATTCCTATATTAAAGTTATTGCCATCTGAATTTTTTGCTGCAATACCATATGTATTAACTGTAGTTGCATTAATTATATTTAGTGGAAAATCTGTTGGACCAAAAGCTGCTGGAGAAATATTTGATTCTTCAAAAAGATAACATTTATATAACCATTTTTAGATAAAGGAGTTAATTTATGGAAATTGTAAAAATAAATGAAAACGTTCATCTTCATATATATAATACTGATAAATTTAAAGATGTTAGTATTTTTATTGAATTTTTAGACAATAGTAATAAACATGATCAAACTTTACGTAATTTACTTGCGCTTATGCTAGAAGACTCAAGTAGTCTATATAATAGTAAACAGGCGGTTTCTAATTTGTTTAATAAACTTTATGGTGGTGGATTTAGCATATCTTTTGACATAAAAGGATGTGCAAGATTGATGGAAGTTAGAAGCTCTTTTGTTAATGGTAAATATGTAGATGACAATAAATTGTTGGAAAAACAATTTAAAGTAATAAATGAATTTTTATTAAGACCTTTATGGATAGACAAAGAGTATCCAAAGGAATTATTTGAAGAGTTAAAAGAAAAGCTAAGACAAGATATTAGTGTATTAAATGATAGGCCATCTTCATATTCTAATAAAAAAGCAGATTTATTATATGGAGAATATATTGGAATTAAGGCAGATATGAATATTAGTGATTTAGAATCTATTCAAGTTAGTGATGTTATAGGTTTATATAATGAAATAATTAATAAATCAATAATAAATATAATTGTAATTGGTGATGTAGATTCTAATGATATAAAGAAATTCACAAAACTATATTTAAATTTTGAAAATAGATCTTCTACAAAAGAAATGGTATACAAGTCTAATAGAAGTGAATTCATTGAAAAAGAAGAAAAAAAGAAGATAGGACAAACTATATTACAACTTAGATATAAAACAAATAAAAATGTATTAGACTCTGATTTTCCGTCTATGATAATTGGTAATGGAATCTTAGGCACACTACCTACATCTTTACTATTTCAAGAAGTAAGAGAAAAAAGAAGTTTGTGTTATAGCATATCTTCTATCGTTTATGGGTATGATGGAATTATGAAAATTTCAACTGGAATTGATTATTCAAATTTGAAAACTGTTAAAGAATTAATATCTTTACAAATAGATAAAATTAAAACTGGTGATTATGATGATAGTTTACTTGAAACAACTAAAAAGATGTATATAAATGTCTATAGGAGTAATTCAGATAGTGCAAAATCTATAATGTGGGATGAATATAGAAATTTTATTATAAATGATGGTATGAGTATTGAAAAGATGATTGATGAATTCAAAAAAGTTAGTAAAGCTAGTATTATGGAATCATTTAAAAATTTAGAATTAGTTGAATGTTATGTATTAAGACAAGCGGAGGAAAATAATGAATAGATTTGAATATAAGCAATTTAATGAAGTTTATTATGAAGATGTATGTGAAAATGGATTAAAAGTTATAGTTTGGCATAAACCTCTTTTTAAATCAACTTCTTGTTTGTTTGGAACTCCTTTTGGAGCATATGACCTTCAGCAAATTACAGATGATAATGAGGTGTTTAAGTACTATAGTGGAATTGCTCACTTTTTAGAACATAAATTATTTGAGTCACAAGAAGGTGATATACTCAGTGAATTTAGTGAACTTGGTGCAAATGTAAATGCATTTACTAGCTATCAAGAAACTGTGTATTACTTTAGTACTTCTGATGAAGATGTTGAAACACCTTTAAATTTATTGTTAGATTTTGTACAAAATTTAAGTATTACCGAAGAATCTGTTGAAAAAGAAAAAGGAATCATCACACAAGAATTATTGATGTATCTACAAAATCCTGATTCTAGACTTTATTTTGAATCTTTTAAAAGTATGTATCATAATAATCCGTTAAAAGAAGATATAGGAGGAAGTCCTGAATCTGTTTCCAAAATAACAAAAGATGATTTGGAGGAATGTTATAATTTAAATTATCATCCTGGAAATATGATGATAATTGTAGTAACTCCAAAAGATCCTAATGTGATTATGGATATTATTAAAGAAAATCAGTCAAAGAAAACATTTCCTAAATATAAAAATGTTATAAGACAAATAATGAAAGAACCATTAGAAGTTGTTACTAATGAAAAAATTATTGAAATGGATGTAAGTGAAACTAAATGTAGTTTTAGTATTAAGCTACCAGTTTTAGATACAAGTGATGAAGAAAGAGTTAAAAGGGATTGGGCAATAAATTTAAGCCTTCAATCATATTTTTCTTCATTAAATTCTGATTATCAAAAATGGATAGATGAAAAGAAAATAACATCATATTTTTCTTTTGATTCTGATATAGGTAAAGATCATTCTTATATAATATTTACTGATAATAACGATCCTGATACTTTAAAGGAATTTGTACTCACTCAATTTAATAACTTTAAAAAAACATATATGAGTGAAAAAGATTTAAAAATGTTAAAAAATAAAACACTGGGTTACTTATTAAGACTTTATAATAATCTAGAAAATATAAGTGTTTCATATTTTAGAGATGCTATGAATGGTGTTTCAACTTTTCAAAGCTTAAATATTGTACAAAATCTTGATGTTGATTATTGTAATAAAGTAATAAAGGATTTAGACATTTCAAATAATACTTTAACTATTATTAAAAGTAATTCTAATTAGAAAATGCAGTCTCGTTTCAAATATAAGTAAAACTCTTTTTGAGAATATTGGCTTAGTTTGTGACTTTGTTAAATTGTAAATAATTAGACATAATAGCCTATACAGGAGGTTATTATGTTAAATCAATGCGTGTTAGTAGGTAAAGTGAAGGAATTGCCAACAATTAAACAAACAAATAATGGAAATACTTATGCACAACTTATATTAGAGGTAGATAGGAACTTTCGAAATAGTGATGGAACACTAAGTAGTGATTTATTTCAAGTTACTCTTTGGAAGGGTATTGCTGAAACGTGCTTAAATTTATGTAAACTAAATGATGTGATAGCTTTAAAAGGCAGATTACAAGCAAGCGTTTATGAAAGTGAAAAAAATAAAACTTATTACAATGCAGAAGTTATTGCGGAAAAGGTTTCTTTTATAACATCAAGAATAGAAAACGAGTAAGAATATAGCCTATATTGTTTATTAGACAATATAGGCTATTTATATGTTAAAATAGTAAAGAAGTGAGGTTAATAATATGGCATTTGATTCGTTAAGTGAAAGACTTAATAAAGCGTTTAAAAATATATCTGGTCAAGGTAAACTTACAGATAATAATATGGAAATAATGTTAAAAGAGATTAGAATTGCTCTTTTAGAAGCTGATGTTAATTATAGGATAGTAAAAGATTTTCTAGAAACAGTAAAAGAAAAGTCAAAAGGACAAGAAGTTTTAGATTCAGTAGATCCTGGACAAATGGTTGTAAAAATTGTTCATGATGAAATTATTACATTACTTGGAGAATCTAAAGCAGATATTAATTTTAAAGATGAAGGCATCACAAGTGTAATGATGGTTGGATTACAAGGTACAGGTAAGACAACTAGTGTTGCAAAGATTGCAAATATATTAAAAAATAAATTAAATAAAAAAGTATTATTAGTTGCAGCTGATATTGTTAGACCAGCAGCAATTGAACAATTAAAAACTTTAGGTGAATCTATAGATGTTGAAGTTTTTAGTTTAGGTAGTGAGGTTAATGCTGTAGATACAAGTATTAAGGCTTTAGAATATGCTAGAGAAAAAGACTTTGATACTGTTTTAATTGACACTGCAGGTAGATTACATATAGATGAAGATTTAATGAAAGAACTACAAAATATTAATGAATCTATAAAAGCAGATGAGATTTTATTAAGTGTTGATGCAATGACTGGACAAGATATTGTGAATGTTGCAAAATCTTTTAGTGAACAACTACCAATTACTGGACTAGTAGTCACTAAATTTGATGGAGATTCTAGAGGTGGAGGAGTACTATCTGTAAGATCTATTACTCAAGTTCCTATTAAATTTGTTGGCCAAGGTGAAAAGATTGAAGATATGGATATGTTTTATCCTGAAAGAATGGCAGATAGAATACTTGGTATGGGAGATATAGTATCATTTGTTGAACATGCACAAGAAAAAATGGATATGGAAGAAGCTGAAAAAAGTGCTCAAAGGATGTTAGAGGGTACTTTTACAATGAATGATATGCTTTTTCAATTAGAACAAACTACCAAACTTGGACCTTTAAGTGGGGTTATGAAAATGCTTCCTGGAATGAGTAATTTTGCAAATCAATTTAATGATGAGGATGCTAATAAACAATTAAGCAAAACAAAAGCTATTATACAAAGTATGACAAAAGCTGAAAGAAATGATCCTTCAATTTTACGAAGCTCTCATAAAAGAAGAATAGCTAAAGGAAGTGGAACTTCAATTAATGAAGTAAACAAGCTTATTAACCAGTATGGAAAGATGCAACAAATGTTTAAGCAAATTGGTTCAATACAAAAAAAAGGTGGATTTGATGAAAATACCCTTAACAAGATGATGAATCAAATGCAAGGGAAAGTGCCTACACAAAAGAGAAAATGGAAATTTTAGTCTGTTAAGTAAAAAGACTTGACACCTTGTTAATATATGATATTATTATCAAGTAATTAAAAGGAGGACACTAAAATGGCAGTAAAATTACGTTTGAAGCGTATGGGTGCTAAGAAAGCTCCGTTCTATAGAATAGTTGCAGCTGATTCAAGATTCCCTAGAGATGGTCGTTCAATTGAGGTTATTGGTTATATAAATCCTACAACTGAGCCTGCGACTGTAAAAGTTGATGCTGAACTTGCAATGAAATGGTTAAGAAATGGTGCACAACCATCAGATACTGTTCGTAATATTCTATCTGAACAAGGAATTATGAAGCAATACCACGAAGAGAAAAAGAAGAGTAAGTAGTTATGGTAGAATTAGATAAAGTTTTATACAATCTAGTTAAGCCAATGGTAGATGATATTAATAGTTTAGAAGTTCGTCAAATGCCTAGCTTAAATGATAATGAAATTATTCTTTATGTATATGCAGCTAATGATGATGTTGCTAGACTTGTAGGGCGTCAGGGTAATATGGCGGTATCTTTAAGACAAATGATGTCAGTTGCATCACATGTTCAAAATAAAAAGATTACCATAAGATTTGAATCTATTTAAGGATGCTCTGCATCCTTTTTTTGGAGTATATATGGAATATTTAAGAATTGGAGTAATTGTAAATACTTTTGGAATTAAAGGAGAACTTAAAATTAAAAGTTTTTCTGATTTTGATGATGAAAGATATACTATAGGGAATGAGGTTTTAATAAATATTAATGGTCAATATAAACCTTTTATAGTTGACTCTTATAAAGTACTAAAACAAATGAATATTGTATCTTTTAAAGATTATAAAGATATTAATTTGGTGGAAAATCTAAAAGGCTTAGATATATATGTAGATAGAAGTAAAATAAAGCCCTTAAAAAAGGGTGAATACTATAGATTTGAACTAGTGGGCTTAAATGTTTATGATGAAAATGATAATTATTTAGGTAAAGTTATAAGAGTTGAAGAAACAGGAGCAAATACAAATTTAAGAATAGAAAAAGAAGATAAAACAACATTTTTAGTGCCAAATGTTAAAGCATTTGTTAAAGATGTCGATCTTAATTTAAATAAAATGATAATAAAATTGATTGAAGGTTTAATATGAAGATAAGCATTTTAACTTTATTTCCTGAAATGTTTGAATCTGTCTTTAATACTTCGATTATAAAAAGAGCTATTGATAATAATCTAGTTGATATTGAGTGTATTAATATAAGAGATTTTACTAATGATAAACATAGTCATGTAGATGATACTCCTTTTGGTGGTGGAAAAGGAATGTTGATACAGTGTCAACCTGTTTTGGATGCATTAAGCATCATAAGAACAAAAGATTCTCATGTTATTTTGATGAGTCCTGTTGGTATAAAATTTAATCAAAAATATGCTAGAAAATTTTCAAATTATAAACATTTAATAATAATTTGTGGTCACTATGAAGGAATTGATGCAAGGGTCTATAAATATGTAGATGAACTTGTTAGTATTGGGGACTATATTCTTACAGGTGGAGAACTTGGAGCAATGGTTATAAGTGATGCGATTATTAGATTACAAACAGGTGTTATAGAAGAGGAAAGTCATCAAGACGAATCATTTGAAAATGGTTTGTTAGAATATCCTCAATATACTAAGCCTCAAGATTATAATGGTGATTTAGTACCTGAAGTATTATTATCTGGACATCATGAAAATATAAGGAAATATAGGTTGAAAGAATCCTTAAGACTCACAAAAAACAATAGGCCTGATTTATTGATAGGTAGAGCTTTTACTGATGAAGAGCTAGCCTTATTAGATGAAATAGAAAATGAGTAACCTTATATTGCAATTAATGTATAACTATGATATTATCATTAGGCGCTAGTCGTATCTATACTCCGCTGATCTAATTGATGAATGAGTATTTGATTATAATATTGGAAAAGGAGAGAGAAGATGAATTTAAAGTTAGTAGATGAAATTACTAAGACACAACTACGTAGCGATATTCCTGACTTTGGAGCTGGAGCTACAGTAAAAGTTCACGTAAAAATTAAAGAAGGCGAAAAATCTCGTATCCAAATCTTTGAAGGTGTCGTTATTAAAAGACAAGGAAAAGGTATTGGTGAAACAATTACAGTAAGAAAGATATCTAATGGAATTGGTGTAGAAAGAACGTTTCCTATTCATTCACCAATAATTGATAAAATAACTGTTGAAAGAATTGGTAAGGTTAGAAGAGCTAAATTATTCTATCTACGTGGTAGAAGTGGTAAGTCAGCAAGAATTAAAGAGGTAAGATAAAGTCGGGGACACATCCGACTTTTTACTTATAATAATCGTATATGAAAAATAATAAATTCAACATAAAAAAAGAAATAATAAGTTATATAAAAACAATTGCAATTAGCTTATTTATTGTATATCTTTTAAATACCTTTGTTTTTAAACCTGTAAAGGTACAAGGAGATTCAATGTATCCAACACTTTTTGATGGAGAATATGGATTTTCTAGCATTTATAATCTAAGAAAAAAAGGTATAGAAAGATTTGATATTGTGATCATATATATACCTGAAACAAATGATTATCTTGTAAAAAGAGTTATTGGTTTACCTACTGACAATGTAAGTTATATTAATAATAAATTATATATAAATGGTGACATAGTAGAAGAAACATTTTTAAATAAGAATGCAGTCACAAATGATTTTGAGGTAACATTAAATAATGATGAGTACTATTGTTTGGGAGACAATAGATCTAAATCAAAGGATTCAAGATTCTATGGAGGATTTAGCTCAAAACAAATTAAAAGTAAAGACTTTTATTTAATATATCCTTTAAATAAAGTTGGGAAAAAAGTAAATTAGAAAATTTTGTGATAAATATACTAGAAGAAAAGAATTATTATGTTTTAGATGAGATTAATCAGTTTTCTGGAAATAATGATGCTAAATAAGTTTATCTAGCAGCTCCACATAGTCATACTTATCAAATTAAATTTTATGAATTGTCAAATGAGACTTATATAATAAGTTTTTTTGATTATAATAAGTCTATATTAGTATCTTCAAAGATAATTTTTTTAGTAAAAAATATTTGAATTATAATCTTATATTCTAATAGTACTTATAAAGTAATATCTAGAACTGATAATACAATTATTTATTAAATTGTTGATACTAGTTATACTGATATTATAATTGTTTTGTAAAAAAAGATTTTACGTGAAAAGTTAAAATACCAATAGCAAAGCGTGAAATCCTTAATTGCCACGCATTTGCAAAAGAAATAACTTCATTAGAAGATATAGCGCTATGCCATTCAGTAGGTCAAGCATGTGGTGTTGTTCATGCAAATGGACACGCTATGGGGTTTATATTTTATGATTTAACTTCTATTGTTTATAAATACGGAATTGGTAGTTGCAAAGAATATATTGAAAGTCGCAAAAAAGAATATATAGAAAAAATTATTTATTGGAAAAGAATTATAAAGAATATATAGGAGAATGGGCAGATTTTATGCTTAAATAGCAACCGTAAATTTGAATTTTCACTTAAAAAAGGAGTGGTATAAATGAATAAAAATAAAACAAGCATAAATTGGTTTCCAGGCCATATGACTAAGGCAAAAAGAGAAATGGAAGCTTCTTTAAAACTTGTTGACATGGTAATAGAAATAAGAGATTCTAGAATACCTAATTCTTCAAGCAATCCTTTACTCAAGCAAATCATTAAAAATAAGCCATATTTAATAATCTTATCTAAAAAAGATAAAGCAGATGATATTCAAACAAGTAGATGGGTAAATTATTTTAAAAAAGATGGAATTAGTTGTGTTGCTGTTGATTTACTTAAAGATGATGTAATTAAAATTATTAAAAAAGAAGTGCATCAAATTATGAAGTCTTGGATTTTAAAACAAAAATCTAGAGGAATAAATCCAAGAGCAATTAGAGTAATGGTCATTGGTATTCCAAATGTTGGAAAAAGTACATTAATAAATAGGATTGCAAAAAAGAAAATTGCTAAAACAGCTGATAAACCAGGTGTAACTAGAAGTTTACAGTGGATTAGATTAGATAAAGATATTGAACTACTTGATACACCTGGAATATTATGGCCAAAATTTGATGATGAAATTATTGGATTAAATTTGGCAGTCGTTGGTTCTATTAATGATCAAATCTTAGATATTGAACAAATATCTGTTTATGCTTTAAAATATATACTTAAAAACTATCCAACTAATATTATTGAAAGATATAATGTGGAATTAGATGAAGATCCATATATAATGTTTGAAAGAATTGGAAAAGCAAGAAATTTATTAAAAAAGGGTGAAATAGATATAGAAAGAGTAATGATACTTTTTATAAATGAACTTAGAAATGATAAGTTAGGTAAAATCACATGGGAAAAAATTGATGAAGAAAACTAGTAATGAATTTGAACATAAATACTGGCCAAAAAGTATTATTGGTATAGATGAGGCAGGTAGAGGTCCTATAGCTGGTCCTTTGGTTGTAGCTGGTGTCATATTACCTACTTATTATGAGAATGATGATATATATGATTCTAAAGGGTTAAGTGAAAAGAAAAGATTACAACTTTTTGAGTTAATAAAAGAAGTATCATTAGAATACGAAATACTGATTGTATCACCTAAAATAATTGATGAAATAAATATATTACAAGCTACAAAAAATGCTATGTTTGAGATTGGTAGTTTATTAAATAGTGAAATTGTATTAACAGATGCAGTTGATATTAATATTAAAAATAAAACAGTTTTTCCAATTATAAAAGGAGATCAAAAAAGCATTTCTATTGCTGCAGCAAGTATACTTGCAAAAGTAACTAGAGATAAAATTATGGAAGAATATGATGTCATGTACCCAGGATATGGTTTTAAAAACAATAAAGGCTATCCTACAAAACAACATATAGAAGCATTAAAAAAACTAGGGATTTTAGAAATACATAGAAAAACATTTAATCCAGTTTCTAAATATAATCAATTAGAATTAGATTTATAGGAACTAGAACTTTATCTTTTATAATTGTTTGAGGTATGTATGAATATAAAAGATAAAGTGGTGTACTATAGTTATAAATATAATGGTGATTATTATAAGGTCACAAATGCAATAGCTAAAAATGAAGAAGTGAAAAAGTATGATATAAAAGATAATTATATTACCATATTTGATAATGATTATCCTAATAACTTTAAAAAATTAAGATACCCACCTTGGGTTATTTTTTATAAGGGTAATATATCTTTATTAAACAAAAGTTGTATAAGTATAGTTGGCTCCAGAAATGCATGCGAATACGGTGTTTTAGTAACGAAAAAGATAGTAGAAAATAATAAAAATAAAGTTGTAGTGTCAGGATTGGCTAAAGGAATAGATGCCATAGCACATATTGAAGCATTGAAATATAGCGGAACTATAGGTATTATTGGTAGTGGACTTAGTATAAAATATCCTTATTGTAATTCATTTATTTATGATATTATGGAAAAAGAACAATTGATAATTAGTGAATATCCAAATCATGTTACTATAAAAAAACATCATTTTCCTTTTAGAAATAGATTGATTGCTTCTTTAGGAGAGTGTTTGTATGTTACACAAGCTAAAATTAAAAGTGGTACAATGCTTACTGTAAATGAAGCAATCAATTTATCAAAAGATGTATATGTTGTTCCATATCCTTTATTTGAAAAAGAAGGGGAAGGTTGTAATTTGCTAATCAGTCAAGGTGCATATATATTGACAGAATTATAAATAATGTTGAAAGTAATATATATTTGATATATTGTTTAAATTGCGAAGTTATAAAGAGGGGAGTTAAAATGAAAAATTTAGTTATAGTAGAATCACCATCAAAATCAAAGACAATAGAAAAATATCTTGGAAAAGATTATTCTGTTGTATCTAGTAAGGGTCATATTAGAGATTTAGCTATAAAAGGTAAAGGTGGTTTAGGAATAGATATCGAAGAAGGTTTTATACCAACTTATGTGGTATCAAAAGATAAAAAAAATATAGTAAAAGAATTAAAAAGTCAAGTTGAAAAAGCTGACCATGTATTCCTTGCTACTGACCCAGATAGAGAAGGAGAAGCCATATCTTGGCATTTGGCGCAAGAATTTAATCTTGATGAAAATGATAATAATAGAGTAGTGTTTAATGAAATTACTAAAGATGCAGTAATTGATGCATTTAATAGCCCAAGAAAAATTGATTTAAACTTAGTTAGATCACAAGAAACTAGAAGAATGCTTGATAGAATAATAGGCTTTAAGTTATCTAGTTTACTAAAAAGTAAAATAAAAAGTAAATCTGCAGGAAGAGTACAATCTGTAGCTTTAAAATTAATTGTAGAAAAAGAAAAAGAAATACAAGCATTTGTTACTGAAGAATATTGGACATTAGATGCAGTATTTAGTAAGGACAAGAAAAAATTTGAGGCTACTTTAACAAAAATTAATGGTAAAAAAGCTGAAATTAAAAATGAAGAAGAAGCAAAAAAAGCGTGGGAAGCATGTCAAGGTGAATTTACAATTACTAAAATAAAAAAGCAAGTTAGAAAAAAAGAACCTAAACTTCCTTTTATAACTTCTACTCTTCAACAAGAATCATCTACTAAGCTTGGATTTAGTGCTAAAAAAACAATGAGTGTTGCTCAAAGATTATATGAAGGTATTGAACTAGAAAACGGATTAGAAGGTTTAATTACTTATATGCGTACTGATAGTACAAGATTATCTAATGTGTTTGTAACAAGTGCACAGAATAAAATTGAAAAAGATTATGGTAAAAAATATCTAGGTAAATATAAAATAAAAAATGATGAAGGATCTCAAGATGCTCATGAGGGAATAAGGCCTACAAATCTTGAAAATACTCCAGAAAAAATAAAAGAATACTTAAATAATGATCAATATAAACTGTATAAATTTATTTATGCTAGAGCTTTAGGTTCTTTAATGGCACCTGCTATAAATAATACAATGAATGTTTCTTTAGAAAATAATGGATATTTGTTTAGTGCAAATGGAAGTCAATTAGAATTTGATGGCTATTTAAAGATATATGCAGACTATGAAAATAATAAAGATGTCATATTGCCAGTATTAGAAGAAAATGAAAAATTATTACCTTTAACTTTAAATTCAAATCAACATTTTACTGAACCTCCTTTAAGATATTCAGAAGCAAGATTAATTAAAGAATTAGAAGAACAAGGTATTGGAAGACCAAGTACTTATGCAATGATAATTGATACTATTCAAGAAAGAGGATATGTAAAATTAGAAAAAAATAAAGAAACAAGTAAAACTAAGGTATTTTTTCCTACAGAACAAGGAATACTTACAACTGATAAATTAGATCAATTCTTTAGTAGTATAATTAATGTTAAGTATACTGCGAATATGGAAAATGAATTAGACGAAATTGCTGAAGGTAATTTAGAAGGTGTTGAAGCATTAACAAAATTTTGGGAGAAATTTAAACCACTTTTAGAAGAAGCTAACGAGAAAATGGAAAAAATTCAACCGGAGAAAACTGGTGAAAAATGTCCTTTATGTGGAAATGACCTTGTAATTAGAGTTGGAAGATTTGGTAAGTTTATTTCTTGCTCAACTTATCCAGAGTGTAAATATACAGCTAAGATTGTAAAAGATGATGAAGAGAAAGAAAAACCAGTACCAATAGGAAAATTATGTCCTAAATGTGGATCGGAACTATTAAAAAGAAAATCAAGATATAATACATATTTTCATGGCTGTTCATCATTTCCAAAATGTAATTATATGGAAACACTAGATGGGGAAGAGATAATTCCTAAAGCTAAAAAAACAACTAAGAAAACTACAAGAAGGTCTAAGTAATGGAAGTTGTAGTAGTTGGTGCTGGACTTGCAGGATGTGAGGCAGCGTATCAATTAAGTAAACGAGGCATCAAAGTTAAGTTAATTGAAATGAAGCCAATTAAATATACTCCAGCTCATTCAAGCGAGAATTTTGCGGAACTAGTATGTTCTAATTCTTTAAGAAGTGATCAATTAAGCAATGCTGTTGGTGTTTTAAAAGAAGAAATGAGAATACTAGACAGTTTAATTATGAAGGCAGCTGATAGTTGTAAAATACCTGCTGGAAGTGCACTTGCGGTAGATAGAGAACAATTTTCTAAATATATAACTAATGAAATTAAAAATAATCCTCTTATAGAAATAATAAATGAAGAATTTACAACAATAATTGATGAACCTTGCATTATAGCAAGTGGACCTTTAACCTCTCAACCTTTATTTGATTCAATACAAAAATTAGTAAATGACAAAGGGTTATATTTTTATGATGCCGCAGCACCTATAGTGGAAAAAGACAGTATAAATTTTGAAAAAGCTTATTATAAGTCTAGATATGATAAGGGTGATGCCGATTATATTAACTGCCCTATGAATAAAGAAGAATTTGATAATTTTTATGATGCATTAATAAATGGGGAAACCACAAAAATTAAAGATTTTGAAAAAGAAGTATATTTTGAAGGATGTATGCCGATAGAAATAATGGCAAAAAGAGGAAGACAAACCTTATTATTTGGACCTATGAAACCAGTTGGATTAGAAAAAAATGGTAAAAGACCATATGCTGTTATTCAATTAAGACAAGATAATATTTCTGATAGTTTATATAATATTGTTGGATTTCAAACACATTTAACATGGTCTGAACAAAAAAAGATTATTCAAATGATACCTGGATTAGAAAATTCATCTATCATTAGATACGGGGTAATGCATAGAAATACCTATATAAATTCACCATTATATTTAAGTAGTAATTATCAGTTTAAAAGCAAGCCTAATTTATTTTTTGCAGGACAGATTACTGGAGTTGAAGGGTATGTTGAAAGCACTTCAAGTGGTTTGTTGGCTGGTATAAATATGGCTAGATACTTAAAGGGTGAGCCAACTTATAACCTTGATAATAAGACTATGATAGGATCGTTAGCACACTATATAGCTAATGGAAACCCTGAAAATTTTCAACCTATGAACATTAATTTTGGAATAGTAGAAAATATTGATAATATAAAGAAGAAGGAAAGAAAAGAAGCTTATTCTAAAAGAGCTTTAGAAGAGATAAAAAAGGTATTATGGAAAGAGATTTAAAAAAATCATTAGAGGATTTTTTAAACTATTTAAAGCTAACAAACACAGGAAGTGAAAAAACTAATGATTCATATAATAGAGATATTTCTAGATTTATTGATTATCTTATTAAAAATGATATTTCTAATTTTAATGACGTAAATAAGGAAATAATTATGGATTATTTTAAAGATTTAAAAAGCGGTAAAATAGGGGGGAAGAAGCTATCTAACTCATCATTCTCAAGAAATTTATCTGCACTTAGATCTTTTTATAGA
>JAAZCQ010000043.1 GCA_012513225.1 Erysipelotrichaceae bacterium
AAATGAAAAAAGGATTTACATTAGTAGAATTACTAGCAGTTATTGCGATACTCGCAATATTAATAATAATAGCATTACCAAATGTTTTAGAAATGTTTAATAATGCAAAGAAGGATGTTTTTGTTACAGAAGTTAAAACAGTAACATCTTCGGCTGAGAAAAGATTTCTAACTTCACAAATATCAGGTGATGTAGAAACAACTTTCTGCAGAAGTGAAACAGATTCAATAAATCCACTTAATATGAGTGGAGCAGAAAAGTATTATTATATAGAATTAAACAGTAAAGGAAGAATAAGATATCTGGTAGTTTGGGATGACGGAAAATATATAAAATATAAATATTCATCAAGTAAATCAGTAACAAGTATAGATAAAAAAGATATTGTAGAAAATGATAATGAATCTATTACTTGTGCAAATGTAATAGATGAATTAAATGTTGCGACACCCACACCTATAGAAGATATGGAATTGGTAGCAGTTATGAACGGTACTTTTAATGATGATGAAATTAGTCTTAATATAAGACTGTTGGACTCTGAAACATTAAGTGGATCAATCGTTTATAGAATCTATCAATTGGATTATGATTATACAACATACAATTTAATTGCTGAAGTAACTAGAGAAAATAACGATGATGAATTTTTTTATAAACATACAAAATCTAATAATATTTGTTACCATAGTTATAGAATTGATGCATATTATAATGAAGAAAAAATAAAGGAGGCAACAGCAAGATCAAACTGGGGTTGTTAAGTTGAGTTGTTATACCATTAAAAAAATCACTTATTTAAAGTGATTTTTATTTTGATGTATTACTTTGTGCTTCATATCTAGCAACTAGTTTTTCATAAGCTTTTTCTAACTCAGAATCTAATATTTTCATTTTATTCTTTTCTCTTAATGCTTTCATAGCCTTAATATAGAAACCATCTTGATCAGCAATTTCTTTACCGATTGTTGCTCTTATTTCTTCTTTTAGTGCATCGTCTAGTTTTGCTTTATCACCTTGTGAAGATTTGTATATAATATGGTATCCGTATGATGATTTAACTGGAGTAAGAGTATAAGAACCAACTTTCAAACTTTTCAATGATTCAATTACCTCATCTGCGTAATCACCATCGTTTATTTTACCTAATGAACCACCTTTAGTTGCGGTTTCTTCATCTTCAGAATATTGTTTTGCAAGTTTAGAAAAATCTTCTCCACTTTTAAGTTTATCAATTATATCTTTAGCTTTCTGATATGCTTCTTTTTCTGCGGAACTTTTTTCTTCATCAGTAGCATTATCTTTTGCTTTAGAAGTAATTAAAATATGACTTGCTTCCATATCACCAACAACTTCATCTTTGTAGTATTCTTCGATTTGTTTATCACTTACTATTTCTTGAGCATAGTCTTCAATCCATAAACTTCTTTTATAATTTAAAGAAATATAATCTTTAAATGCTGCTTCACCAGATACATTATAATAGTAGTATACATAAGTATCAAAGTCAGCATTCATTTCTTTAGCAGAACTTTTAGCAGTTTCTAAAGATTGCTTTATATAACTTTTTTCTTCATTATTGCTTTTATAAAGTTTTTCTAATAAATATTTATCTATTAAATTTGTTATATTTTCAGCACCATAAGTTTCTTTAAGAACATTATATAAATCGTCTGAACTGATACCTCCCTCTTCAAAAGTTACCAATGCATTTTCTCCATTTGTTAGTTTTACATTATTACAACCAGCAAGTAGAAATACACAAGCAAGAACCATTATTGTTTTTTTCATAACTTTCCTCCTAACTCTAATATGATAACAAATTAGTAATAAAAATACAAGTAATTATCATACACAAAAAGCAAGGATTATCATACTATAAGAGTGTAAAGATAAAAAAAGGAGGAATGTTTTTATGAATACAGGATGCGGTTGTGGATGTGGTAAAGGAAACGGAATTTCAGGAGCAGCATTTGCTTTAGTATTATTTATATTGTTAGTAATCATACTAGGTGCTTTTATCTAGGAAATGGGGGTGCATGGGTATGATGGGTTGTTGTAATACTGGTTGTAATACTGGTTGTAATACTTTCTTTATAATATTGATTTTATTTATCCTTCTTGCAATAATTTTTGGCACATGTCAAGGATGGTAAAATATTAAAGAGGAATATCCTCTTTTTAATTTGATATAATTTGACAATAATAGATATAAAGTGATATAATTCTATCAAAATAGGTAAAGAAGGTTTTAAAATGGAAAAAAAATTACATTTTATAATCATAGTTTTATTATTCTTTCCTTTAGTTGTTTCTGCTACTGTTTATTTAAATTATGATAAGGCTAAATTAAGTACAAGCAGTTATATTACTTCTATGAAAAGATATAAGTGGTACATAGATCCAAGTACCAAGTATTTTTATGATGGTAATGTTTTTAATAATAAAATTGGTTTTACAAAAGGTGGATTTTTAAACTTATATGAATATAAGACATCTATATTTGAAGGTAAAACATATTTAAATGACCAATTAAATTATTGGACAATGACAGAAAAGAATTCTAGTTCTAACTATATAATTGCTAGTGGAAATTATAGTGATAGCTTAAATACAGCTAAACTAGGAGCTAGAATAACTGAATATGTTTTAAGAAGTACAAAAGTAGAGGGAAGTGGAACTTATAAAGATCCATGGGTTTTTATTGAACCTGAATTTAATGTAAAAGTAAATTTTGCCAATTCAACAATAATTAGGAGTAGTTCAATAACTGGTGATGATACTGTTGGTTATGGAGATGTAATAGTATATACTGTTGAAGTTAAAAATGTAGGTGAAGATAGTTCTGAAATTAAAGCACGTGAGATAGAACTTGTTAATGCTATAGGAAGAACAGTAGAAAGTCCAACTAATGTGAGTGTTACCATGAATGGTACTGCTTATAGTTCGGCTATTGCAAATAGTGTTGCACAGTCTATATTGAGTTCAAATGGATATTCATTTACGCTTGCTGGTGGAGATGTATTAACAATAAAATTCAATGTAAAAGTTATTGGTAATGCAGGAGAAACGATTAGCAATCAATTAGTATATAGTATTGATGGTGTAGAACCAAATCCAGATCCAAAAAACTCAATATCAATTGAAAAGTTAATATATTATTCTGAAATTGCTGATAATGGTGCGAATATTGTTTTAGCGCTTGATGATTCAGGAAGTATGTCTTCAGCTAAATTAAATGCATTAAAAACTGCAGCAAATCAATTTATTGATACTTTAATGATAAATGATGGATCAAACTATAATAATAGATTATGTATTGTCACAATGAATAAGGCAATTGATGGAACAAAAAAATATAAATGTACTGATGGATCAACAGTAACTCCTCAGAGTTTAAAAACCATTATAACCAATTTAACAGCTTCTGGTCTAACACCGTATGATACAACTTTAGCTGACTGCTATACGAGTTTACAGTCATTATATGCAGCTAATCAAAATAATAGTAACTTTGTTGTTTTCTTATCTGATGGTGTGCCTAACGGTGGAGATTACTCAACTCAAGAAAATAATATAAAGACATATTACGGGACTAAAATGTATACTATTGGTTTTAGTGTTAATTCTTCTGCAAAAACTATACTTGAAAATTTAGCCACTGCAAAATCGTATTATTATGATGCGAGTACCGTTGATATATCAAATGTATTTAGTGATATAGCCAAAAAAATATCTGAACTAACTAAACAGACTATAAAAGGTGTTGTTGAAATATCTAAGAATATTGATAAATCTAGAAATTTGATTATAGAAGTGAAACGTTCTGATGGTACGATAAATACAATTGTTAGAAGCTATGTTGATGCGATAAATGACAACTATTTAATAGATAAGGTAACTGCTTATGAAATAAATATTAAAAAATTTGTTGCAACAGATACAATAACTGTTAAGTATTATTTATTGAAAGATAATTAAAGATAATAAAGAGAAAAGAATTATTTCTCTTTTTATTTTGCAAAAATCATGTTATCATATCTAATAAGAGGTGAACTATATGATAGATATTAAACTTATTAGGGAAAACAGGGAATTGGTAAAAGAAAATATTAAAAAGAAATTCCAGGACAAAAAACTGTCGTTAGTTGACGAAGTATATAACCTTGACTTGGAATACCGTGAATGTAAATCCACTGGTGATAATTTAAGAAATGATAAGAACAAGTTAAGTGACTCAATTGGTGCTTTAATGCGCGATAAAAAACAAGATGAAGCAACAGAAGTAAAGAAGAAAGTATCTGATATTCAAAAAGAAATAGAGGCTTTAGAATCTAGAGAATCAGAACTTGAATCAAAAATAAAGGACATAATGATGGTTATTCCAAATATTATTGATGAGAGTGTTCCACTTGGTAAAGATGACAGTGAAAACGTTGAAAAAGAAAGATTTGGAGATCCAGTTGTTCCGAAATATGAAATTCCATATCATGCTGATATATTAGAAAGAATTAATGGACTTGATAAAGATTCAGCAGGAAGAACTAGTGGTAATGGATTTTATTATTTAACTGGAGATGCTGCAAGAATACATTCTGCAATGTTAAGTTATGCAAGAGATTTTATGATTGATAAAGGATTTATTTACTGCATACCACCTTTTATGATAAGAGGAGATGTAGTTAGTGGTGTTATGTCTTTTGAAGAGATGGATAACATGATGTATAAAATTGAAGGTGAGGATCTTTATCTAATTGGTACATCAGAACACTCAATGATTGGAAGATTTAAAGATAATATTGTTAAAAAAGATACATTACCAATTACACTTACTTCTTATAGTCCATGTTTTAGAAAAGAAGTTGGATCTCATGGTATAGAAGAAAGAGGAATATATCGTGTACATCAATTTGAAAAACAAGAGATGATTGTTATATGTGAGCCAGAAGATTCAATGGATTGGTACAATAAAATGTGGGCATTTACTGTTGAATTCTTCAGAAGTTTAGATATACCTGTTAGAACATTGGAATGTTGTAGTGGTGATTTAGCTGATTTGAAAGTTAAAAGTGTTGATATAGAGGCATGGAGTCCAAGACAACAAAAGTATTTTGAAGTAGGTTCATGTTCTAATTTAGGAGAAGCACAAGCAAGAAGACTTGGAATTAGATGTAAGGGTGAGAAATCAAATTATTTCTTACATACATTAAACAATACAGTTTTAGCAACTCCAAGAGCTTTAATAGCATTCCTTGAGAATAATTATAATGAAGATGGTACTGTTAATATACCTGAGGCATTAAGACCATATGTGGGTAATAAAAGTATAATCAAGTAATATATTAGTCTTTCAGGGGTGAATTGAATGAAAATAGATACAAATAGATTATTCAAGGATCTTAAAACATTAAGATCCTTCTTGCTTACTAATCCTAGTGATAGTATATTTCTATCTAATCTAGGAGATTTTCAAAAATTAAATACAGTTTTTGCTGCTTTAACGGGTTTTGATTATGATGAAGCTGTCTTTTTCAGTGATAAATCTAGAGGTATGAGAGTTAAATCTTCAAATAAAAAAATGATTAGTGGTTTTTATAATGCATATTATGAAAATGAAGATCTTTTTCTTTCTATGATTGATAACTTTGATTCTGCTTTAGAAAAGATGGGATTTATGAGTTTACCATTTATGGATACTTTGAAAAAATATAATGAAAAAGAAGCTATTGATATAATGCTCTATTATTATTCTACTTATGGAGATAGTGTATATAAAATAGTAAAAAAACATTTTGATGAGAACAAAAATTCAAAATGGTCTATTTCATTTTGAAGATTTTGAAGGTGAATACTTTGAATCAAAATATATGAGAACTGGATATATTTCATCTTCAAGTGATAAATTTGATTCAAAGAGTATGGCAACTATAGTTCATGAATTAGGTCATGCTGTTGATAGA
>JAAZCQ010000011.1 GCA_012513225.1 Erysipelotrichaceae bacterium
AGACAACACAATAAAAATTAGCTAAATGTAATTAGTTCTTTTTTGAATTGTTTAAAAAACTATAAATATATAATGTTTATATTAAAAAAGAAGCTGTAACAGTTTTAATGCGAAATTGCACTATCTGTCACAGCCTCTTATATCTTCATATACATATTTAATATCTTTACATGTACATTTTTCTTCACTAAAATAAACAATCATAGATTATATTATCTTAACAAGCATTACTTCTAATGAAATTAAAGAAAATATCCAAAAATATATTTAAAATAATTGTAACTTAAATATTTCTAAATTTATACATAGCAATTGAGCCTGCTATAGAAACATTTAAAGATTCAAAATCACTCATTTCAATTTTAACCCTATAATCACAAATATCTTCAAGTGATTTTTCAATACCACTACCTTCATTTCCTAAAACAAATGCCATTTTTTTTGTTTCTTTTAATTCATCCAAAAAAATACTATTATTTAGTGTTAATGCAATAACATTATAAGAATTATCTTTTAAGTCACTAACTATTTTTTTTAAGTCACCAGTAATGAAATTAACATGAAATAAAGCTCCTTGAGTTGCCCTTAAAGTTTTATCATTATAAATATCAACACAATTATCACTAGCAATAATTTGATTAAATCCAAAAGATAATGCACTTCTTATTAAAGTTCCCATATTTCCTGGATCTTGTATATTATCTAATATTAATATTCTATTTTCATAATTTAAGCTTTTTTTTATTTTTTTACAAACAGCAATATATTTTACACTAGAAATATTTGTACTAAGCTTATTCATTATATTGCTATTAACATATACTGTATTACCTATATTAAATATATTTTTATGTCCCTCAAGTATTATTAAAGTATCAATAATATCTTTTTTATTAGCTTCACTAATTAAATGTTCTTCTTCTATCAAAAAAAGATCATATTTTTCACGATATTTTTTTTGATGAAGCTTTATCCATTTTTTAACTCTTTCATTTTGTAAAGAATCTATTCTCATTTTAAAATGCCTTACCTCACTTTTATAAATATTTTAATTAGTATCTATTTACATACCCAACCATCACAATCATTTTTCCAAAACCATTTGCTTCCATAATCAATATTCATATTTTGATGCCAATAGAAATCAGAATCATAAACAACAACAGTTAATTCTCCATCAGTATCTTTTAAAACTTTACCATCAATTATTATTTCATTTTTATTAACAATAATTTCATTTCCATTAATAATAGTTTTAAACTCTTTATTATCATATCCTTTTAATTTACCATTTACACTAACACCATAATAATTTGTATTTCTATTATTAATAAAATCATATTCAAATCCCATCTCATTTAAAAGTGCATTTTCCGCACTTTCTATAGAAGTCTTATAATATCCATTATATTTAATAATTATTATTCCATCAAATTTAGATGCATACTTAAAGAAATTATATGGATCAACTTGATTAAGTAATAATCCAAATAAAGTAGATTTTTTTAAGTAACTTAAATTTCTATTTACATCTTCATTATCAACATGATTAAACTTATAATTTTTAAGTAAATATTCACTAATAATTTCACTATTTTTATAAGCACCCCAATTTGTATTATGCCATGTTTCAGAATCAACACCAAAAGCAAAATCCATTTCTTCTAAATACTGATTTAAGTCTAAATAATCGATATCATTCTCTTTAGCAAAATCCCATACTGCCATTAATGCATCATAATTTTTTTGATTCATATCAAAAGGAGTTTTAACTAATAATAACTCAATATTATTTTCATCACACAAAGCTTTTATTTTTAATAAATTATCCAAATCACTTTGATTTAAGTCATATCTATATTTTTTATCAGGGCCTTCCATATATTTAAATAGATATTCTTTTGGTTGTAAATTTATAAAACCAAAACTATCATATGGAAGATCTTCATTTGATATTTTCAAACTTTCAATATCAAGTTCATTCCATAATTGATGATACATTCTAATAGATAAGATATAATCAAAAGCCTTTTTTTTATCATCTAGCATCATCAATGTATTAATCTTTTCCATACCTGTCATCTCATCTGAAGCAAGTTTATAAATTGATTCATCATAACAAACACTTTGATCTGGTAACATTGTAAACACATCTAAAATAATTAAATTTGGATTTTGTGTTTTTAAGCTTTCTTTAAGCATTTGATATGACACTCTAATAGGTTGACAAGCACTTGCATTTATATAGGAATATAAGCCTGTTTCATTATGAATAACTGCAGGATTAATACCATACTGAGTATGAGAAGATCCTAAAACAACTAGATCTAAAGTATCTTCAGGTACACTTAAATATGCTGTTTTTAAATTTGAGGAAACAGGAGAAAAAGCTTTAGATAAATACAAACTTAACCCTAAAGTTATTCCTAACATTATACTTGTTTTTAAAAAAACTTTAATCATAAAATCTCCTAAAAATGTTTATATATAAAGTCTAAAGGATTATATTGTGAGCCATACATACCAAATATCAAAAATATAGTCATCATTATTATATATATTGACCATCTAAATACAACATTTCTTTTAGTAATTTTTTCTATCATATTAAACCTAGATCTAAATATATCTACAATAATAAATACTACTATCATTATTAATAAGTAATACCATTCCCTTTTCACTAAACCAAGTTCAGTATAATCAAATTTTTCAAATATTAAAGATTTTCTTAGAATGTTTATAGCGTCAATAAACTTATTAGTTCTAAAGAAAACAAATAATATTGAAACTAATAAATAATTAATTATAATACCAATTATTTTATTTATCTTTTTCAAAATTCCTTCAATATTTAATTTATTATAAAATTGTAAAAAATATTCTTCAAAAACAATTAATAATCCATGCCCCAAACCCCAGATAAAAAAATTAATAGTTGAACCATGCCATATACCACTTAATATAAACACAATAATCATATTAATATGTTTTCTAAGTGTACCTTTTCTATTTCCTCCTAAAGGAATATACACATAGTCTTTAAACCATGTACTTAAAGAAATATGCCATTTATGCCAAAATTCTTTAATATTAGATGATAAATAAGGAGTTTTAAAATTGATACCAACATCAATACCTAATATTTTAGAACACCCTATTGCTATATTACTATAACTATCAAAATCAGCATATATTTGTAAAGAGTATAATAATATAGCTAGCCAAATATAATAACCTTTAAATAAAGTATTTGCATATATATTTGACACTAGTAATCCAATATAATCAGCTATAACCATCTTTTCAAACATACCACAAGCACACAAAAAAGCTCCGTCCCTACTTTTATCATAATCAAATGTTACATTTGATAATGAGTCAATAAATGGTTTAAATCTACTAATTGGACCCGAAACAAGCGTAGGAAAAAATATAACATATGTTAAATAAACTAATAGTGATTCTTCTCTTTCTATTTTTTCGTTATATATATCAACTAAATAACTAATAATTTTAAAAGTATAAAATGATATTCCAACAGGAGTTAAGATACTATTAGAAAAATAAGTTATATATTTAAAAAATATAAATACAATAATTAAGGGTAAAACAATAAATAATATTGATTTATTATCTTTTTTAATTTTAGAACTAATAAAAAAACTATATAAAGCAAAAATTAATAATACTATGATATTCCAAGAAACAAATGTAAGTGAAAATACAATATTTGCAATAAATAAAACAAAAACTCTAGTTTTTCCTTTTGTAATATAAAATAAAACAAAAACTAGAAACATAAATGCAATAAACTCTAAAGAAGTAAAGCTCATAAATAAGTACCTACTCTGACTAATATTTTACATAATAAACTCTGTAAATTCTATACCAATATGAAAATAAGATCACATTATTATATAAGACAAAATCAAACAAGAGAAAGTAATAAATATTACTTTCTCTTGTCGTTACCTTTTTAACTAAAATTATATTTGTTACTAGTTTTATTTTAACACAAAATCTAATAAAGCTCTTGCAGCATCTTGTATGCCATTATCTCCTTTATTTGGTAAACCTAAACAAGAATATATTTCACCAACATAAATATTTTTCTCAAATAACTTTTCAAACATTTTATCTATTAAAGGATTAGCAACTTCTTGTTTTTGCATTGGACCAAATGGATTCGCAAAGAAAGTAGTTGATAAACCAATTTCTTGAGTAGTACCTAATGCATTTCTTTTACCTTCCACAAAAACAGATTTTGCTTCTTCTAAAGAATCAAATTTATGCATACCTCTTTTATCTGTATAATTATTCGCATACATAAAACAATCAATAGGATGATTATTAGTAATAACTTTATAAGGAGCTGTTGGTACAACAACTCTAGCATTTGATAGTTCTGGATTAAAGAACACAGATCTATCCATATCTCTATAAGCTGAGCCCATCTCCAAATCATCCAATCTTACAAATGCTCCAATTTCTGTTCCTTGAGCAACTAAATTTCCTCTTCTATCTATATGGATAGTACCCATATCATCAAAGATTACCTCTTGTCTATCTATTAATCCTTCAGAAATAGAAGATAAAGCTTCAATTGTTTCTGATTTGCCAGCACCTGAATCACCCATAAACATTACATGCTTTTCTCTACCATCTCTTAAATAGAGTTTAACCATAGCCCCATGAATAGGTAGCCATCCTCTTTCCATAACAGCTAAATTATGTAATGTTAAAAACATCTTTTTAACATATCCAAAATATTCTATTACATCTGCAGATGAAATCTTTCCTATCCAAATATCTTCTTTTTTATCATGATAAAAAGTAGTTTCATTTTTACCATCTGGATTACCAAATAAAACCATACAATCTGGCTTTCTATTTAAACACTCATTCCTTGATGCAATCTCAAATAAATTCGGACAAGCTACAATGTTACCAATATAATCAATATGAAAATATGCAAATGTTAATAAATCCCCTACTTTACAAGGAAAACAAATCCACTCATTAGATTTTTTTATAAAATCTTTCATAGGATGAGTATAAGTTTCTTCAAACATTCCAATTCTTTTATTACTTTTAGGGTGAAGAATCAAAGGAGTTCTAAGCATCATTTCAGTTATAAAAGGAATACCTTTTAAAGCTTCATATCCTGAAGGAAAATCCCAGTCAGTTTTTTGTAATAAAATGCTTGCATTAGTTCCTGCTTGAAGTTGTCTAAATATTTTGTTTTTTGAATCTTGAATCTTTTGTTGTATAGTTCTATAAAGGTTTAATACAAGTGCATTAAACTGAGTATCTGCATCAATAAAGTTTTGAATTTGATATCCTTCATCATTTAAAGCATACATAATAGAATATCTACCCATATTTCTCCAAAAATGATATATTTCTTCAACTACACTTAATAGTTTATCAGGCTCAATTAACCCTGGATGCTTAATTTCATGTTTATTTAAAACCATCAATAATTTAGCTAATCTAATTAATTCTGCTTTTGATTCATCTATACTCGACTTAAATGTTAGCCATTGAAACATATCATGTTTTTCTCTTTTTATATAATCAAAAAATAAATCTAGAAAACTATCAAATCCTTCAGACGCCAATAAATCATCAACTGTTCTACAATACTTTGTCGTATAATTTATAATTGCGTTATTTCTAGAAAAATAAAATTCTTTATCCATCCTTTTGCCTCCATGAGAGTAATTATACCATTTATATATAAATCTAAAAACATTTGAAAACGTATTCATGAAAATTTCATATATTTTTCATGAAAAAAACCACTTTTTTTTGAATTTTCATTAATAAAAAGTGGAATTATAATCAATTTCTTCGTTTAATATGTAAATCTAAAAAAAATTATAAAATTATCCTTGTAATCCTCTAGATTGCCTATCCATATCTTCTACCACAATATCATGAATTTCTCCTAGAGTAGAACAATATTTCAAAACGTCCCATGGTTCATTAGTATGAAAATGAATCTTAATTAATTCATCATCTCCTACAGCAAGTAAACAATCACCTTTTAAGTTTTCAATAAAATAGTCGTTGATTTGTTCTTCGTTTAAATCTTGTCCTTCAATTAATAATTGTACATCATATCTAAATTCAATCATAAAGTCCTCCTTTGTCTAAACACTTCATAAGCAATTACTGCAACTGCACTACTTGCATTAAGTGCATTTTTAAAATCATTTGCATATGGTATAAAGATATTTTGATCCACATTATCTAAAACCACTCTTGATAAACCGCGCATTTCACCACCAATAGAAACCAATACCTTTTGAGTATAATCTACTTTATCATAGGCAATTGCATCTTTTCTCATTGCAGCAAGAGTTATACATCCTACTTTTTTCGCATAATCAATAACTTTTTTTAAATCATCACTTTTATGAACATTAATTAAATCAAATGCACCTGCACTAGACTTTAAAATAGTACTTTCACTTTTTGACCAATCTCTTTTATCTATTATAACTCCAGTACAGCCAGCACTATATAAAGATCTAAATACATATCCTAAGTTAAATGGATCCTCTATGCCTTCTATTATAACTACAAATGCTTCATTATTGAAACAAGAATTTAATGTTTGATAATTACGATTTGATACTTTAGCAATAACTCCACCATGGCTTTTGCCAACACATAATTCATCAATTGTACTTCTACTAGTTAATGTAATTTTAATATTTAAATTTGAAGCTATTTTTTTAATATAATTTGTATCTTTATCTTTTTTTGATTTATCTATTATTATCTCTTCAATAATTCGCTTGTTTCCTTTAATAGCGGCTTTTACACTTAATGATCCTTCTATTATCATGGATAAAACCTTCTAATCATATCCCCTTTATTAACCTTAAAGGGAATATGAACTTTCATTATACTCATTGGTCTATTTGCAATTTTCACATTTTCATCTGCTTCATCTAAAATAGATTTTACAATAAATCTTTTATTATCAATATTAGGTCCAAAAACCTCTAATTCATCATTAACACTATATACATTTCTTGTTTGAATAAAAGTGTAATCATTATTTTGATCTAATACTAAGCCTACAAAATCATGAGTAACACCCGCACCATTAATACCATACAAGTGTCCACTTGCAGTAGGAATGCCATTATAGAAGCCGCTAGATGTCAATCTGTTTTCAGCTTTTGAGATTTCTTTTTCATAATACTTAATTCTATCATCTGATGGCCTACTTTTTGTTTCATAGATTTCATCTATTAATTTTCTATATGTTTTTACAACAGTTGCTATATAATAATTTGATTTCATTCTTCCTTCTATCTTTAAGCTAGAAACATTTGCTTCAATCATATCGTATATTTTATCAACTGCCATAAGATCTTTAGAACTCATAGAAAACAAAATATCATCATCACTTATTTTGACATCAGCATCATATAAGTGATATTTCCATCTGCAGCTTTGAGCACAACCACCTCTATTTGCATCTCTTAATGTCATTGCATTTGACAAAGTACATCTACCAGAATAATTCACACACATTCCACCATGTATAAAAGCTTCTGTTTTTATATTTAAATGTTTAGTAATATGTTTGATGTTATCAATTGTACATTCTCTTGCAAGAACTACTCTATCTGGATTTATATCATTAAAATAATCAACACTTTTTGCATTTGTTATTGAAAGCTGTGTACTTAAATGTACTTCAAGTTTACTTGCAACTTCTTTTGCTAATACAGCAATTGAAGGAGAAGCAACAATTATTGCTTTAACACCTATTTCTTCTAATGCTTTCAAATACTCCTTTAAACCTTCAAAATCAGATTCATGAGGAATAATATTTACTGTAACATGAATTGATGAATTATGCTTTTTCGCAAAATCACAAGCAGCTTTAATATCTTCAATATCAAAATTGCTTGCTCTAGATCTAAGCGAAAATTTCTTTCCTCCTAAATATACTGCATCAGCTCCATATAATATTGCCGTTTTAGCTTTTTCCAAATCACCCGCGGGTGCCAATAATTCTATTTTTTCCATTATTTCACCAAATTTGTTGCTTTTTCCATATAGCCTGTAGATAAAGGTAAATCTTTATATTTATTATAATAATCATTTTTATCATAAGAAATATTATTTAATAAACTGCTATAACCAATTAAAGCATCAATAACTTTTTCAATATCTAAAAATATACCATCTACTATAAATATTTTTACATTATTATTGTATAATTCAACAATTTCATCAAAAGATTCTTGAACATAATCTGTAAAAATCATTGTACCTTGTTCATCTTCAATAATCGGCATTTTTCCAATTCTGGTCTGTTCTATTAAATAAAGGCTTCTTTTATTATTAGCATCATATTCTTTATTTAAATACTCAAAGTAATTTTTAATTAGTTTCCTTTTAGAATAAGACATATTTAAATATCCATGTACTATCACTCCAGTATTACCACTTACTTTATTTGAAATCATTATCATTTCTTCTTTAGTAATTTCTTTGGATAATATAACACCATATATACCCTTTTTTAAATGATAATTAGCATCATAAGAATTAGTTACTATAGTATCAGGATCATACACCAGTCTATCTTCTATCCCTAATGATTTAGCTAATACAAATACTGATGGATCATTATAAAATATATTAGAAACATTTAAATTTTTAAGAAACTTTAAGTAATCTAGTGCACTTTCTAATTCTTCATCATCATACATTTTATTCATTTTAATATAGACTTTTAAATTGTTTTCAAAAGCCACTTTAACCGCATTAGCAATTTCCTCATTATTAAAAGGCTTACTTAATCTACTACCATTAAACTTATCTCCAATAATAATTCCTGTAGCATTAGCTTTTTTTATTTTCACAATATCACTTATATCAAATATTGTGCTTAACAATTCATACATATATATACCTTCTTACATTAACACTTGACTGTTTCTCTAATAGATAATATCATAAAATAAATTAAGTTGAGCGTTAAGTGCCTTGGGATGGGTAACCTAAAGGACGAAAAGTAGATCTTGCGGTTCAACTATAATTCCCATAATGTGAGATGAAGACGCTTTATTTTTCACATAAGGGTGAAGAAAGGAGCGTTTTTATGTTTAATACATTCAAAACATCTACAAAAAAATTAAAATCAACAAGATCATTGGCAATATTGGCATTACTTATAGCAATTAAGGTTGTCATAAGTTCATTGTATATTCCCGTTGGTGATAATCTAAGAGTATATTTCTCATTTTTTATTAGTGTTCTTCAAGCAGCCATGTTTGGACCAACAGTTGCTTTTCTTTTTGGAATAGTTTCTGATTTAGTTGGCTTTATATTTTTTCCTTCTGGACCATTTTTTATAGGATATACCCTTACTCCTGCAATTTCAGGATTAATTTATGCTTTATTTTTATATAACAAAGAAATTACCGTGCTTAAATTAGGTATTTCTAAATTTTTAGTTAATATGATTGTAAATGTTGGACTTGGATCACTTTGGAGTTCAATATTATACTCAAATGTTTATATGTATTATTTTGCGAAATCTTTAGTAAAAAACATTGTATTACTGCCAATAGAAATAATTACTTTAGTAATAGTATTTAATTTATTACTTCCTTACTTAATAAAACAGGGTTTTATTAAAGATAACCCTGTTCCTATAAAATTATTCTAATCCACCAATTCTAATTTGACCTTCACGCTCAACAATAATTTTAGAATATTCTTCATATATCTTTTCATAATTATTAAGAATACTATTATCTAACTGTGAAAATAAATATATTTTGAAATTTTTAATATTATTATCATAATATGTATAAATTAAGTCAGCCTTTGGTTGACTTATTTCAATTTTAGACTTCCCATTTATTACAGTCTTATTGATTTTTATAGCACCTATCATTCCTATTCTTTTATTTAATGTATCCTGTGCACTTATCATGTTACCTAAAGAATAAAATATAATTGTATCATCAATCCACTCAATAGGTTGTATTACATGAGGATGAGAACCAATCACAATATCAACATCTGCATCAGCTAATACTTTTGCAAAATATTCTTGTTCTTTTGTTGGCGTAAATGTATATTCTACTCCCCAATGCATCGAAACAATTACAACATCAGCAATATCTCTTACTTTACTTATATCATTAACTAGCATATCTTCAGTATAAACATTTACTAAGTATTCCTTACCCTTTGGAGCCATTAATCCATTTGTACCATATGTATATGCTAGAAATGCAAATGTAATTCCATTTTTTTCATATATCATTATTTCATCTCTATCTTCTAAAGATAAATATGTACCCGCAGTAACTACAGGTTTATCACTCCAATATTCTAATGAATTAATTATACCAATTTCATCTTTATCAAGAGAATGATTGTTTGCTGTAGATACAAGATTAAACCCAAGATCTATCATATTATCACCAAACTCTTGTGGACTATTAAATCTTGGATAACTAGATAATCCTAGACTTGTACCTCCAAGTATTGTTTCTTGATTGTAATAACATAAATCACAATTCCCCATTAATGGAGCTATATTTTCAAACATATAAGAAAAATCATATGAGCCATCATCTTGTTTTGCATCATTATATACTGCACCATGCAATAACGCATCTCCTGCCATATATAACCTAATACTGTAATTTTCTGCTAAAGGTATTTGATTTGTAGAAACTTCAATATCATTTTTTGAACCTAATTTATTCATATAATACGATAAGCCAATACCTAAAACACTTATCAATACAAGTAATGATAAAAATAATACTCCTAATTGTTTAAAAATCTTTTTTTTCAATTTAATACCTCTTAATCCTTAATTTTAATTTATTTAATACATCTGTACAATCATTATCATAGCCTGTTTGCCCAATCATTATATTAGGCTTTGTTTCACCGTGAAAATCAGAACCACACGTTTTAATTAAATCATATTTTTCAACTATTTCATTAAAGAATATATTATCTTTCCCATCATGATAACTAGTATATACCTCTATTCCATCTAAATTGTTATCTATTAATTTTATTATCTTATTTTTATCATGTCCTAAATTAACCTTTGGATGTGCTAATATTACTACACCATGATTCTTATGAATTAAATCAATAATATCTTTATAATTAGGAAGATTCATTTCCACATAGCCCCACTTCCCTATAGATAAATTATCCCAATAGTAATTAGCAATAGGATTATTTGATTTTATACCTGTTTGATATATTTCTAGTTCAGGATGTTTAATATCTTCTAATAATACCTTTTCAATTTCTACATTTGAAAATCCATTAAAATTAGAATAAGATTTTATCTTTTCTAAATTAAGCTTACATGAGTATCTATCTTCTATCTTTTGTAATCTTTCATAAGAAATTCTATTTAATTCATTTTTATAATGAATTCCAAGTTCTTGTATTTTATCATCAAAACTTAATCCATATCCCAACAAATGAATAATAGTATCTTCAAAGAAACAATCAATTTCAATACCACTTATAACTTCAATTCTATTATCTTTCATAGCTTCTAAGCTACCTAAATACTCATTATGATCACATATAGCTATAGTATCAATTTTATTCTCTATAGCTAAATCAATTATTTGATTAACTTGAGAAGTGCTATCAAAACTATAATTTGAATGAATATGTAAGTCAATTTTCATATCTTTAACCTCATTTTTAGTATATCATAATAGTTAGGAAAGGTAGTATATGAGTAAATATAATGATATAAAAAAAGAGCTACAAGGCATAGAACTATGCATTGTAAGCAAAAATAGAAGTAAAGATCAAATACTAGATTATTATAATAAAGGTGAAAGAATCTTTGGAGAGAATAAAGCTCAAGAATTACTTACAAAAGTTGATTTACCAAAAGATATTAAGTGGCAGTTTATAGGTCATCTTCAAAAGAATAAAGTTAGAAGCATAATGCCATATGTAAATTGTATTCAATCAGTAGATTCTTTAGAATTATTAAAATTAATTAATAAAGAAGCTGCAAGAATTAATAAGGTAGTAGATGTAATGATGCAATTTAATCTTGCTAAAGAAGATAGTAAATCAGGAATGGACACTGATGACGCACTTATTTTTATTGAGAATTCAAAAGATTTAAATAATATTAATATTATTGGAATAATGCTTATGGGACCTCATACTGATGATAAAGAAAAAATAAAAGTTGTATTTAAACAAGGAAGAGAATTATTTGAATCTCTACATAATAAATACAACAATATAAAAACTTTATCTATGGGAATGTCTGATGATTACAAAATAGCTATAGAAGAAAAAACAACAATGGTTAGAATAGGTTCAATTTTATTTTAAGCAAAAAATGTCCAACCCAAAAAGACATATATCAAGTTTAATATAAAACCCTTTATCTTTAATACATTTAATAAATATATTAATTGAGGTAATATATCATACCCCATGTCTGTAAGTAATAAAAAAACAAACGCAAAAGCAACGACTAATTTTTTTATCCAAGTCTTGCTTTTTTTATATTGATATAAGCTAATACCAAAAGCAAAACAAATACACGCTTTAAAAAAAGTTAAAACTACTTCACTTTGATCACTTGGAACTAAAGTACTTATTATTCCATATAATAATCCTGATATACCTAATGTAAATAATGGTTTACCATAATCATCCATAAAATCATTCATTACTGTACCTCCATATCTATGTTAGTTTAAACCATGTTGGTATTGTTTTCTAGTGTATTCTTGCATTTATTGAATATCAAGTTTAATATTTTAATAAGAGAAGGAGAAAATTATGACTTTTACAAGAAAAAGTGCAAACTTAGTTCCTATCGAGGACACAGTTTTTAAAATAGTAAAATTAGCACAAGAAGATAAAATAAAAAATGGAGAAGATACTGTTATAGATGCTAGTATTGGCTCTTTATATGGTGAAGATGGAGTTCTAGTTGCATTTTCTTCTGTCTTTGACCATTATGATAAAATACCTCATACAGTTAAAGCTGCTTATGCAGCAAGTTTTATTGGCAATGATAATTTTAGAAAAGAAGTTTATTCATGGTTGTTTAGTGATATTAACTCCACATTAAAGCATGAAGTAGTAGCAACTCCTGGAGGGAGTGGATCAATAAGCCTTACCTTTCAAAGTATGTTAGAAGAAGGACAAACTGTAATTATTCCTGATATAGGATGGGGAAGTTATAAACTTATGGCTTCTCAAAACAACTTTAATATAAAAACATATAAAATGTTTGATAACGATAGTTTTAATATCACCTCATTTAAAGATGTTATTAATGAAGTAAAAGAAAAACAAGATAAACTATTAATTGTTATAAATGATCCTTGTCACAATCCTACTGGCTACACTATGAGTAAAGAAGAATGGAAAGAAGTAATTAATTTTTTAAACGAAGTTTCTAAAACTACTCCATGTATCATAATTGATGATTTAGCATATATAGATTATTCATTTAATTTAGATAATTCAAGAAAATATTTAGAACTGTTTAATCAAATAAACGATAAAGTTATGGTAATACTTGGATTTAGTTGTTCTAAAACTCTTACATCATATGGGCTAAGATGTGGAGCCGCTATTATACTTGCTCAAAAACAACAAGCTGTAGATGAAGCTAGAATAGTTTTTGAAAAAGGAGCAAGAGCTATTTGGAGCAATATTCCAAATGCAGCAATGGAAAATTTTGCATGGGTTGTAAAAGAAAATAAAGAAAATTATTTAAAAGAAAAACAATTTTATATAGATTTATTAAAAGAAAGAGCTTCAATATTTATAGAAGAAGCTAAAAAAGTGAATTTAGAATACTATCCATTTGTTGAAGGTTTCTTTGTAACACTAAAAGTTGACAACAATATAATCAGAGATGAATTTCATCAAAACCTTATAGACAATCATATTTATACTGTACAAGTAAATAATGGAATTAGAATTGCTTTATGTAGCTTACCTATAAATAAAGTTTATGGTTTAGCAAAAAGAATAAAAGATTTACAACCATCTAAATAAAATTTACAGATATTAATTAAGATAAAAAAGGAACCTTTCAATCAGGCTCCTTTTTTTTAACTATTTTATCTTTTTTATTAATACATACCTTGAGGCATTACAGGCATTTCTTCTTTTTCTTTAATTTCTGCAACTGCAGCTTCAGTTGTAATAAATAATCCAGAAATACTTGCAGCATTTAATAAAGCACTACGAGTAACTTTAGTAGGGTCAACTATACCTTTTTCAAACATGTTTACCCATTCTCCAGCCTTCGCATCAAATCCAACACCAGTTTCAGCATTAAATTGTTTATCAACAATTTCATTTCCATCAAATCCAGCATTTTCTGCAATTTGATAAGTTGGAACGCTAATAGCATCAAATACTACATTAATTCCTCTTTGTACATCTATAACATCATTTTTAACTTTGTTTTTTATGTTTTTAGAAACTTCTATTAATGCAGCTCCACCTCCTGCTACAATACCTTCAGATAAAGCAGCTTTAGTTGCATTTAAAGCATCCTCAATTCTTAATTTTTTATCTTTTAATTCAACTTCAGTTGTAGCACCAACTTTAATTAATGCAATACCATTAGTAAGTTTTGCCAATCTTTCAGCATATTTTTTCTCATCATATTCAGATGTACTGTTATCTCTTAATTTTTTAATTTCTTGTATTCGAGAATTCATATCTTCTTTACTACCAGCACCATCAATTATAGTTGTTTTATCTTTTCCAATAACAACTTTTTTAGCACTACCTAAATCTTCTATATCTAAATCACTTAAATTCATATTCAAGTCTTTTGCATAAAATTTAGCACCAGTCATAATCGCAATATCATTTAACATTTCTTTACTATTATCTCCAAAACCAGGAGCCTTAGTTGCTACAACATTAAATGTACCTCTAAGCTTATTTACAATGATTGTAGAAATTACTTCATTTTCAAAATCATCAGCTATTAATAATAAAGATCTATTAGATTGAACTATTTTTTCTAAAATTGGAAGTATTTCTTGAATTGTATTAATTTTTTGGTCAGTAACAAGTATTAATGGATTTTCTAAATCAATTTCCATCTTTTCTCTATCAGAAACCATGTATGGAGAAACATATCCTTTATCATATTGTAAACCTTCTGTCATTTCTAAAGATGTATCAAATCCTTTAGATTCATCAACATTAATTACTCCATCTTTTCCAACTTTTTCCATTGCTTCAGCAATAAATCTACCAATTTCTTCACTACCACTAGAAATAGTTGCAATATTTTCTATGTCTTTATTTGTTTCAATTATATTTGACATAGTTAATAGTTCATTTGCTACAGCTTTACTTGCAATTTCAATACCTTCTCTTAATAATACAGGATTTGCTCCTTTATCAACTGCTCTAATTCCTGAATGAATCATACTTTGAGCAAGCAATGTTGCAGTTGTAGTACCATCTCCAGCAGAATCATTTGTATTATTTGCAACCTCATAAACTAACTTAGCACCCATATCTTCAAATGCATTTTCTAGCTCTATTTCTTTTGCAATAGTCACTCCATCATTTGTAATAAGCGGTGAACCATATCCTTTATCTAAAACAACATTTCTTCCCTTAGGTCCTAATGTTACTTTAACAGCATTCGCAAGCTTATCTACACCTTCTAACATTTGATCTCTAGCATCACTAGAATATAAAATATCTTTACTCATTATTTTTCCTCCTATTCAACAATTGCTAATATATCATCTATAGATATAATCAAATACTCTTGATCATCAAGTTTAACTTCAGTACCACCATATCTTTTATATATTACTTTTTGTCCTTTAGTTAAATTCATTGATGTAACTTTTCCATCAACCTCTTTTCCTGGACCAACTTCAACTACAACTCCAATACTAGGTTCATCTTTTGGTTTATCACTCAAAATAATCCCACTTGCAGTTTTTACTTCTTCCTTTGACTTTTGAATTACAACATTGTCTTGTAATGGCTTTAACATTTTTTTACCTCCCTATACCTATTTTTAGCACTCTGTCTAGTTAATTGCTAACAATATTATTATAGTAGTTTTTATCACTCTGTCAAGGTGAGTGCTAAAGATTTTTATGAATTCACCTAATTTTCACATTAAATAATTTGTATTTTTATACATAAAGTGGTAACTTATAGTAATTGAAATAGAGGGAATATTATGGCTCAAATAAAAGGGACTAGTATTGTTACAAACACTGAAAAAAACATATCTTTAAATGAGTTCATCTTGATAATTTCAGAAATTATCGAAAACGCTGAATTTCAAAAACTCGAGTATTATTCTCAACATTTAAATACATCAAGACTTCAACATTCAATTAATGTTGCTTACTATACTTATAAGATGAGTAAATCTTTAGAATTAGACTATATAAGTGCAACTAAAGGTGCACTTTTACATGATTTCTTTTTATATAACTGGCAAGATAAAAATCATAATTTTACAGAACATAAATATATGCACCCTATTGCAGCCTTAGAAAATTCAAAAAAATATTTTGAAGTAAATGAAATTATGGAAGACTGTATATTAAATCATATGTGGCCTGTAACACATACTAGACCAAAGACAGCTGAAGGTCACATTGTTCAACTAGCTGATAAATACAGTGCTTCTATAGAGATGAGTAGTCAATCATATAGATTTTTAAAAGGTAAAACATTAAGATTATTTGCAGCAATAACTAAATAAAACACTAAATCAGTGTTTTTTTATTTATAATTATCATTTGAAACACTACTCAATTGTAATTGAAACTTTATTATGTTAGTCTATTTTTGAAAGAGTGGTAATATGAACGAAAGACACGCAAAAATATTAGAATTAATAAATGAACATAAAAAAGTCGAAGTAACGACTCTATCTAATTTATTAGGTGTATCACAGGTAACAATAAGAAAAGATCTAATTAAATTAGAAGAAAACGGTATGATCATTAGAGAACATGGTTTTGCGACCATAAATGATAGTGATGATATAAAAATACGACTTTCAAATAATTATGAAATAAAACAAAAAATAGCTAATCGCGCTGCAGAATCTGTTTCTAATGGTGAAACAATAATGATAGAATCAGGTTCTTCTTGTGCACTATTAGCTTTACAAATAGCCAAAACTAAAAAAGATATTACTCTTATCACTAACTCTGCATTCATTGCAGACTATGTCAGAAAAGTGAATAATATCAAAATAATTTTACTAGGTGGAGAATACCAAATTGAATCACAAGTTATGGTTGGTCCAATTACCAGAAAATGTGCTGAAACTTTTTTTGTAGATAAATTATTTATTGGAACCGATGGATTTTCAAAAGAATCTGGATTTACTGGTAACGATTATATGCGTGCAGAAACAGTAAGTGATATGGCAAAACAAGCAAATAATGTTATTGTTGTAACTGATTCTATTAAATTTTCTCAAAAAGGTGTAGTAAGTTTAATTGATACAAATAAGATTAGTGCCGTATTTACTGACTCAAAAATACCTAATCATATTGAAAAATTTCTTATAGATAATAATATTAATGTAGTAACTATTTAGCTAAAAATAACAATTAATATTATTATTGATAAATATATTTTGATAGTCCTTTAGATCTTCTGGATAAAGGGCTTTTTCATTTTTAAATTCATTAATAAGATTTAAATTTTCATATTTAACTTCGCCTAATTTATGAAAAGGTAATAATTGTACCTCATTTATTCCTATATTGTTTAGTAGGTGTGAAAACTTTTGAGCATCATGTAACGAATCATTTACACCTGGTATTACAGGTATTCTAACAAGTATATTAACATTATCTTCAAAAAGTCTTTTTAAGTTACTTATTATTTGTTTATTTGATACAAGAGTATACTTTTTATGAAACTCTTCATCCCAATGCTTTAAATCATATAAAACAAGATCTACATACTTACTGACTGACTTAAGAATCTCATATGAAGAAAAACCTGTAGTTTCAATTGCGGTATGTATGTTATTTTCTTTAAGTTTTTTAAGTAAAGAAATACTAAAATCAGATTGTAACAATATTTCTCCTCCTGATAAGGTAACTCCTCCCCCACTTTCTAAGTAAAACATATTATCTTGCATACAAACATCCACAATATTATCTACAGTATCTATCCTACCTTCTTGTTTGTATTTAATTTTAAGTCTTTCATTATCAAGATTATATTTCTTAATAAAATCTTCGTCAACTTTAATATTTCCTTCTTTATCAATATTCAAATTGTCAAAGTCTTTTACTTCTATACAACTTATTTCTTTATCTTCCCATATTATTTGTATATTCTTATTTTGGCTTTCAGGATTAGAGCACCACTTACAACCTAATGGACAACCTTTTAAAAAAACAACAGTTCTAATACCTGGTCCATCATGAAGACTAAATTTTTGTATATTAAATATTTTCCCTTGATTATTATCAATCATATTTTCCATTAATATTCTCCTAAACATATAAATAATATCATAAATATTATTAACGTAAATACTTTTATTTCATATGAAACTCATTTTTATTTCATTATAAATTATTTTCTTGACATTAACATATACTCTTTAGTACTATTTGTATATGTGAATATGAAATATATATTAATTTCATATGAAACTATTATAGGAGGAATTATGACAAATTATTTTGGAACTCTTACACCTAGAATGCAAAATTTTAGAAATAAACTTGTAGATTCAAAAAAAGAAGTTTGTGTAGAAAGAGCAATTATTACAACAAAATCATATAAAGAAAACAAAAATCAACCTCTAGAGATTAAGCGTGCCTTAATGCTCAAGGATGTATTAGAAAATATGTATATCTATATAGAAGATGAAACACTACTTGTAGCAAATCAAGCTTCTAAAAATTTAAGTGCGCCTATATTTCCAGAATATGCAATGGATTGGGTTATAAAAGAACTTGATGAGTTTGAAAAAAGGCCTGGTGATATTTTTTATATAAGTGAAGAAAACAAAGAAAAATTAAGAGAGATTGCACCATTTTGGGAAAATGAAACAATTTATGATAAAGGTAAGTTTGCTCTACCTGAAGAAACAAAAGTTTACTCTGATTTAGGAATTATTAGTTATCTTGGTAAAGTTACATCAGGTGATGGCCACTTTGCTCCTAATTATGAAAGATTACTTAAAGAAGGATTAAAGAGATATAAAGAAAGAATTCAAGAAAAATTAGATAACTTAGATTATACTGATTACAATAATATATATAAGGGATATTTTTATAAAGCTGGCTTAATTGTAATAGATGCAAGTATAAACTTTGCACAAAGATATGCTAAATTAGCCCTAGAAATGGCTGAAAAAGAAAATGATGAAATAAGAAAAAATGAATTATTAGAAATTGCAAGAATTAGTAATAAAGTTCCATATGAACCAGCAGAAACATTTCAAGAAGCTTTACAAAGCATTTGGTTTTTACAAGTAATACTTCAAATAGAATCAAATGGACATAGTTTATCCTACGGTAGATTAGATCAATATTTAAATAAATATTTAGAAAAAGATTTAAAAGAAAATAAAATTACTGAAGAACAAGCCATTGAACTTTTAACTAACCTTTGGATAAAGACATACACTATTAATAAAATAAGACCGTGGGGACATACAGAATTTTCTGCAGGTTCACCATTATATCAAAATGTTACTGTTGGAGGCCAAAATATAGATGAAACCGATGCAACAAATAAAACTTCATGGCTAATATTAAAAAGTGTTGCCCAAACTCATTTAACACAGCCAAACTTAACCGTACGTTGCCATAAAAACCTTTCAAAAGAATTTATGCAAGAATGCATGGAAGTTATCAAGTGTGGCTTTGGTATGCCTGCATTTAACAATGATGAAATAATTATTCCTAGTTTCATAGAAAAAGGAGTATCTAAAGAAGATGCATATAACTATAGTGCTATAGGTTGTGTTGAAACTGCTGTTCCAGGAAAATGGGGTTATAGATGTACTGGTATGAGCTATATTAATTTCCCTAAGACACTATTAATTGCTATGAATAAAGGAATAGACCCACAAACAAATACTCCTTTAATAAAAGGTATTGATAAACATTTTAAAGATATGAATAGTTATGAAGATCTACTAGAAGCATGGGAAATCGCAATTAGAGAAATGACACGCCAATCTATAATAATTGATGCAACATGTGATCTTGTTCAAGAAGAAAACACTGCAGATGTACTAGGATCATTATTAACCGAAGACTGTATTGAAAGAGGCCTAAACATGAAAAAAGGTGGATCTGTTTATGACTTTATAAGCGGATTACAAGTTGGCATTTCAAATTTTTCAGATAGTTTAGCTGCAATAAAGAAACTAATATTTGATGAAAAAATTATCACAACTTCAAAGTTATGGGATGCTTTAATGGATAACTTTGAAAGTGAAGAAAATCAAAAAATTAGAGAACTATTGCTAAATGCACCTAAATATGGAAATGATATAGATTATGTTGATAATTTAGGAATTGAGGCATACAATATTTTCCTTGATGAAATGAAAAAATATAAAAACAATCGCTATGGTAGAGGACCTATTGGAGGAATTTACTATGGTGGAACATCATCAATAACAGCAAACGTTCCTCAAGGTGCAAGTACACTAGCTACACCAGATGGAAGAAAGGCTAAGGAACCTTTAGCTGAAGGATGCTCTCCAACTCATGGAATGGATATTAATGGACCTACAGCAGTATTTAAATCAGTATCTAAATTACCAACAAAAGAAATTACTGGTGGTGTATTATTAAATCAAAAAGTTAATCCAACACTTTTAAATCAAGAAGGAAATCAAGAAAAACTTATTGCACTAATTAGAACTTTCTTTAATAGACTTTATGGATATCATGTTCAATACAATGTAGTATCAAAAGAAACATTATTAGATGCTCAAATACATCCTGAAAAGCATAAAGATTTAATTGTAAGAGTTGCAGGGTATTCTGCATTCTTTAATGGTTTATCTAAACAAACACAAGATGATATAATAGATAGAACAGAACAAACTATTTAGGAGGAAATATGGAATTTATATTAGACACAATCGATTTAGACGAAATTAAAGAAGCGGTAGAATATCTACCTATCTCAGGAGTTACAAGTAATCCATCTATTGTTAAAAAAACAAACCCAAAAGATTTCTTTAAACATATGAAAGAAATAAGAAATATTATAGGTAAAGATAGAAGTCTTCATATTCAAGTAATTGCAACAGAAAGTGATGAAATAATAAAAGAAGCATATAAAATTGTTGATGAAATTGATAAAGATGTATATATTAAAATACCAGTTTCTTATGAAGGAATAAAAGCAATAAAAATATTAAAAGAAAAAGGATTTAATGTAACAGCAACTGCAGTATACGATTTAATGCAGGCTTACCTAGCTCTTGCTGCAGGTTGTGATTACATTGCTCCTTACATAAATAGAATTGGAAATTTAGGTGGTGATCCTATGGAATTAATAAGAGAACTATCCTATAGAATAAAAAGTGATAATTATGACTGTAAAATAGTTGGAGCAAGCTTTAAAGGTGTTCAACAAATTAGAGACACTTTCAATAATGGAGCACAAGCTATCACTTCTTCTACAGATAACTTAAAACAAATATTTAAAAATCCAAATATTAATAAAGCTGTAGAAGACTTCACTAATGATTGGTATGATTGTTATGGAGAAAACAAAGGTTTACTAGATCTATAAAGAAAATACGTTGAAATAAATTCAACGTATTTTTAGACTTTAGACAAACCCCTATATTTTATCTCAAATAAAATTAAAGGGGTTTTTATATATACCTCTTGATTTAATATTAAATTTATTACGTAATCTAAAATACGGATATTGTATATATTTCTTCAAAAGAATTCATATTTTATTCATTATTTTTTCTATGAAACATTTAAAATAAATTTTTTCTTAATTTGATAATAAATCGTAAATTGTTTGTGGATCATCTGCATTTAATATCTCTTCAATATTTTCCTCCTCTGAAAAGATTATTGCTAAATTTGACAATATATCCATATGGTCATTATCAATCCCTGCTAGTCCAATAACCACTTTTACTTCATCGCCATCCCAATCAATTCCATCTGGATAAATAAAAACAGATATTCCTGAATAATTTATATCGTCTTTACCTTCAAATTCTCCATGTGGAATTGCCAAATAGCTCCCAAGATAAACGGATAATTTTTTATCACGTCTTAGCATACTCTCTATGTAACTATCTTTCACATATCCAGATTGTACTAAAATATTGCCTGCAGCAATAATCGCCTCTTTTTTGCTAATACTTTTTTGATTAATATATATATTTTTTACATCTAACACAGCTAATTTATTCATTATTTTCCCTCATACTTTCAAATAATATTTCTTTTATATTTTTTAACGATTTACTTTGTATAGAAATAGCCAAGTCGTCATTTTCAACGAGAGCTTTAGATATATTACTTAAAGTATACCTATCTGATGCAACAGGTGGCTTTGGTAATAACATCATAGCGCCAATATCTATATCTTTATAAAGAAGACTTCGTTTGTCACTATCAGCATAAAATAATACTACATATGCCTTATCTATTGTTTCTATACTACAATGGTATAAAACAAATTTCTTATCTTTAATTATTACTGGTGCCATTGTTTCTCTTTTAATAACTTTATCAAAGATTTCTTGTTTTAATTTTTCATTATCAGTTATTTCTAAAATAATTTTATATATAACATCATCTCTTGCTTGATTTAAATCAACACCAATTAATTTTATTTGGTTAATTATATCTGGATTTATACTTAATTTCACTTTTGTTTTTGGAGTATTACTTATTTTTATTTCATCCATTGCTTTTCTTAACATAGATAAATCTACATCAGTTAATAGTGGATTTACATAAACTGTGGGTATCACAGATTCTATATTTAATGTTGCCACTAATAAGTCAAATCCCATAGATTTTAAATCTTCATTTAAAACCTGATCAACTGACAATGGCTCAACTAAGCTAATATCAGGAAAATTTGATTTAATAGTTGAAGATAAAAGTGCAGATATTCCTATTCCACTTGCACATACAACTCCTATATTTAATGATTGACTTTCGCCATCTAATTTCATTCTTTCAATAGCTGCTCCAAAATGTAGCGTTAAATAAGCTATCTCATCATCACTAACATTCACTTCAAGTTCTTCACTTATTATTTGTGATGTTTCTTTAACTATTGTAAATAATTCTAAATATTCTCCTTTAATTTCATTTATCAACGGATTCCTTATCTCCAGATTATTACTTAATCGAATAATACTTGGAGCTAAATGAGCCAATAATCCAATTACTAACATTTCATCATTGTGAAAATTATAATCTGTAATTTCTGAAAATCTATCTATTAGTTTATCAACTAATATCATAGCTTCATAATTGCCTATATCTAAGTCTTGTCCATCCTTGTTACTTATATTTCTTGGTCTTGTTCCTTTTAAATGCATTAATATATAACCTAATTCATCTTCAGGGAATTTTATATTAAATCTATCTTCAATATCTCCAGCAATAATTCTTGCATCAATGTACATTTTCTCTTGCTTTATATCTTTGAATAATTTCTTATCTAAAACTATTTGTTCACCATTACGTATTCGGTTTATAGCAACAGTTAAGTGAATTACTAAACCTATCAATGAAAATTCAGTAATTCGATATATTATATTATTTGAGGAACTCACTAAAACATCAACAACTTCTTCTAAGTCATCTTTATTTAATAACCCTAATATTCCAGAATTTTGGTTTTTAAAATAATTTAATATATTAGTTTTTATATCTAAACCTAAGGCTAAAGTCATTTCAAGATTTGAATATACTAAATCTGAAATAGCTTTCCTTATATTTTCCTCATCACCAATTACCTCAATTCCAATACCTTTTTTAGTAAAAACATCTATATCATAATTAGCTATACTTGGTTTTATTTGTTCAATATCTCTACTTATTGTACTTTCTGACACATTTAATTTATCCGCTAAAGTTTGTAGTTTCATATATCCATTTGACTTTAATATTTCAATTAAAATTAAACTTCTTCTTTCTTCTACACTCTTCCATGCGTAACTATTGGTATTTAATTTAAGATATTCGCTAAATTTTTCTTTGTTCTCTTTTTTTCCAACTAATTTATAACCTAATTTAGACTTTGATTTTAACTTTAAATTAAACGGTTTTAATAATTCTTCTACATCATGTAATTCGCGATAAATTGTTCTAATACTAACATCTAAGGATTGAGCTAATATTGAAGGAGAGGTAAAACTGTCACCCGAAAGTAATACTTCAAAAATATTTATTAATCGATTCGATATTTGGTTCAATATTAACTCACCTCCTTAACCATATGAGAAAATACTTATGAAAGTCTTTTCTTTTTAAAGTCCTTATTTTTTAAATCTCTCTACTAATTTATCGTATTCAGGAGCACCTACAAAATTATTAATAAATATTACTTCTGCATTTTTTACATTATCATATACTCTATCTTTAAAGTTATTATGAGTTACTACAAGATCTGTATCAGCTGGGATTTCATCTAGAGCATAATTTTCAACTTTAATATCTATCCCTGCTTTTTTAAATTTATTTTCTAATGTTTTAGCACCCATTGCACTTGATCCCATTCCAGCATCACATGCAAAGACAATTTTTTTAATTTCTTTTTTATTTTCTTTTAATTCAGATATTGAATCTTTACTTTCTTCAAAAGTAGATTTTGCAGATGTTGTTTTATAAATAGTACTCGCTACTAAGAATGAAACAACAGTTGAAACAAGTACTCCAGCTAATACTGGAATTAAGCCTCCTCTTGGAGCCAGAACCATTAATGCTAATATACTTCCTGGAGATGCTGCTGCAACAAGTCCTGCACCTAACAATTGAAATGTTAGAACCCCTGCTGCACCACCTAAGATAACTGCAAGTACTAATAATGGTTGCATTAAAATATATGGGAAATAAATCTCATGTATTCCTCCAAAGAAATGAATTATAATTGCACCTGGCGCTGTTTGTTTCTCTGCACCTTTTGCAAAAAACATACATGCTAGTAATACTCCAAGTCCTGGACCTGGGTTAGTTTCAATTAAATAGAAAATTGATTTTCCCATTTCAGTAACTTGTTCTATTCCTAATGGACCAAACACACCATGATTAATTGCATTGTTTAAAAATAGTATTTTGGCTGGTTCTACAATTATTGAAGCCAACGGTAATAGGTTTGCATCTACTATTACTTTTACTCCGTTACCCAATATTATAATACCATTAGATACAACAGGACCTATGATGATTTGACTAAATAACGCTAAAATCAATCCTAAGAAACCTAATGAAAAGTTATTTACTAACATTTCAAAGCCAGCAGGTGTTTTTGGTTTTAAAAATTCATCCATTTTTAAAGATAAATAACCTGCTAAAGGACCAACAATCATAGCCCCTAAAAATTGTGGAACATCAGACCCACTAATTACACCAAGTGAAGCTGTAGCTGCTACTACACCACCACGAACCCCATTAATCATACGACCACCAGTGTATGCTATTAATATTGGTAATAAATATTTAATCATCGGATCAACTAATAACGCAAATTTTTCATTTGGAAACCATCCATCAGGTATAAATAAAGCTGTAATAAAACCCCAAGCAATAAAGGCTCCAATATTTGGCATAACCATACTACTTAAAAATCTGCCTAATCTTTGTACTTTATCTTTCATAAATTCAATCTCCCTTTCATCTTAATTAAATTATATAATTTATAATTCTTTCATAACTTTGAAGTATTTTAATTTTGTCACAAATATTAATGACATAAACTATAAATAGCTTACAATTTCTTTAACTATATCATCATCAATACCTGTTACTTGTTTAACAACTTCTTCTTTTTCCATACTTTCAAACATTCTCTTTAATTCTACACTTTCCTTGTCATTGATATTATATGATTTAAAAACGACTGACATAAGCATTAATAAATAATCATAGTTTAAATTTAAACTTTTTAATTCCCTTAATGGTCTAACAAAACGCTCATTATATCCTAATTTAGTAATTGGATTTCTCGCAATTCTATTTAAATCATCAACAATATATTTATTTTGAAATCTAGAAATTACTTTATTAATATATGCTTCATGTTCATTTTTATTAAATCCATATTTTGTGCACAAAAATGAACCTGTCTCTTGTAATACTCCTTTTAAAGTTGACATTAACTTCTTATCACTTAACGCCTCATATAAATTATCATACCCATAAGATAGACCTAAATATGCAGAACTTGCATGTCCTGTATTAACAGTAAACAATTTTCTTTCAATAAATGGTTGTAGATTATCTACATAATTAACAGAATCTAAAACAATATTAGACTTTCTATCTTTATTTTCTATAATCCATTCTTTAAATTCCTCAACCTTAACACTTAATGGATTATCACCCTTATAAATAGGTACAATTCGATCAATTGCAGCATTTGGAAATCCAATATATTTTTCAATATATTCCTTTGTTTCCTCATCAGCTTTTTTCAAGACATATTTTTTTAATATTTGTGTGCCGTTAATTAAATTTTCACAAGCTATAATATCTAATGTTTCTAAAATACTATTATCTTTTCTGTACTTTATACCATTGGCAATTGGTTCTGCAAGATATTTCAAATTATTTGCTCCAACTGAAGTACTTACAATATTCGCTTCTAAAAAATCTTTGTTAACAGAATCGTATTTAGTGTTAACTCCACTAACATTTTTCACAATTTTATCTTTAACATCTCCTCCAGCAAATAAAATCGGAATTTCTTTTGACTCATTTAATTGGTTAATAATTTCATCATTTACATCCGCAAAAACAATTTCAAAATTATTATCATAGTATACTTCTCCAATAAATCCTCTACCAATATTTCCTGCTCCAAAATGTAACGCTTTCATTTAATTCACCCCTTTATGTGAATTAAAACATAAAAATATACATGAAAAATTCCAAGTATTTCTATATTGGCACAGATATTTTGACAGAAAATTAATTATATTTTATTAGATTATTACAAGACTATTTTTTTTAACACAACCTCAAATCAGGTATTTTTAGAACAAAAAAACTCTTTTATGAAAGAGTTTTTATATTGTAGATAATCTCAATTTTATCAATATTTAAGAAAACAAAATAAAATTATTTCAACGTATTTTTATATTATCCTTATAAATCAGCTTGATTTTCTGGCACTTTAACAAGTATAGCCAATCCTGCAATTAATAAAATTAATAATGTGGCAACACCAATTCTACTATCTCCAGAAATTTGAGTTATAATACCTACCAATAAAGTTCCAGTAAATGCTGCACCTTTTCCAAAAATATCAAATATTCCAAAAAATTCATTTGAATTATCTTTAGGAACTAACCTAGAGAAATAACTTCTAGATAATGCTTGAATAGCTCCTTGAAATATTGCAACACAAACTGCTAAAAACCAGAATTCCCACGCTTTATCTAATTGTAAAGCAAACAATACTATCAAAATATATCCAAATACACATATTTCTATAAGTTTTCTAGTTTTAACTTTTTTTGATAATTCTCCAAATAATAATGCAAAAGGAAAAGCAACTATTTGAGTCAATAACAATGCAAATAACAAGTCATTATCACCTATTCCAACATCCTTACCATAAGATGTTGCAAGTTCAATAATTGTATATACACCATCAATATAAAAGAAATATGCTAACATAAACATCCACATAGGTTTATTTTTCTTTGCATTACTTATAGTATCTATTAATCCTTGAAGAATTGCAGAAATTTGCTTATTTTCACTTTTTTCATTGTAATATAATTGTTTATAATCTTTTAGCAAAGGAATTGAACAACCAACCCACCAAATAGCTATTATTATAAAAGAAATAATACCAGCAAGATAAGTTGAAATTCCAATTTTATCACCCATTAAAATTAATAATAAACATACTACAAAAGGAATAACACTCCCAATATATCCCCAAGCATAACCACCTGAAGAAACTTTATCACTTCTTTCATCAGTAGTAACATCTACAAGCATAGCATCATAAAATACAATACTTCCAGAAAATCCTATTCTAGCGATTAAAAATACAATCAGAAACAATTGCCAAACTTGAATAAATCCAAGTAAAGCACATCCAATAGAACCAAGAATTAAAAAGAATGAAAAATACTGCTTCTTTTTATCTTTTCCATCTGCAAGTCTTCCTAATATAGGGCCTAGTATTGCAACAATAAGAGTTGCTAATGATAATGTATAGCTCCAAAATGCAGTAGAATCAGATGATGAAATTCCATCGGCACTAGCAATATTTTTAAAAAATATTGGTATAATGGTAGAAATCATTAATACAAAAGCAGAATTTCCAACATCATAAAGAATCCATGCTTTTTCTAGTTTTGTCAATTTATTCATATAATTACCTCTAATGTATTTTATCATGTTTAAAGCTATAATATGATAGATTATTAACATTTAATATCATTTTATGCTAATATACTAAAAGAAGAGGTGTTTATATGCCAGCAGCAACAACTCACGTAGAATGTGCAAAAGATATATACGATAATTTACCCTTGGGGAAACAAATAGTAATTACAAATAAAAATATGTTTTACCTTGGATCTCAAGGTCCTGATTTATTTTTCTTTTATAATTTTTCGTTTTCTAGCATTATAAAAGATACAGGTGTTTACATGCACGAACATAAAATTTTTGAAGTAATTGAAAGAATGCATGATTATGTAATAAAAAAAGCAGACTATGATTTACTAAGTTATTATTATGGATATTTATGCCACTATGCTTTAGATAGTTGTGCGCATCCTTTAGTATATCAACGAAGTAGGTACGGTAATTTAAGTGATGAACCAGAAATGGTTATCCATTTTAAAATGGAAGCATTTATTGATAAGTATGTTTTAAATTCAAAAGGTAGAAATATTAAATCATTTGATACAGATAAGTTAGTAACAATTGATGGTAACTCTAGAAGTAAACTTGCAAAAATGTATTCAATAATATTCAAAGACGTTTTTGATTTAGAAATTAGTGAAAAAGATATTGAAAAAACTTGTAAACAAATAGTTTATACACTTCAAATCTTAAAACCTAATTCAATTTATAAATATAAAACAATACAAATATTAGAAAATATTATAGGAAAAAAACATCTAGCAACATCTTTAATGTTATTTCATGATTTTGAAGATCCAGATTACGTTTTAAATAACAACAATTTAGAGTTTATTAATGTGAATGATGATACTTTAATTTATACTGATTCATTTGATGACTTATATAAACAAGCTATAGAAAAAGGAGTTAAATTAATAACTAACAAATTAACAAAGGACAATTTTAAATTAGACTTTGAAGGAAAATATATAAAAGAATAAATATTAAAAAAACACACTAAATCTTATTTAAAGATAATATAGTGTGTTTATTTTTAATATCCTTTTATTTTTGACCATTTCTCAAATTCTTCAGCAGTTGCAAGAACAATATGTGTATCACTTAATTTATGTTCAATTCCCTTTGTATAATCTACTTTCTCTTTATCCTTATCATAGACTAGAGCAATTCTCTTTTTTTCTACAACTGGATTTGGATGAGGTATTGCAGATAATAATGATTTTGTATAAGGATGAATTGGATTTTCAAATATTTCATCTGTAGTACCAGTTTCAACAATATGTCCTAAATGCATAACCCCTATTCTATCACTTATATATTTAACCATTGATAAATCATGTGCAATAAACAAATATGTTGTTCCTAATTCTTCTTGCATATCCTTAATTAAATTAACAACCTGTGCTTGAATTGAAACATCTAATGCAGATATAGCTTCATCAGCTATTACTAGTTTAGGATTCATAATCAAAGCTCTAGCAATACCAATTCTTTGTCTTTGACCACCAGAGAATTGATGAGGATATCTTGTCGCATGTTCTTTAGATAAACCAACTTTTTCTAAAATATTATCAACTTTTTCATCAATTTCTTTTTGGCTATTACATAGTTTATGTATTTCTAATCCTTGTGCTATGATTTCCTTTACTTTTTTCCTAGGATTTAAACAAGCCATAGGATCTTGGAAAATCATTTGCATATTAGTTCTTAAGTAAGATTCATCTTCTTTACTCAAGTCTTTTTTTCCAATGTCTCTACCATCAAATATAATATTTCCATCAGTTGGATCATAAAGCCTAATAATAGAACGTCCTGTAGTTGATTTTCCGCTACCACTTTCTCCAACAAGGCCATAAGTTTCTCCTGGATATATTTCAAAACTAATCCCATCTACAGCTTTAGTTGTATAGTTTCTAGTAATTCTAAAGTGTTGTTTTAAATTTTCAACTTTTAGTAAGGGTACTCTTTCGCTCATACTATATTCCCCTTTCTTTTCATTTTTTCAAGCCTATCTTTAAGTTGTTGTGGCATTTCAACCTTTACAGCTCTAGGATCAGCTAACCAACTACATACTCTATGTTGACCACCTACATTATACATAGGAGGTTCTTCTTTAAAGTCAATTTTTAATGCATATGGATTTCTTGGTGCAAATGCATCACCAACCACTTCTTCTAGTAAATTAGGAGGGCTACCAGGGATTGCAAATAATCTATGACTATCAGTATCAGTATCAGGCATACTGCTTAATAAACCCCATGTATAAGGATGCTTTGGATCATAAAATATTTCATTTATATTTCCTTTTTCAATGATTTTTCCTGCATACATAACTGCAACATAATCAGCAACTTTTGCTACTACACCTAAATCATGCGTAATATATATTACCGAAATATTTCTTTCTTTTTGTATGTCTTTAATTAATTCAAGTATTTTTGCCTGTATAGTAACATCCAATGCAGTTGTTGGTTCATCGCAAATAAGTACCTCAGGATCTGCACTTAAAGCTATTGCGATAACAATTCTTTGTCTCATACCACCTGATAATTGATGAGGATATTGTTTAAATCTTTTTTTAGGATTTTCAATACCAACAAGTTCAATAAGATTCATTGCTTTAGCTTTTGCTTCTTTTCTACTAATTTTTTGATGTTCAAGCATTGCTTCCATAATTTGTTTACCAACTTGCATAGTTGGATCTAAAGAAGTCATTGGATCTTGAAACACCATTGCTATTTTTTTACCACAAAACTTTTGCCTAATTTCTTTTTGGCTAAGTTTTACTAAGTCAGCACTTTGTTTTTCACCTTTTTCATCTTTGTAGTAATACATAATAGAACCACTATCAATTCTTCCATTACTACTTAATATACCCATTATTGTTTTAACAGTAACAGACTTTCCACTGCCACTTTCACCAACAATCGCAATTGTCTCTCCCTTAAACAAATCTAGTTTTACTCCACGTATCGCTTTAACAACTCCACTACCAGTTTGAAAGGAAATATTAAGATCTCTTATAGACAATACTCTTTCTTTATCTACACTCATATTATCCTCCTACATCTGTTTCATCTTCGGATCAAATGCATCACGAAGACCATCCGCAAATAAATTAAAACTTAACATTAATAATGATAATACAATTAAAGCACTAAATAACATATGAGGATATATTGTAATAGATTTATATCCTTCAGAAATTAAAGATCCTAAAGAAGCCAGAGGAGCAGGAACACCTAAACCAACAAAAGATAAAAACGCTTCTGTAAAAATAGCACTTGGAATAGAAAACATACTCATTATAATAATTTGTCCAAAGATATTAGGTAAAATATCTTTAAAAATTATTTGAAAATGACTTGCACCCAAAGTTTTTGAAGCAAGTATAAATTCAGATTCTTTCAATTTAAATACTTGAGCTCTAGCTATTCTACTCATAGGAATCCAGCCAGTAATCATTAAAGCAAATATAATTGAAACTATACCTTGTGGTAATACTAATCCCAATAAAGTTACTACTACTAAAGTAGGAATACCATTAAGTATTTCCGCAAATCTTTGCATGAAAATATCTACTTTACCACCAAAATATCCAGAAATTAAACCATAAACCATACCAATAAATATATCTATAATAACTGCAGTTAAAGCAATCATTAAAGAAATTCTTGTACCAGACCATACTCTAGTAAAAAGATCTCTTCCTTGAGTATCAGTCCCAAATAAATAATAAATATCACTAACACCTTTTGCGGCATATTGATCATAACCCTTATAATAGCCATTAAAGATTCCAAGTTTTTCAATAAAAGGAATTCTTGGAACAAGAGATGCATGTTCTATAATAATTGACTTATATGTATGACCAGTTAAGTGAGGTCCAATTATAGACATAAATATTAATAAAACAATTATTGTAGCTCCAAATACTGCTCCTTTATTTTTTTTAAAATTATACCAAACATCTTTTGCATAAGAAGAAGTATTATAATTCTTATCAATTAGGTGAGCATCTGTATCATAAGCTAAAGTAAAATCATCATTTTGAATTATATCTTTACTATTTGACATATTAGCTCGCCCCCTTTGCTACACGAATTCTTGGATCAATAACACCATATAAGATATCTACTATTAACATTGTAATAATATATAATGCAGAATAAATAAACGCACATGCAATTACAACATTATAATCATTACTAGTTATTGCTAGAACCATTAATGACCCAATACCAGGAATTGCAAATATCTTCTCAACAACCATCGATCCTGTAAGTAAGCTTACAAGCAATGGTCCCATTACAGTTATAATAGGAATCATTGCATTTCTAATACCATGATGTAATATAACCTTCCATCCTTTTACTCCCTTTGATCTTACAAGTAACATATAATCAGAATCTAAAACATCAATCATTTCACTTCTAGTAAACCTTGCCACATTTGCAATGGTTGACATAGATAGAGAAATAGTAGGTAGTACACTAGATTTTCCAGGCATATTAATATTATAAAGAATTGGAAATAATCCCATTTTAAATGCAACAAAATAAATTAAACCAAGTGCTACTACATATGAGGGTATACTTACTCCCAAAATAGAAAACACAGAAAATGCTGTATCTATCCATGTATTATGATTTACTGCGGCAACTATACCAAAAATCAATCCTATAGTCGCACCAAAAAGCATTGCTTGAAGTCCAATACGTACTGATACAACTAATCTATCAATAACCATACCAGATACTGCAAAATTTTTATTAATTACATAAGAAACTCCTAAATCACCTGTTAACATATTTCTTGCATAATTAAGAAATCTAATAAAGAAAGGCTGATCTAAACCATATTTAGCATATAATAATATTCGTTGTGATTCAGTAAGCTTTTCATCATTAAAAGGAGATCCTGGCATAAACTCAAGCATTAAAAATAAAATAAACAAAATGATTAGTAAAGTTGCTAAACTAATCAGTACTCTTTTTAAAATATACTTCGTCATTGAACTGTCCTTCCTTAGAATAAGAAACATTAGAGCGAAATATCCGCTCTAATGTTTTAGTATAGTTAGTCTGCTTTAACCATATTACGGTAATTATCAACTGCAGCAATATGGAATTCAATTCCAGTAAGCTTAGGATTAATCATCATAGCACCACCATTTTGATAAACTGGAATAGCACCAATTTCCTCATTAACTAAGATTTTTTCAGCTTCTTTTAAAGCATCCCATCTTGCTTGAGAATCACTAGCAAATTTACCCTTAGTAGCATCATAAATTAACTTAAAGTACTCTGCATTTGAATAACGACCATGTGAAGGACCTTCTAAGAATAAGTCTAAGTAAGTTTGTGGGTCAGCATAGTCTGGTCCCCATCTAGTTAAGCCTATTTCAAACTCATTAAGTCTCATTACTTCAAGTCTTGTTTTCTTAGGTTTCATATTTAAGTTAATTGTTATTCCAGGAAGATTTGTTTCCCAATTATTTTGAATATATTCTGCAACAGCTTTACTAGCTTCAGAATCTTCAAATAATAATTCTAGAGTTACATCTCCACCAAGTTCAGCTTTTGCTGCTTCATAATATTCACCAGCTTTTTCTGGATCATAAGATAATAAACTTCCAGCATCTTCTCTATAATCAACTCCACTAGGGCTTGTTGCTAAGTTAACAGGAACGATACCTTCAGCTGCAATAGAACCATCTTTTAATACATTTACAGCAATTGTTTCTCTATCAACACCAAATGATAAAGCTTGTAATAAGTTGTTATTAGTTAGCTTATCTTCAAGTCTATTAATTGATAGATACCATAAGTAACCTTGTAGTCTTTCTCTAAATCCTTCTTCAGTATTATATGCATCTACCATTTCACCAGATAATTTAACAACATCTAAGTTACCTGATTGATATTCTAGCATTGCTGATTGAGTATCTTGGATAAATTTAAATTCTACTCTATTTACAGTTTCATCATTCTTATTGAAATAATCATCATTTTTTATAAAACTAAATGAATTTCCTGAAGTCCAGCTTTCCATAACATAAGGACCACAGTATAGAAGGTTTTCAGAAGATGTAGAATATAAATCACCTTTTTCTTCATAGAATTCTTGATTCAATGGGAAGAAGCTTGGAAATGCCATCATCCCTAAGAAGAAGTCTGTAGGTATATCTAAAGTAACTTCTAATGTCTTATCATCTAGAGCCTTAACTCCTAAATCTTCAAGCGGTTTTGTACCCTCTACAACCCCATCAGCGTTAACAATATTTAATGTTTGAACTAAATAATTATATTCTGAAGCGGTTTCAGGGCTAGCAAGACGTTGCCAACCAAATACAAAGTCATTAGCTGTTATAGGTTCTCCATTTGACCAATTTGCATCATCTAAATGGAATGTATAAACTAAACCATCATCGCTAATATCCCAAGACTTAGCTAAGTCAGGAATTGCAAATCCCTTTTCATCTAGTTCAACTAAACCATCTAGAACTAAAGAAATAGCGATAAATGAAGTTCCATCAGTTGCAATATGATGATCCATTGTACTAAGGTCAACATCTGTAGCAATTACAGCTGATTTTGTGTTAGAACCATCAGTAGTTGGGGTAGTTGTGTTTGAGCCTGAACTAGAGCCATTACTACATCCAACTAGTAAAGACACTATTAAACCAAACACTAAAATTAATTTTGATTTCTTCATTATATTTCCCCTTTCTAGAAAATATAAATTAAGTATACATTGCATGAAATAATCAGTCAAATAATAATGGAAAACTTTCATAATTAATTCCGTGTTATGAAAACTTTTCATAACATAGATAATTATATTATTTATTTAAATTACATTTCTTATTATAAAGACTTTAAATACATTGTAAGTCTTGGAATAAGTTGTTGTTTTCTTGAAATTATATCCTTATCATATCCTGAATTATCATCAAAGTTAATTTCAACTATATCTTTCATTGTATAAGCTAGTGGCCCATAAAATAATAATAATGAACCTTCAGCAAGTACATGAGTGAATACCATGATTAATAAATCTAATTTTTTCGATTTTTGTTCTTTTTCCATATTTTCCTTAAACTCAGGTAATATCAATTGAACATCAGACATATTAACATAATTTGTTTGTCCAACTGCAACCTTATATTTACCCATTTCATAATGTTTAAGGTCTCTATTTAATAATTCATGAGGATTAGCATCTTTTAAAGAAACTGAAGCACTTAACATCTCTCTAGCATATTCATCTATGTCTTCTATATTTGCTCTTTTCGCTAGCCAACTTGCAGTAATTTTATCTAACTCTGTTGTAGTTGCAGACTTAAAATTAAGTGTATCAGATAATATTGCACTTAATAATATCCCACTTATTTTTTCATCAGGCAATAACCCATTTTCTTGATAAAGCAATGAAACTATAGTTGCAGTACAACCACATTTCATATTTCTGTAAAATATTGGTTTTTCTGTTTGTATATCTCCTATATGATGATGATCAATTATTTCTTCTATAGATGCATCCATAATATTATTAATTGCTTGATTTTTTGCACTATGATCAACTAAAATAAATCTTTTTCTTTTATAATTTTGAAGATGGAACCTAGAAATAGCTGCTTTTACATTTCCTTCATCATCTAAAACAGGATAGCTTCTAACTCTACTTTTTAACATCTTAGCTGCCACATCTGACACATACTCACTTTCATTGAAGTATATTACTTCAGTAGTCATAATATTTTTAATTGAAAAAGACTCTTGTACTACATTTGCCACTGCCATAGTATCTAGTTTTGTAATTATAATTCCACAATTTTTCGCTTTTGCAAATTGTAGTACATCATAATCTATTTGTTCATTACAAGTTATTATTAAACACTTAACTCCAGCATTTATTAGCTGTTTTTGTTTTTGGTGTCCATCAGATAATATACAAATACTACCTTTAAAATCAGCTTCAAATCCGCGACTTTCATTTAATGTAACTACAAACACTTTTCCATTATTACTAAATAATGTAGGTTCATTAATTATACTTCCTTCTATAGTATCTGCAATTGCTTTTAAACTTGCAGTAGACATTAATTTATTTAATTTTGCCTTATCAAATAGTCTTACCATAGAAAGATTAGAAGTAGACAATATTCCAGCTAACTTTTTAGAATCATTTAAGACAAATAAGGATCTGTTATTTGATTTAGCAACTTTTTCCCATCCTACTTTAACCGATCTATTTTCATTAATAAAATTAGGTACATCCATCTCAATATCTTTTAATTGACTTCTAGCATCCTTCATTAACAAAGGATTTTCTAGCCCAAATTTTTTAAGAACAAATTTTGTTTCCTCATTTAAAGGGCCTAGCCTACAGGCTATTGCATTTTCGCCAACTAACCTTTTCATTTCTGCATATGCAAGTGCAGAACAAATGGAATCTGTGTCGGGGTTTTTATGTCCAATTACATATAAAGCATCATCCATGAATACTCCTCCTAAATTTATAAAATAATAGAGATGACATCTCCTTTAAACTTATCCTCAAGTTTATAATCTAATGCATAACCTAAAGAAATACTGCCAACACACATATATCCTTCTTTAACCCCACATACTTCTCCTAATTTTTCATATGTAGGATCATTAAATACATAAGATATCTCATCATCATAATAAGCATCTAAACCAAGATTTGTTGCAGTATCTATCATATTATGAATAGCAAAAGCAGCATCAACTAAATTAGAAATTGGACCCTTTTTCGCAAACGCAATAACTACAGTATTTGCACCTTTAAAGATATCTTTATTCTTAGATAGTAGTGCAATTTCTCTAATAATACTTTTCCTATAAATAAATACTAAAAACCAAGATTCATTTTTTGCCCCATTCACATCAGAAAACGACTCAATTAAGGCATCTATTAATTTTCCATCAATAGGTTTATCAATAAAGCTTTGTATAATCTTCCTGTTATTTATTTCCATAAAAACCTCCTAATAAGTAAGTATTTCTGGCCCCTCTTCAGTGATTAATATTTGATGTTCAAATTGTGCTGAAGGCATATTATCTTTTGTATAAATCGTCCAACCATTGTATTTATCAATTACAACATGGGGTGTACCCATATTAATCATTGGTTCTATTGTAAAAATCATACCTGGAACAAGTAGCATTCCTGTACCTTTAATACCTACATGACTAATAAATGGTTCTTCATGAAATTCCAGTCCCACACCATGTCCACCTAGTTGAGTAACAACGCTAAAACCATTTTTATGAGCATGCTCACTAATTATAGCCCCAATATCTCCTACATGCCCCCACGGCTTGCATACACTTATACCTAATTCTAAACATTCTTTAGTAACTCTTACAAGCTTTCTTTTTTCTTCACTTACATTACCCATTTCAAAAGTCCTAGAAGCATCCGCAAAATAATCATCAAGAATAGTAGAAACATCTACATTAATTATGTCCCCATCTTTAAGTTTTTTTAATCTACTAGGGATACCATGACAAACCTCTTCATTTATTGAAGTACAAACATTCTTAGGAAAACCTTCATAACCCAATTGTGCACAGATTGCCCCATGCTTCTTAGTAAAACTTGAAACCATATCATCAATCTCTTGAGTTTTCATTCCAACTTTTATATTTTCTGATATATAGTCTAATAATGCTGTATTTATTACACATGCTTCTTTTATTTTCTTTATTTGCCAAGGTGTTTTTATCAAAGATAAATCTGGTACTTCATGACCTTCTTTTTCATATTTTTTTATAGTATTTTCAATTCTTTCTTTATATTCTTTATATGTTTCCATTCTTTACCTCATTTGTACTTCCAAAACCACCATCTCTAGTAGTTGTTGCATCATCATCTTCAACTATACCATAAGGAAAGAATATGCCTTGAATAATTCCAACACCTTTTTCAATAACAAATTCCTTATTATTCTTTGTATCATTTGTAAGTTTCACAAAAATATGACCCTCATTACTAGAGTAGAAATAATCACTATCTATAACTCCAATAGTATTATCTATTTGAAGTCTAAACTTAAATCCCCATCCACTTCTAGGAAATAAACATAAAACCCAATCATCTTTCATATTTACTCTAATACCTGTAGGTATTTTAATTTGTTCATTAGGTTTTAAATTAATACTTATAGGAGTATAAAAATCATATCCAGCAGAACCAGTAGTAGCTCTTTTAGGTAGCTTTATTTCATCATAAACTAATTTTGCTTCTTCCTCACTGCATTTAAAATTATCAATCCAATCACTTACAAATCTTTCTTCACTTACCTTATAAAACTTTGCAACTTTACTCATTTATATCTCCTTTTTTGTAATATAATTAACCGCATGTATTATCCAAGATGCTATAGCAACATCAATAGGTGCTATAGATAATAATATTTCTTCCTTTACAACTGTTTTTTTAGGATATAATGTTTGATTTATTATTTTACTTACCATTCCTATTTTATCAAGGTTTCCTATAAATTCCTTTAATTTTTCAATTGATAAACTTGGTAAAACCTCATAATCCTTGCTAAATGCATTTTTAAATGTCTCAAGAATTAGTAAGCACAGTTTTTCAAATGAATATACTTCTTCTACAGGCATTTTAAGCATACTCATAATCTCATCAATTATTCCAAATCCTAAATCTTCACTACTTAATATCGCTTTATGTTGTACTTTTAAGAAATGATTTGTAATATAGGCATCATCTTTAAAAGTAAGTTGTCTAGATATCTTATTTTCTAACCTTAAAATCTCTATATAAAATTCATCATAAAATTCTGGTTTATCAAATTTTTCAAAAGTATATTTATATCCAGAGAATAATCCATAAGTTTTATAAACATCATTAAAACCACATGCAATATTTTTATTTATTAACTCTTTATCAAAATTAAATAATGGTCCTATTTCATGTCTAGGATAAATATAAGTAATATTTTCTCTATTCAATAAATTAGGATGTGCTATTGACTTTATTAAATCTATAGCAATAATTTCTTGAGCACCTAATTCAAAAGCTAAATCTACTGGCAAGTTATCTGCATATCCCCCATCAATATATACATTATCATCTATTTTATAAGTAGGAAAAATAGGGAAACAAGCAGAACTTGCAAGCATATAATCAATGCCTCTTTCATACATCATTTTTTTTGTTATATAAACCGGTCTCATTCCAGGATATGTAGCAATAACACATCCGTAATCTATATTAGATGCCATAAATCTTTCTTTATCAAAATAATAGTTCATCATGTTTTTTAAAGGTTGAATGTCAGCACCAGTAGTTCCAACATATTTTCTAAAAAAACTTAAGTAACTATTTGGTTTAGATACAACATCTTCAAAATCAAAATTAAGATCTATTGCACCATTAACAATATTTTCAGCTTTAACACTAGTCCAAAGATCATAAAACTCATCATAATCTTCTTGAACTAACATCGCTCCATTTAAAGCACCAATAGAAGTCCCACAAATTATTGACCATGTTTTATCTAAACTTTGAAGAGCCTTAACTGCTCCAGCTTGATAGGCACCTTTTGTACCTCCACCACCCAATACTAATCCAACCTTTTTCATATATTACTCCACAAAATTCATACATGCATATACTGCTTTATTCCACTTACTATATAATTTTTCCATTTCTTTTTCACTTATTTTTGGTGAAAATATTTTGTCTATTTTTCTATTTTCAACAAGTTCTTTTGTATCACTCCAAAAGCCTACAGCAAGACCAGCCAGATAAGCAGCTCCTAAGGCAGTAGTTTCTAGCATTGCAGGTCTTTCTACTTCTTGTTGTATTATATCACTTTGAAATTGCATTAAGAAATTATTGTCAGTAGCTTTACCATCAACTTTTAATCTTGAAAGTTTTACACCAGAATCTTTTTCCATTGCCAAAAGAATATCTTTACTTTGATAAGCAAGAGATTCAAGAGTAGCCCTTGTAATATGTCCCTTACTACTTCCTCGAGTTAACCCAAAAATAGCTCCTCTACATTTATCATTCCAATATGGAGCTCCTAATCCAACAAAAGCTGGTACTACATATACTCCACCATTATCTAAGACAGATAATGCAAGCTCTTCAGAATCACTAGCTTTAGAAAATAATTGTAATCCATCTCTTAACCACTGTATGGCTGATCCTGCAACAAATACAGAGCCTTCTAATGCATAGGTAACCTTACCATTTAACCCCCAAGCAATTGTAGTAATTAGTCCATGTTTTGATTTTGTTACATTTTCTCCTGTATTCATAAGCATAAAACAACCTGTTCCATATGTATTTTTAGCCATGCCCTTATCAAAACATGCTTGACCAAATAAAGAAGCTTGTTGATCTCCTGCGATGCCTGAAATAGGTATTTCTTGATTAAAAAATACATAGTTTGCAGTTGTTCCATATATATAACTAGAATCTTTTACTTCTGGTAACATATTCATAGGTATATCTAAAATATTACATAGCTCTTTATCCCAATTCAAATCATGAATGTTATAAATTAGTGTTCTTGATGCATTTGAATAATCAGTTAAATGCGATTTATGACCAGTTAGTTTCCATAGTATCCAAGTATCTATAGTTCCACATAAAAGGTCTCCATTTTCACTTTTTTCTCTAACACCCTCTATATTATCTAAAATCCATTTAATCTTTGTACCTGAAAAATAAGGGTCTATTGGTAACCCAGTTTTTTCTTTAAATAAATCTTCATATCCATTTTGTTTTAAGTTATCACAAATACCACTAGTTTGTCTAGATTGCCATACAATAGCTTTATATACTGGAAGTCCAGTATTTTTATCCCAAATTACTACTGTTTCTCTTTGATTAGTAAGACCTATAGCACCAACTTCTTCAGGATTTATTCTAGAAACAGTAATCACTTGAGCTATCACTGATAATACGCTTAACCATATTTCATTAGCATCATGTTCAACCCAACCTGGTTTAAAAAAATATTGAGTAAATTCTTTTTGAGCAATTGCTTTAATATTAGATTGTTTATCAAATAATATAGCTCTAGTACTTGTTGTACCTTGATCAATAGCTAAAATATATTTTTTCATACATACTCTCCTGTAATTAATATATAAATTTCATATATTTTCTATATTAAATAAAAAGTTTTGTAATTATATAGAGTAATTATATCATTAATATTATTAACTAAATCTAAGAATTTTAATAAACTTTCTTAAACATTTATATCTTAATTAATATATTTTATTAACATATAGTATTTTATTAAGTAAGAATAATATAAAAGAAATTAATAATAAACTTGATAAAAGAATCATTGTCTAAAAAAGACATAAGTAACTTTCAAAAATATCTTAAATCTTTAGAAAATAAGTTAAAACATTTTTTTAGATTGTATTTAAATATTATAAAAGTGGTCATTTTGTGATCAAAATGAATTTAAACATAAAAAAAACCTATTTTCATAGGCTATAAGTTCAATGGAGCAGATGAAGGGGATCGAACCCTCGTGTCGACCTTGGCAAGGTCGCGTTCTACCATTGAACTACATCTGCATAAATGGCGGTCCGGACGGGATTTGAACCCGCGATCTCCTCCGTGACAGGGAGGCATGTTAACCCCTACACCACCGGACCTAGTTAATGGCGAAGAAGGAGGGATTTGAACCCTCGCGCCGGTTGCCCGACCTATGCCCTTAGCAGGGGCACCTCTTCAGCCTCTTGAGTACTTCTTCATTTAGCGCTTTATTATAATAGCATGGTAAAAAAGTAAAATCAAGTCTTTGCCGCTACTTTAAAGTGTTATTTTGAAGTAGCAGCGAGTAAAGCAACTTCCATCATTTTTGTAAATGAATTTTCTCTTTCTTTTGCAGTAGTAACTTCTTTTGTTACAAAGCTATCTGAAATAGTTAATAAACAAGCTGCATTTTTCCCAAGAACTTTCGCATTATGAAATAAAGCAAAACTTTCCATTTCAACACAACTGCATCCTTTTTCATCTTTAAGCTTATTTGTATATTCTATTCCACCTTCTCTATAAAATACATCAGAAGAATGAATTAATGATTGATGTAAAGGAATATTTAACTCATTTGCAGCTAGAACTATCTTTTCATTCAAACTTTCACTTGGATAAGTAATATCTTTATCATAACCATTTTGAGTCTTTGCAAAACTTGATTCACTATAAGATCCTGTAGCAAGAACAACATCATAAACATTTAAATCTTCAGAATATGATCCTGCACTTCCAATTCTTATTATGTTTTCTACATCATATTGATCATACAATTCATAGGAATAAATACCTATACTAGGCATTCCCATACCTGAACCCATTACAGATATTTTTTCTCCTTTATAAGTTCCCGTATATCCAAACATATTTCTAACTGAATTAAACTGTACTACATCTTCTAAATAAGTCTCAGCAATAAATTTAGCCCTTAAAGGATCTCCTGGCATTAATACTGTTTTTGCAATATCACCTTTTATCGCAGAATTATGGGGTGTTGACATTTTATTTCCTCCTTATAACTATTAAAATTATACCATATGAAAGAAAAAGCATTATATATAAATGTTTACTTTACTACATGTGTCCAATTATATTTATCTTCAATTTTTCCCCATTGAATACCAGTTAAAGTATCATATAATTTTTGAGTTAATTCTCCTGTTTTAAAATCGTTTAAGGTAATAATTTCACCCTTATAATTTAACTCTCCAATTGGAGATATTACTGCAGCTGTTCCTGTACCAAACCCTTCTTGAAGTCTACCTTCTTTTGCTGCCTTCATAAGTTCATTAATATCTAAATGAACTTCATTAACCTTATAACCCCAATCTTTTAATATATGAATAATAGAATCTCTTGTCACACCAGGTAATACTGTTCCATCTATAGGGGCTGTATATATTTCATTATCAATTAAAAACATAACATTCATGGTACCAACTTCTTCAATGTATTTTCTATGAGTTCCATCTAACCATAAAACTTGAGTATAACCTAGTTTTTCCGCTTTTACTTGTGCAGCAAGACTACCTGCATAATTACCACCACATTTTGCAAAACCAGTTCCTCCCTCAGTAGCTCTTACATACTCATCTTCTACATATATTTTTACTGGATTAACACCCTCTGGATAATAATTTCCTACAGGTGATAATATAATCATAAATTTATAAGTTTTTGAAGGTCTTACCCCTACTCCAAATTCATCAGCATACATAAAAGGACGAATGTATAACGATGTATCTTCTTCAGAAGGAACCCAATCTCTTTCAATATTTACCAAGTCATTTACAGCTTGTACAAAGTCTTCAACAGGAATTTGTGGCATACACATTCTCTTGTTAGATTTCATCATTCTTTTAGCATTCATTTCAGGTCTAAATAATAAAATTTCATTATCTTTAGTCCTATAAGCTTTTAACCCTTCAAATGTTTCTTGCGCATAGTGTAAAACCATCATCGATGGATTTATAGTAATATCTCCAAAAGGAACTATTCTTCCATCATGAAAACCCTTGCCTTCTGTATAATCTAGCATAAACATATAATCTGTATAGTACTTACCAAATCCAAAATTACTTTTTGGTTTTTCTTTTAATACCTCTCTTTCAACAAATTTAATATCCATAATAAACCTCCACCTTTTCTTATAACTTTAGCCTTAAGAAAGGTTTTAGTAAAGCCAAAAATAAAAAAAGAATAAATTTTTACATTTATTCTTAGATCTTCTTTCCAGTTTTACTACCAGGTTCATATTTTGATAGGATATTAGTTTCATGAGAAAATATCATTTTTTCTTTTTTACTTTGTTTATTTAACGCTATTTCCACTAATTCATCCATTAGACTACTAAAATCTATTCCCTCAGGTTGCCACAAATAAAATGCTAAAGAACCAGGAATGTTATTTATCTCATTAACATATACAATATCTTTTTCATCTATTAAAAAATCTATTCTAACTACACCACTAGAACCAATTTGTTTAAAAGTTTTTAATGCAATTTGTTTTATTTCTTTTTCTTTAGATTTTGATAATTTCGCAGGAACTTGTCTACTTGTTGAAGCCATTCCTTTACTACTAGATTTTGTAGATTTTTTACTACCACCATATTTCTCATCAAAGCCTAAAAAACCTGCTCCAATATTAACTTCTTCTAAAACACCAGTTTTAGCTTTATATATACTTCCTAAAACAGAACAATTCACTTCTCTGAAGTTTTCTAATTTCTTTTCAATAATAACTTTATTATCAAACTGCCTACACTCTTCTATTGCATCAATTAATTCATTATAATTATTCGCAAAATTAATACCAATTGAAGAACCTAAAGATGCAGGTTTAATGATTAAAGGATATCCAAGTTTTTCAGCATTTTCTTTTATTTCTTTTTTATTATCATCTATTTCAAAACCATATACCCAAAACCAATCAACCATTTTTATATTAGCTTGTTGTAGTACACACTTCATTACTACCTTATCTTGTCCAACAGCACTAGAAATAACATCACTACTAGAATAAGGAAGATTTAACATTTCTAAATATCCTTGAAGAGTTCCATCTTCAACATTTGTACCATGTACAACAGGAATAACAACATCTATCTCACCTAAAGTCTTTGAGAACAACCCTTTTTTACTAGGCTCTATCTTAACCTTATTATCTTCTTTAACTAAAACTATTTTAGTAAGTTTTTTAATAAGTGCATCTAAATCTTTATAGTTACTTAAATTAAAAAGTTCCTCACCAAAATAAAATTCTCTTTTCTTAGATATATAAATAGGTATTACATCATATTTATTTAAATCTAAAGCTTTTAAAGCTTGATTTGCGGAAATTATACTAACTTCGTGTTCAACACTATCTCCACCAAACATTACTGCAACTTTTAATTTCATTTTTTCACCACCAAAACTTATTCTAACATCATTTGTAATTTAAACAATTACATTGTACATTATTATTGAGGTAAATTAATGGAAAATTTCAAAAAAGATATTAAAGTCTTAAAGCCATGGTTTATATTAATTACTTATTTTATTCTATTAATATTTATTGTGATAAATTTTAATAAGATTTCTAGTGAGTTTTTAAAATACATGAATTTGTTAAAACCTTTTTTTATGGGTATTGCAATAGCTTTTGTATTAAATATTCCTATGAAAAATATAGAAAAAACAATTAAAAAATATATAAATGAAAAATCAATAATAAATAAACACTCTAGATCAATATCTATATTATTAACAATCATTTTAACTATCATAATATTTTTTATAATTGGATATATTATTTTCCCACAATTAATAATTACTATTATTAATTTATTTAATAATCTAGCTAGCATTTTAAATGGAATCATTAGCAATACCGATCAAATATTAAGTTTCTTTAAACTTGAGGGTTTAAACATTAAAGACATTGATACAGAAACAATTAATCAGTTTTTTTCTTCACTTGGCTTAAACTGGAATAATATTATAAAGAATATTTCAAATCTTGTAGGTAATACTGGAGTCTCAGTATTTTCACAAATATCTAGTTTTGCAGTTTCTTTTGCAAATTTCTTTTTAGCATTTATGCTTAGTTTATATTTACTAAGTGATAAGGAAAAATTCTTAAGACAAATTAAAAAATTGTTAGCGAGTATTTTTAATATAAAAACCACAGATATAATATTAAAATATTCTAGATTATCATTAGAAATTTTCAATAATTTTGTATCAGGACAACTTGTAGAAGCACTTATAATTGGAACGCTAATATATATTGCTTTATTAATCTTTAACATGCCATATTCACTGTTAATTGGTAGTATTACTGCAATTATGGCATTAGTACCTATACTAGGTGCAACATTCTCATTAATTATTGGATTCTTTTTAGTTTTATCAGTAGACCCTATTAAAGCTTTTTGGTTTTTAATAATTTACCAAGTAGTTCAACAATTTGAAAATAATGTTATCTATCCAAAAGTTGTTGGTCAATCAGTTGGATTACCAGGTATTTGGACTTTACTATCTATTATTGTATTTGGTGGGATGTATGGTGTTATAGGTATGTTACTTGCTGTTCCCACAACTGCAGTAATTTATTCAATTGGAAGTGAATTTGTGAATAAATCAATTAAAAAGAAAAATCTAATTGTAACAAGTAGTGAGATAAAAGAAAAAGGTCAAAGTGACCTTTAATCTACATCATAGTCTGCTGTACCAGCTTCTCTAAAAATACATGTTCCATATTTAGGCTCTACAATATAAGTTGCAGCCTTTTTTTCATCACTCGCATAAGTAAATGCGAATTTTATATTTGTTCCTACACCATAATTTCCATTTTTATCTAAACATATAATAGACATATTATTTACATAACCTTGTTTCTCTTTAAGTTTATTACTCATATCATCAATAGTTTTTTGAGCAGCAAGCATAGGGTTCATTCCTGTTTCTAACCTTTTTACTAATTCATAACTTAAAACACTTTTAATAATATCTTCTCCTAGTCCTGTTGCTGTGGCACCACCAATAAAAGAATCAACATAATAGCCACTTCCAACTATAGGTGAATCTCCAATTCTGCCATTTTCTTTCATAAATAAGCCAGAAGTAGATGTAGCACATACCAATTGACCATCTTTATCTTTTGCTACAAAGCATACTGTATCATGCCCGTTATAAGATTGTAATTCATCATTTTTTTCTTTAAGTTTTTCTTGATATTTCAACAAAGATTCTTTTGTTTCATTATTCCTTGTCTTAAATCCATTTTTAATCGCATAATCATATGCTCCTTGTCCCACAAGAAAATTATTATACTTTTCATAAGATAGTTGTTTTGCTACTTTTATAGGGTTTTTTATCCCTTCTAAACAACCTACAGCTCCAAACAATCCTGTATCACCATTCATGTATCCCGCATCAAGTTGTACCTTACCTTCTTTATTAGGTAAGCCGCCATAGCCAACAGAAGTAAATGCTTTATTGTTTTCAATTGCAACTACTGCATCAATAACTGCATCCTCTGCCTTAATACCCTTCTTTAGTTTCTTAGAAGCTTTTTCAACTCCCTCTAAAGACATTCTCCAAGTTCCTATAATAGCCCATTCCATAATTTACACGTTGAATGCATCAGGTAAGTCATTCTCTAATAAAATAGTATCTTTATTAGTCGCAATACTATAAACTAATGCAAAAGCCTCCTTTACTGTTTTAACTACATATATATTATCAGATTTAAAACCTGAATCATCTAAGCCTTGTTTTATTGGCAATGTTTGAGTTTCACCTACTAATATTGCTATATCAATATTATCTTTCATTGAATAGCCAAAATCATAGTTTACTTCTTTTTGTTTACTTCCTAAATCAATCATTCCAGGAGTTACAATAATCCTTTTTTTAGGCATCATCTTCATTACTTCTAAAGACATTTTAGCTCCCACTGGATTTGAATTAAACGCATTATCAATAAATTTAAGACCATTAATAGTTTTAACTTCTAATCTATGTTCTATATAAGGAATATATTTAACAGCTTTAATAATATCTTTCCATTCAACATTTAATTCTCTTGCTAAAGCAATACCTGCTAGTATGTTTGAAATATTATGCTTACCTAGAAGTTTAGTTTCAAATGAATATGTTTTTTCTTTTGTTTTTACCTTAAATTTTGAGCCTTTAGGAGAATATTTTATATTTACAGCTTGATAATCTACATCACTATTATCTATACCATACTTAATGATTTTACAACTATTTTTTATATTATATTCTCTTATATATTCATTATCATAATTTATAATCCCTATACCATCACTTGGTAATTTTTCTATTAAAATCATCTTTTCTTTTATTATATTTTCTAAAGATTTAAAAGTAGATAAATGTTGTATACCAATGGAAGTTACTATTCCAATTTTAGGATTTACAAAATCACTTAGATACTTAATATCTCCAACATGATCAGCTCCCATCTCACATACAAATACTTGATGTGATGGTTTTAACTGTTCTCTAATTGTTCTTGTTATCCCCATTGGAGTATTAAATGATGCAGGTGTCATTAACGATCTATATTCTTCGGAAATAATAGATTGTATTATATTTTTACTACTTGTTTTTCCAAAACTACCTGTAATTCCAATATTGATTAAACTCAAGTGACTACGTAATTTCTTTTTAGCGTCATTTAAATAATAATTTTGTACCAATTTTTCTATAGGCATTAACAAAAAGTTTGCTAATAATATTAAAATCCAATTCATTATCAAACTTATAAACAAAAATAATAATAAATATAATTCATCAAAATAGTGTAAAAATAATACTATTACTATCAAATCAAGTAAAAGTAAAACAAATATTTGTCTTTTAACCCTTGAAGTATATACTAATGGTTTAATATATTCTTTTTTACTTTCCTTATAAAAAAATATAAATGCTATTATTCCATAAATTATAGAAACATAAATAATAACAGAATTAATTGATTTTAAGAAAAAAGAAATTGATATTAATACTAAGTACACAAATACAATAATTAAATTATTCTTAAAATAATTAATTATCCAATCAAAATATCTTTTATAATCATATCTATTTTGTTGAAATATATGTAATACATGTTTACTAGGAACTATAAGAGATATTAGTATTAAACAAACAAGCAAAATATTTGAAATTATTTTAATATTCATATTCATCTTTTATCCTTTTCTAACATTGCATCAATAACTAAATTAAAACGTTGCCATTGATGGAAATATGCATAATGATCATCACCCTCAAAAACAACAAGAGCAGCATCCTTCATCTTTTTTTCCATTATTTCACCCATACTTAAAGGCACAGCCTCATCAAATTCTCCCCATACTAATAATGTAGGACATTTTATAGTTTCTAGTATATCACTTACATCGTCATTTACTATTTTCACAAAAGATTCTCTCATTACACCACTAGTGTTTTTATAATCACTAGATCCAAATTTATTTGATAACGATTCTTTTAACTTTAAAGAACCTGTGATATTTACAATTTTTTTTAAAATCTTAAATGTATTTACCTTAACTTTGTAATTTATCCCTCTTTTTGGCTTAATACCTGCAGCACCTGTTAAAATCATCTTATTAACTTTATGGTTTGATGCATATCTTATTGCAACACGACAACCAAAAGAATGACCAATTATAATTGGATTTTCTAAATGAAATTCATTAATAATATCAGATAAATTATCAGTATATTCTTGTACTCCCCAAGGTTCTTTAGGATCATCACTTTCTCCATGACCCAAAAAATCATAACTTAACACTTTAAAATTATCCTTCAAATGATTAAATATATAATCCATCATTGTTAGATTTTGACCCCAGCCATGTAATAATATTACAGGCTTTCCTTCACCTTCTAGTTTATAATTTATTTTATTTTTATTAATTTTTATAAATGTCATATATTTACCTTTATCTTGTTAATTGTACTAAATATTAATCTTAATTAAAAGAGATGTAAAAAGTAAGAATATAAGATAAATAAGATATTGAAGTTTAATAATATAAATAATATAATGAAAATTAAGAAAGGTGGTTAAGATGTACAAGTGGGTGAAGTCAAATACATCATTAATGATAGTAACAATATATCCAAGTAATTTAACTCTAAATTCACTTGCCGCTGAATATTTTGAAAATATTAGATGGTGTATGATAGGAATAGATAATAAAGGAATGAAATTAGCTATTAAACCTGTCACTAAAAGAGAAGTGGATTTGAAAGTATTCCCTAGTGAAAATTTACATAAGGTATCAATTGGAAAAGGATATGCTAGAATAAGCAGTAAGAACATTATTAATGAACTTTCTGAACTTTTAAATCTAAATTTAGATGGACATAAATTTAACTGTGATTTTGATGAAAGAGAAAAATTACTAATAGTGGATCTTAAACAACCAGTATAGAGGGAGGAATTATGTACTTATATTTATGGATTGCAATACTGATTGTATCAATTATAGTTGAAGTTGCTACAGCAAGTGCCCTTATTTCTATTTGGTTTGTTGCAGGTTCAATTGGTGCAATTATAGCATCATTACTAAATATTTCATTTATTTGGCAAATTATTATTTTCTTTATAATCTCTGGTGTATTCTTAATAGTATTTAGACCAATGGCAATGGAAAATGCCAGAGGAAATTTTGTAGCAACCAATGCAGATAGAGCAATAGGAAGACAAACAGAGCTTTTAAAAGAAATCACAAATGATTCATGGGGCCAAGTTAAAATTGACGGTGTTATTTGGAATGCCACTACAATAGATTCCACACCAATAAAATCTAATGAAATTGTCGAGATCCTTGCAATAGAAGGATCAAAATTAATTGTTAAAAAAATATAGGAGGAAATAAATGGAAAAATTTATTTTTATTGTTATTTTTATTGTTTTATTTATTATTGTTGCAGTAATTGTGGCTGATTCAATACGTATAGTTCCACAAGCAAGCTCTATGGTTATTGAAAGATTAGGTACATATTATGCAACTTGGGGAACTGGTATTCACTTTAAAGTTCCATTTATAGATAGAATATCAAGTAGAGTATCTTTAAAAGAGATAGTGTATGATTTTGATCCTCAACCTGTTATTACCAAAGATAATGTAACTATGATGATTGATACAGTAGTATATTTTGAAATAACAGACCCAAAACTTTATACATATGGTGTAGAAAGACCTCTAAACGCATTAGAAAATTTAACAGCAACAACCCTTCGTAATATTATTGGAGATCTAGAACTTGATGAGACACTAACATCTAGAGATATCATTAATACTCAAATGAGAGTTATCTTAGATGAAGCCACAGATCCTTGGGGGATTAAAGTAGGTAGAGTTGAAGTGAAAAACATTATACCTCCTAAAGACATTCAAGAATCTATGGAAAAACAAATGAGAGCAGAAAGAGAAAGACGTGAAGCAATACTTAGAGCTGAAGGTGAAAAAAGAGCTGCAATTCTAACTGCTGAGGGTGAAAAAGAAGCAATGATTCTTAGAGCTGATGCTAAAAAAGAAGCTACAATTGCTGAGGCTGAAGGTAAAGCACAAGCAATGGAAAGATTATATCAAGCTCAAGCTTATGGTATTGATGTAATCAATAAATCAGACCCTTCCAATGCTTATCTTACTATTCAAGGTTATGACGCAATCGCAAAAGTAGCTAATGGACAAGCTACAAAGTTAATAATCCCTAGCAATTTACAAGATATCAGCGGAACAATCGCAGCATTATCTGAAGTTGTAAAAGATTCTAAATAATAATAATAAAAACGATAGTAGCACTTGGCTATTATCGTTTTTAAATACTAATCAATATTTTTTACTTTCTTTTTTTTTACTTTTTTCATTATTTCTGCTTCTTCAGCAATTTCTTCATTTATAATTTTTTCTTTAGCCATTTGCTCATTATTATAAATTCTAAAGTTAACTCCATTTGTTAAATTTTCTGCACTAACATGATATCCATAAGTAGTAGCTACTCTATAAACAATAGACAATCCTAATCCAAATTGCCCTTCTGTACCTTTCTCATATGGTCTAAATAATTTAGATAGTCTTTCTTCACTTATATTTGGGCCATCATTTGTAACCATTAATTCTCCAGGTTTTAAGGAAATTATTATACTACTTTTAGCATATCTTATTGCATTATCTATTAAGTTTTCAATGACTATTCTCCAAGGCTCTTCTTCACCATGAAAATAAACGTCTTCTACATTTCTTTCAATATTTATTTCCTTTTTTATAACTTGCATAGATAATATTGCTTTATCTATAACATCAGGCATATATAAGTTTGTACCTGGTTCTATATTATCTAATAAATAACCCATCTTATTTAAAACAATTAAGCTGTATACCTTTTTTTCAAGTCTATCAGCATGTTCTATTATAACATCAACACTTTTTTCTAATGTTCCATATGGATACACTCCATCTTTTATACTTTCACTATAAGATTTTATAGTTGAAATAGGAGTTTTTAAATCATGAGAAATATTTTGTACCATTTCCTCTTTAATTTGATTTTGTCTTTTTATCTCATTTTGCATTTGCACTAAAGCATTCGCAACTTCCCCTATCTCATCTTTTCTATCCACTTTTAAGACTGCATCTTCTTCATTTTTAATTTTATCTATATAATTTCTTATTTGATTAAGAGGATGTATCAAGGAAGATATCCATAAAGTTAATATTACTAATAACATTGATACAACAAGTACATTAATATTTATAATGCTATTTGTTAATGCATTTTTAAACTCATTCCTATATGAATCACTTAATAAAGATATCAACACATAATCATCATTAACCTTAATAATACTGTATAAGGTACTTGAATCTTTATTTGAATAAACATAATCTTGATTTTGACTTTCATATGTATTAACAGTGTTAATAACTGTATTAAAAACATCATTTGGTATTTGATGATTTCCTAAAACAGTATATGAATCTGATTTAACATTATAAATTAAATGAATTACATTTGTATCTTTTATATCCTGTAAATCTTCTAAAGGAATATTATTATCAATATAGTAATATACATTATTTTGTGTACTATGCAGTAATTTAAATAATTCTGTATGTACAAAATTATTTACATTATTGGATAAAAACACTAAAAAGAAAATTGAAAATATAGATACTACCAAAAATATTATTGATAATAATTGTTGCGTTAAAGATAATTCTCTAAGCCAAAGATGTAATCTTTTCATTATCCTAACCTATAACCAAATCCATAAATTGTATGAATATTTAAATTCGGCATTTTTTTACGTAGTCTTCTTAAAGTATCATCAACTACTCTATCACTCCCAAAATAATTTGTATCCCATACTTTTTCTAATATTTGATCTCTTAAAAAAGCAGTTCCTCTATTTTTTACAAAAAGCATTAGTAAATCAAACTCTTTAGTAGTTAGTTCTAATTCTTTATCATTTTCATAAACCATTCTTTGATTTTCATCTATTTGATATCCATCAATACTAATTCTAGAATTATCATCACGATATGTTCTTTTTATTACATTATTAACACGTAATACTAATTCTTTAGGAGAGAAAGGTTTTGTTATATAATCATCACTACCTTTTTCTAATCCAATAATTCTATCAAATTCTTTATCTCTTGCGGACATGAAAATTACAGGTATATCCTTACTATATGTTCTTATTTCCTCTATTAAATCAAACCCACTTTTATCATCAAGCATAATATCTAAAATCCATAAGTGTACATCTTCATCACTAGTATGCATAGCTGCATCATCAAAAGTTAAGTATGATCTTACTTCATAGCCTTCTTTTTCTAAATATCTTTTTACAAGTTCATTTAGATCTTTTTCATCTTCTACAATACTTATAACTTTTTTCATGTAAACACCTCTTACTCCTAAATATAACATAAAAACTCATGAATATTTCATGAGTTTTAAGCGTATTTTTCTATAAGCATATCAGTGATTCTTTTTACCATCTTCTCACAGGTTTCATCACTCTCTGCTTCAACCATTACTCTTACTAATGGTTCTGTACCACTTGGTCTTACTAATATTCGTCCATTATCACCTAATTCTTCTCTAACCTTATTTATTTCTTTATTAATTTCTTCATCATTCATTGCTTCTTCTTTGTTTTCTACTTTGATATTAGTTAGCAATTGTGGATATATTTTTATTCCTTTAGACAGTTCTAATATATTTTGATTTTTAGACTTCATTACAAGCAATAGATTTAAAGCAGTTAGTAATCCATCTCCTGTAGTTAAATGATCAGAGAATATAATATGTCCAGATTGTTCTCCACCAAATATAAACCCTGATTTTAACATTTCTTCATATACATACTTATCTCCTACTTGAGTAGAAACATAAGATATTCCTTCATTTTCAAATGATTTAAGCAAACCTAAATTTGCCATTACAGTTGTTACTACTGTATTTTTTACTAACTGATTATTTTCTTTTAAATATTTACCACAAATATAAAGAATATGATCACCTGTTAGTAAATCACCATTACTATCAACTCCAATTAATCTATCTGCATCTCCATCAAACGCAAAACCAATATCATATTCATCACTTCTCATTAGATTTTGTAGTTCTTCAGGATGAGTTGACCCACATTTTGTATTTATATTAATACCATTAGGATCATTATGAATGACAGTGCAATTTGCATTTAAACTTTCTAATAATTGCTTTGCAGTTGTACTTGCTGAACCATTGGCACAATCAATCGCAATATTAAAACCAGTTAAATCTAATGGATATTGTATCTTTAACCAGTCTAGATATAAATCTAGACCAGAATGATAATCTATTACCCTACCAATATCTTTGTCTGTTTTATACTCTACACCTTCTTGAGTATCAATATAATCCTCTATTAAATTTTCTATATCGCTAGAAAGTTTTACACCCTCATGGCTAAATATTTTTATACCATTGTCATAAAAAGGATTATGACTTGCAGATATCATTACACCACAATCAAAGTCTTTATTTTTTGATAAATAAGCAATAGTAGGTGTTGGACAATAACCAATTAAATATACATCTGAGCCACTTGAAGTTATACCTGCAGCTATTGCATTTTCAAACATACTACTTGAAAGCCTTGTATCTTTACCAATTAATATCTTCCCTCTTCCAGACTTTGAAAAATAATAACCTAAATATCTACCTACATCAAACGCTCTTTTTGCATTTAACTCAATATTAGCTCTTCCTCTTATGCCATCTGTTCCAAAATAGCGTCCCATTACTCTTGTCCAGTCCCTTCTGAAGGTATTGTATCTACATTATCTCCTACTACAACACCCTTTAATGTTGTTTGTTTTAATGTATACTTCACAAAAGTACTCTTAGGTTGCTCAACATTTAATTGAAATTCTTGAGGCCCTAATACTGCATCAGCCATATCAAAGTATACACTTATATCATCTTTGGTTATACCCTCTATATTTGCTTGTGTTCCTGTAACATCAACAGATACAGTAGTAATATTGTTATCTGCACCAAAACGGTAATTATTAACATTATTTCTATAATTTATATTTACTCCATCTATTGTTTTTGTTACTGCTTCACTTAAATCAATATCCATTGTTACTTGATTAATACTTGCTGAATTTACTCCTGTTGGAAGTGTAATTGGTCTAAGCACTGTAGAATCTTTTGTTATTGTTGACATATCTATATTAACTACTACCTGATCTATTTTTGATAAAACAGATTCAGGAGCATATATAGTTACTGTTTGTTGATCTAGTGTAATAGAATTAATAGCAAAACCTTCTAAAACCTCCCCAGTTGCTTCTGCAACTATCGTAACAGTTTTATTAGGTGATGTAACTGGTACTGTAACCTTTACAGTATTAGGTATTATATCAGCTTTAACAGGCTGACCATTTTTATCATAAGCAACTAAAATAGCATCATTAGTAAATTCAGCACTTTGATTAGAAACATCAATTAGTGCTTTTACAAATGCAATTGTATCTAATGTATCTTTAGAAGCTCTAACATTAATTTTTGTATATTCAAACTGTGGAACTCCTACACTATATATAGCATCCATTTTATCTTGATTAATAAAATCATAATTTAAATCAAATTGTCTTGTTGTTTTCTTTTTTAAAGTTATTACTACATTAGAAGGATCAATTTTAATATCTACACTATCATTAAATCCTTGAGTAGTTAATTTAACATTATGAGTACCTTCAGTAAGTCCTTCAAGATTAGCAACAATGCTTCCTCCACGATTTACTGCAGAATTTATATTTTGAGCATCACCTGAAATAGTTATATCTCCATAAGAAGGTAAACCAGAAACTTCAAATGTTTCTTCGTTATATAAAGCAGTTATACTTAAGTTATTAATTGATTTTGAAGATTGAAGTGCAGCAGTAAATAATGAACTTTCTGTATTATAATTTACAACTACATAAAATAATATTGATAATACTAAAGAAACTATTGCCGTATATCTTGCATTAAAAAACACTCTATCAATCCAAGAAGAAAACCATCTAAAAACTCTAAAAGCGTTATCTAAGAATGTTTCAGATCTTTTAGCCATTTTTTTACCTTGGCTCGCTATAGCATTAGCTAATTGTGTTTTTTCTTCTATTTCTTTATTTATTCTTTTCTTTTCACTCATTATCTACACCTCCTTCATTTTTATTTGGTGGTGTTATTTTTTCAACATCAGTGAAAGCTGCTACTGTTTTTTTCTTTTTTACTTCATCAATACCATCTAATATTGCAAATGTATCACTTAGTTCATTATCAAATCCCATAATTTTACTAATGTCTATACTTGTAGTATCAAATTCAGTTGAATCATTTATTTGGTTTGAAGAATTTGTTATAGCTTTCTCTTTATTCTCAGGTGTTTCACTTTCCTGTGACATTTTTTCTTCTTTAACAGTTTCTGGTACTTCTTCAAAGCCCATTACTCTAACATTTTCATTTCTTACATATGGAATATGTTCTTTCTTTTTCTTTGGAAGTTTAATTCCTATATCTTCTATTTCATCAACAAATGGTTGATCTTCAAATTGAGCAATTTTTTCTTCATCCACTTGATGAATAATTGGTTTATCATCTATTGTTTCTACAATATCAACAATTTCTTCAGCTTCTTTAGTTTCTTCTTGTTGTTCTTCTTGTTGTTCTTCTTGAATTACTTTTTCTTTTTTAGAAAATAGATTAAATCTTTTTTTCTTTTTTTGCTCAGATTCTTCAATAATTTCTTCTTCTTCTGGTTCTTCTTCCTCTTTCAAACTTGCTTGTTTCTTAATTGCAAGCTTACTTAAAACTGAAGTATCAACACGTTTTTCACTTTCTGGTCTAGGAATAGGTTTTGTAATATCAATAGCTTCCATATCATCAGATATTGTATATTCATCTTCTTTATCTACTTTTTGTTCTTTTTTCTTCATTTTTGGTAAATCATCGACAATAGCAATTTTTGGTCTACTGCTTTTCATTTCAGTTTCCTCACCACAAATCACTCTCATTAGATAGTCTCTTAATTGTCTACGATTCACAGAAAAAATCTTTCCTGCTTCAGTAATAGATACTCCTCCAGATTCTTCTGAAACAACAATAGTTATAGCATCAGATATTTCGCTAATTCCTATTGCCGCCCTGTGTCTAGCACCATATTTAGATGGTAAATCTAGGTTTGTAGAAGGAAAATAAGCACTTGCACACGCTATTCTATCTCCTTGTATAATTACTGCTCCATCATGTAATGGAGTAGATGTTACAAATATTGATGTTAAAAGCTCTGCAGTAACTATAGAATTAATCTGAGTTCCTGTTTTTATATAATCACTTAGTGAATGAGATTGTTCAATACTTATTAAAGCTCCTGTTTGATCTCTTGCTAAAAGCATTGTTGCATTGACTATTTGATCAACTAATTGTTCTTTTTCATTACCTGAAAGAGTTGTAATTCTAGAAAAAACATTGCTTTTCCCAATTCTTTCAAGCATGGATCTAATTTCAGGTTGAAATACAATGATAACAGCCAAAAAACCCCAGTTTACAAACATATCTGCTAACCATGCAACAGTTGTTAAACCGAGCAATTTTGCAAATACATCGATAAGAATCACTAATAAAATACCTTTAAATATTTGGGAAGTCCTAGAGTTATTCCTTATTACCTTTATTGCATAATATAAAACAAACCACATGATAAATATATCTATAAACATGCGGGTAATTGCCCATATACTATCAATAGTTACTGTCAAATTATAATTGGACATAGATACCATCCCTTTCGCTATTAGATTATAACATAACTATTATATCAATAAAATATTGATAATAAGTAAAATATGATAGAATACTAAATAGATTTAAGCGAGGAAAACATGGAAAATATAAAAAAAATTAATTATGATGATAAAGAAATATATATAATACCTACTGCACATGTTTCTAAAGTTAGTGCACAAGAGGTTAAAGAAGTCATAGAAACACTAAAACCTGATAGTGTTTGTATTGAACTAGATAAAGATAGATATGAATCTTTGCTAAACCCAAATAAGTGGCTAAACACCAATATATTTGAAGTAATTAAAACTAATAGATCAGGATATATGATGGCTAATTTACTTCTTTCTTCATATCAAAAAAGAATAGCAAAACAACTAGATATAAAAGCAGGACAAGAAATGATACAAGCTATTGAAAGTGCCAAAGAAATTGGTTCAGAAATTGTATTAGTTGATAGAAGTATTCAAACTACATTCACTAGAATTTACAGAAAAAATTCTTTTATCAATAAAATTAAATTAATAGTATCAATTATTTCATTAATTTTTGATGATAGTACTATTGATGAAAAAGAAATTGAAAATCTTAAACAAACTGAAGTATTAGAAAATGCCCTTAGTTCAGTATCTAAAGAATTTCCAGATATAACAAAAGTATTAGTTAATGAAAGAGATAAAGTATTATCACACAAAATTAAAAATGCACCTGGTAAGGTTATAGTTGCTGTTTTAGGTGCGGCACATGTTCCTGGAGTACTTAATGAAATAAATAATGAAGTAGATATTGAAGAGTTAGAAAGTGTTCCTCCTAAGTCAAAAACAGGAACAATCATTGGATTTATTATTGCACTGATTTTTATAAGCTTAATTATATATACCTTTATAAATAATCCATCCAAGGGAATTGATCAAATACTTACATGGATATTATGGAATGGAGGGCTATCAGCTTTTGGTGTTTTATTAGCATTTGGTCATCCTCTTTCAATTTTAACTGCATTTGTTGCTGCTCCAATTACATCATTAAACCCATTACTAGCAGCTGGCTGGTTTGCAGGTTTAGTTGAAGCTTTTTTAAGAAAACCATTAGTAAAAGACTTTGAAAACATCTCTGAAGATGTAAGTAGTATTAAAGGAATATATAAAAATAGGATAACTCGTATCCTATTAGTTGTAATTTTTGCAAATTTATTTAGTTCTATTGGAACTTTTATTGGTGGTTATGATGTTGTAAAAATATTCTTTTCAAATTTTTAATTATTTCCATAAATCAAATGGGTAAATATTCTCATCTTTCATCTTTTGAATATTTTCTTCTACCATAGGTTTATCTTCTCTATAAGTAACTCCAAACCATTTATCTTTACTACTTAGCATTTTTACGCTACATTTGCCACTTTCTACTAGATCACCGATTGCAGTAGGAATAACATGTTCTGATTTCATAGGGTTTTCTACAACCCCTTTTTTTATGAATTCTTCAAATATTTCATTACATTGTTTAAAAATCATAGGAGTAAATCCCCAGAAGTTCATTGATACTAGTGCATCTTCATCTAATTTCTTCCATTCTCCATCTTCTTCATAAACAGCTTCGCCATCTTTTCTTGCAATTTTTTGAATTTCAGTTATCTTCTTTAAATAACCATTTTCTTCTTCGCAAACTCCTCTAGTAACACTTCCAAAATCAGTTAATGTATTGTTACACAAATACCCAACCATTCCATATTCATAATCTTTTACATCATTTAATAAGAAATTATAAATTACCTTATAAGCATCCTTACCATAAAAATCATCTGCGTTTAAGATTGCAAAAGGTGATTTTACTATATCTCTACACGCAAGTAATGCATGAGTTGTTCCCCATGGCTTTTCTCTACCTTCTGGAACACTTATACCCTCTGGAATATCATTTAAATCTTGATATGCAAATTCTACTTCAATGTGTTTACTAATCTTGTCTGTTAGATTCTTTCTAAAAGCTTCTTCATGTTCTTTTCTTATTATTAATACTACTTTTTCAAATCCTGCTTCTATAGCATCATAGATAGAAAAATCAATAATTGATTCTCCATTATTCCCTACAGTGTCAATTTGTTTTAATCCACCATATCTACTACCCATACCTGCAGCTAATATAACTAATACTGGTTTCTCCATTTAATTCTTAATCTCCTTTATATATATATTATCAATCACTTTAGCTTAATTCAAATATAAGATATAATTATAAATAAGTAATAATTGAAATTAGTAAATATCTTAATTATTTGATATTTATATATTTAAGTGTAGTATTAATTAAGGGTAAGAAATATGAACAAAAAACAATTAATTCTAGCTAGTAAATCTCCTAGAAGAAAAGAGTTACTCTCTTTATGTAATATACCATTTAAAACAATCGCTTCTAATACAAATGAGTATATTGATGAATCTAAACCATTGAAAGAAGAAATAGTAAGATTAGCTTATGAAAAAGCATACTCAGTGTATGTTGAAAATAAAGATTGTATTGTATTAGGTAGTGACACTATTGTTGTAATAAACAATAAAGTTTTAGGTAAGCCAAAAGATGAAGAAGACGCAGTCAAAATGCTTAGATTACTCTCAAATAATGTTCATGAAGTAATTACCGCAACTGTATTTATAAGTAGTGAAGAAATAATTAAAAATTGCAATGTTTCTAAAGTTTCTTTTAATAAACTATCAGAAAAAGATATAAATGAATATGTAAAAAGTAAAGAACCTTTAGATAAAGCAGGATCTTATGGAATACAAGGTATAGGTGGTTGCTTTATTAACAATATTGACGGTGATTATTATTCTATAATGGGATTAACACTAAATTTTGTGTATTCTACATTAAACAGCTTAAAAGAAAAATATGACTTTATTTAAAATAAAGCCGATATAGTTTAATGGTAAAACGAAGCCATGGTAAGGCTTAACTCTCAGTTCAATCCTGGGTATCGGCACCATGACAAATTTAAACAGTTCTAAACAACATTGTGTAGAACTGTTTTATTACTAATAAAAATACAATTATTTACTAAAAATAGACTTTTTAGTAACATTAGGTTTATAATCATAGTCATAGTATCTTTTTAGATTCTAAATAAATACCAATAAGGACTATAAAAAAATATACACATTTAAAAATACTAATTGGAGATCATATGAATAAAAAATATTATCAAATATTAAATATACCAGAAACTGCTACGCAAGATGAAATTAAGAAATCTTACCGTAAACTTGCTAAGCAATATCACCCAGATGTTAATCCTGGTGCTAACTCAGAAGCAAAAATGAAAGAAATTAATCTTGCTTATGAGGTTTTAGGTGACCCTATTAAGCGTAAACAATACGATCAATTTGGTACAAATCCTACTCAAAATCCTTATCAATCCACACAACAATCTGGATATTACAATTCTGCATCTGATTTATTTGAAGAGCTACTTCGCCAACAACAACGTCAATCACAATACTATTCTCAATATACACGACAATACAATCGCCATGTTTATCAAGTTAACTCAGGCTCACTTGGGCGCTATATTTTTATAATGTTCCTATTGAACTTTATTTTAAGATTTTTATTTAGTTGGTAATATAAGATTTTTATTATAAATTCAAATCGATTATTGAATTTAACAGTGAAAATATATAAATTAATAAAGGAATTGATCTGATATGACCAATTCCTTTTATAATATTATCTATTCATTATCCCTAAAAGATATGCCAGTTCAAGTGAATTCACCATTTCACCATCTTTATATACTCTCATATTACCACTAGATATTTCATCTATAAGTAATATTTCATTAGTTTTCATATCTTTACCAAACTCTAATTTTAAATCAATTAAATCAAGACCTTTTTCTAAACATTCTTCTTTTAATATATTTGAAACTTTCTTTGTATTATCTTTAATAATATCTAATTCTTCTTGAGTTAATATATTTAAAACTATTAAAGCATTTTCTACAATTAAAGGATCATTTCTTTTATCATCTTTTAATGTAAATTCAATAAGACCATTTAAATCATCAAATTCTTTTGCAATAGATCCATATCTTCTAATAAAACTTCCCATAGCTTTAAATCTAGCAATTACTTCAAGGCCTTGTCCAAAACTTACAGCTTTTCTTACTAGCATACTTCCTTCATCTAAATTGCATTTAACCATGTGTGTCTTAATGCCTTTACTCTCAAATAATTTAAAAAAGTGAGAAGACATTGTTAAATTATTTAATCCTTGTCCATCAATTTTTAATCCAACTTGATTTTCTCCTGGATCAAATACTCCATCTTTTCCTGTTACATCATCTTTAAATTTTAATAACACTTGTTCATCATCAACTTCAAAAACATCCTTAGTTTTTCCTTGATATATTTTATTCATGTTTTTCCTCCTGAAAAATAAAAAAGTTCTAAAAGGTAGATTAATCGAAACCTACCTATTTGAGCTTTTATCTTTTGTGCAAGAGTATCATTTAGATGATTCACACACTTAGACCAGTCAAATAAATCTATGTTTCACAACCCTAGAAATTCTTTTACTCATAGTAATATGAGCCTTCTATTTTTCAAACATACAATAACAAGATGAATTTTTCTTGTCAAGAGATTCTACATAGTTTATTAGTATTTTAAATCTATTTTAATTATTAATAATATAATAAAAAAGCTGAAGATTAACTTCAGCTTATAGATGCATCATAAATTCCTTTAATAGAACTTTCTAATAAATTATCAAACTCTTCTTCAGTTTGATTTACATTAAGACCCTCAGTTAATGCTCTTGAGAAACTAGCAATTAATCCATGATTTCTTGATAATTTTTCGTTTGCATCTTTTCGAGTATAGCCTCCAGATAAAGCAACAACTCTAACAACATTTTTATTGTTAATTATTTCTTCATAGAAATTATCAATTGAAGGAATAGTAAGTTTAAACATCAAATTAACATTATCTAAACTATTTAGTTTTTCAAGAATTTTCTCTTTAAGTATTATTTCTGCCTCTTCTTTGTCTGGAATATTAATATCTACTTCAGGTTCTAAAATAGGTATTAAACCTTTTTCATAAATTTTTAACCCAATCTCAAATTGTTGATCAACTATATCAGCAATTCCTTTTTCATTAGCTTCTTTAATTACTGAGCGCATTTTAGTACCAAAAATATTTCTATTTTTTGCTCTTTCTAATAAATCGTCTAAATTATCAATCGGTTTCATTAAACTAACACCATTTTCAAGTGGCATTAATCCTTTATCTACCTTCAATATTGGTAATATTTCCTTAACATCCCATAAATAGTCTGCACTATATTTATCATCAATCATCCTATCCATGGTGTTTTCAAATAAAATTGCTGCTAAAATATGTTCTTTTGTAAATGCAGGACTTTTAATAATTCTAGTTCTCATCTTGTGAACAAGATTAAACATTTCTTCATCATTAGAGTAACTATCTTCATTAATTCCGTAGAGTTTTAAAGCTTTTGGAGTACTACCACCACTTTGATCAAGTGCAGCAATAAAGCCGGGTTCTTCTCTCATTTTCTTAATCTTTTCCATAAGTTCCTCCTTTTTACTTATTTTTATCGTATATTATTTTAATCCCTTTAAATGCTAAATCAGGATCATAAGTATCTATTAAATCTGTTTCTTTAAATATAACCCTTCCAAGCCCACCTGTTGCAATAACATAAGCATTTGGTTCATTTAGTTCTTTCTTCATTGTTTTAATAATATATTCTACCAAGCCTATATATCCATAAACTACACCAGCTTGCATTCCTGCAATAGTATTTTTTCCTAAAATACTATTTGGTTTCTTTATTTCAATTTTTGGAAGTTTTGCAGTTTGAGAATATAAAGCTTGTGCAGAAATTTCTATTCCTGGTGCAATTACCGTATATTTAAATTCTCCTATTTCTGATACAAAATCAAAGGTAGTTGCTGTACCAAAGTCAACTATAATACAAGGTTTATGATAGGTATGATATGCATATGCAACACTGACAATTCTATCTGCTCCAACTTCTTTTGGATTATCTGTATTAATACTAATTCCTGTCTTAATACCAGCACCTATAATAATTGGTTCTATATTTAAATATTTTCTAATTGAATTATTAAAAGAATACATTATATTAGGAACAACACTAGAAATAATTACATCACTTATTTCATCAGCAGTAATATTACTTTTGCTTAACAAAGTATTAATACAAATTCCAAATTCATCTGATGTTCTAGGGGTTTTAGTTGTAAATCTAAAATTACCAATAACTTTTGACCCATCCATAATACCCATTGATATATTTGTATTTCCAATATCTATAGCTAATATCATAGTAGATTCTCCTGTGTACAATTTTGAAATATAGCATATGCAACATCAAGTTTGCTCATTAAGCTTATATTCTTTTCCTCATATTTTGAAACAATAGTTATTTTATTAGTATCAGTATTAAATCCAGCACCTACATCATTTAAATTATTAGCAATTACATAGTCACAGTTTTTTCTTTCAAGTTTTAATCTAGCATTTTCTATTAAATTTTCTGTTTCCATTGCAAAACCTATTATTTTTTGTGTTGGTTTTTTATTTTTACCGATTGTTTCTAGAATGTCTTTGGTTCTTTCTAATTCTAAGACCATATTTTCTTTTTTCTTTATTTTAGAATCCGAAACGCTATTAGGTTTATAATCTGCAATGGCTGCAGCCATTATTATAATGTCATATTCACTAGATATATCAGTAATTATATCATACATATCACTTGCACTATAAGCATCAATCACATTAACTTTATAAGGCTTTTTCAAAGAAGTTTTACCTGATACTAATGTAACATCAGCACCTAGATTCCTTGCGGCAATCGCAAGAGAATAGCCCATTTTACCACTAGAATGATTTGTAATATATCTAACTGGATCAATTGATTCAATTGTTGGACCAGCACTAATTAAGACCTTTTTATTTAAAAGTGTTTTTTCTGTAAAAGCCATTTCAATTTCATCTTCAATTACATCAAGATCTGCCAGTCTTCCACTACCAACATCTCCACATGCAAGTAAACCTTCACCACTTTCAACAATATTAAATCCATAATTTCTCAATTTATTAAGATTGTCTTGTGTTATATTATTCAATAACATATTTGTATTCATTGCTGGACAAACTATCTTTTGACAAGTACTAGCTAGTATTGTTGTTGTAAGCATATCATCTGCTATTCCATTTGCTAATTTTGCAATTACATTTGCAGTTGCAGGAACAACAAGAAATAAATCTGCTTTTTTTGCTAAAGAAATATGTTCTACATCAAAGTTAAAATTTCTATCAAAAGTATCTAATGATACCTTATTATTACTTAGTGTTTCAAATGTTAGTGGAGCAACAAATTTTGTAGCATTTTCACTCATTATTACATGTATTTCATAACCCTTTTTCTTTAAATTACTTACTAGCTGTGCACTTTTAAATACAGCAATCCCTCCTGTAACACCAACAATAATTGTTTTAGACATACTTGGTGCTCCTTTCAACTAATGGTTTACTAACCTTAACTACTGCAAGAACAATTATTGCAGAAAGTATCATTTCAATTACTCCATTTGTTCCTACTATACCAAGTAGTACATTAAATAATCCTGATAATGGAATATTTCTTACACTAGCATATGGTTTTGCAAAAAATACATATATTCCACCTAAGACTAATACTGTATGTATAAAAGTAGCGGTTATAGATGTAATAATAATATTTAATTCTTTGCTTATTTTATTACTTAAAAACTTATACATTAAACCTGCAACAAGTCCTAAAGTAATTCTTGGAAGTAAAACAATTAATAGACTATAAAAGTTTCCTGAAACTCCTCCTATTGTAATAAACGGAGAAAAAACAAAAGAAGTTATTGTAGGTGTAAATGTATTTATAAATAAACTAGTTAAACCAAATACAAAACCAAGTAAAGCACCTTCTTTAACACCTAACAATATTGCACAAATTATAACTGGGATATGCATAGTAGTAGCTCTAATTACACCTAGAGGAATATATCCTAATGGTGTAAACATCAAAACTAACTCGATTGCAACAAAAAATGCAAATAAAACAAACTTTCTCACATTTGATTTCATAAATCCTCCTATCACTCCATATGGATGCAATGTTGATTTAATTGTTTGTATAATTATTATACACCTTCATGAAAAGATTGTGGTTAGTTTTGATATAATTTAATTACTGAAAGGATTAACAATATGAAAGTATTAGCAATATCAGATTTACATGGCTCTTTAGAAGCAGCAACAATAATAGAACAAATTATAGTAAGACACAAAATTGATATTATATTATGTCTAGGTGATATTTTATATCATGGTCCAAGAAATGATCTTCCTCTAGATTATAACCCAAAAAAAATAATTCCCATTTTAAATAATTATAAAGATAAAATAATTAGCGTTAGGGGAAATTGTGACAGTGAAGTTGATCAAATGGTATTAGAGTTTCCTATATTATCAGACATTAATACATTTTATATAAATAAAAGAAAAATAGTTGCAAGTCATGGCCATGTATATGGCTTAGATAATTTGCCATTTCTTAGTGATAATGATGTTTTCATATTTGGCCATATACATATACCAATAGCAAAAAAAGAAAATAACTATTATATTTTAAATCCAGGATCTTCTTCTTTACCAAAAGAAAATCATCCAAAGACATATGGAGTTTTGGATGATAAAGGATTTAAAATATATACATTTAACCATGAAGTATATAGGGAAATTAATTTTGATTAATTTCTCCTTTTTTTAGTCTTGGATTCATATCAGTTAAGTATTTACCCTCTTCTATATAAATCCTTGTTAATCTATCACTTAAAGAAGTCAGTATCTCATGAGCAACTGTATCTAAATCTTCTGCAACTTCTTCTAAAGGTATATGAGTACCAAATATTTCAACTTCTGTTTTTAATGGCATTATTTTATCTAATTTGATCATTGTTTGATCCATACATACCCTGCCTACTATTTGTCCACTAGCACCTTCTATAAAAACCCTTCTTCCAGAATAATTCCTTCTTAATCCATCAGCATATCCTAAAGGAACAGTTGCAATTATATCATTTTCATTACATACATAAGTAGCACCATAACTTACTGTTTCTCCCTCATGTAAAGTTTTAATATTTACTATTTTACACAATAAAGATACTACAGGTTTTAAATCTTTATAGTATGCATTAACACCATATAATGACAGCCCTATTCTAACACTATTACAAAGATTATCTTCTATACTAAGAGAAGCATCAGAATTAGAACAATGTATCCATTTGAAATCATAATTTGATTTTTCTACTATATTTTTAAACATTTCATATTGTGACTTTGTTTTTTTATTAAAATCTTCATCTGCACATGCAAAATGTGTATATATACCATCAACCTTATAATTAGAATCATTTAATAACTTAATTGATTCATTAACTTCTTCTAAGGTTTTCAAACCTATTCTATTCATACCAGTATCTACTTTAATATGAACTTTTATACCATTACCATCAAATTTAGAAAATTCATTAACCCAATCTTTGGAAACACTTGTTAGAATAAAATCATATTGCTTAATTAAGTCTAAGTTTTCACTTCCTGTATGTCCAAGTATTAAAATATCACTATTACAGCCATCTTCTCTAAGTTTAATTGCCTCTTCCAAACTAGAAACTCCAAACATACTAGCTCCTGCTTCAACTGCCGCATTAAACAAATACTTTGCACCACAACCATAAGCATCAGCCTTAATAATTGCAATAATCTTTTTTTTCGATTTTTCAATAATATTTTTTATATTATATTTAAATGCATCGATATCAATTTTTACATAAGCTTCTCTATACATAACTACACTATCCTTGAATATATATATCCAGCATAAACACCACCAGCTCTAAAAGCTAATGATAACAAAGAGTTGATATCAGTTCTCAATAATACTCTAAGATAAATACTAATATACTCTGGATATTTAGCAAAATTAAATATACTAGAAAATCCAAAAAAACTAATAAAGTCAGATAAAATTATACAAATTAAAGTTAATACAGCTCCCATAATAGCAAACTCAGGTTTTACTCCATGTCCAAAATACTTTATAGAATTTCCAATTAAATATCCAATTCCAACAAACGCTAATGAAAACTGTACTGCTATTAATGAAGATAAAAACCCATAAGCTATAGCTAAAACAATTGCAGTTATACTACCTGCTATTAATCCTCTAGTAAATCTTGATTTACTAGATAAAGAATTTATATTAAATATTTTATACATTAAAACCACTCCATTTCTTTAATAGTATATCACATACTATCATTTTTCTAGAGTGGTTGTATTCTTAATTTATTTTAAATAAAACATCATTCATATCATAAAGCCCATTGCCTTTATTTAATAGCCATTTTGCACCAACTATCATTCCCTTTGCAAATATTTTTCTTGAGTTTGCTTGGTGTTTAATGCTTAGTATTTCATCTTCCCCTGCATATATTACTTCATGAGTTCCAGCAATATTTCCTCCTCTTAAAGCATGTATACCTATTTCATTATTTTCTCTTTTGCTAAACCCACTTCTTCCATCAACTTCTTTATAATCTTTAAAATTATTGATTGTATTATATAACATCTTTGCAGTACCACTAGGTGCATCTACTTTTTGATTATGATGCATTTCAATAATCTCTATATCAAAGTTATCCATTAATGCAGGTGTTGCAATCTCTAATAACTTATTAAACAAATTAACACCTAGTGAATAGTTTGAAGAAAATAATACAGGAGTATTTAAAGAAAGTTTTTCTATTTGTTTTATTTGAGATTCATTATATCCAGTAGTAGCTATGCATATAGGGATATTTTTAATATTTTCTAATTTAATAATATTTTCTAACATATCAGGATGAGATACATCAAGTAATATATCATAATTATCATCTTCTAAATCTTTTGTATAATCTAAAAACTTACAAGAAAAATTATCCTCTTCTTAAATTAATTGTTTTAGCATATTCCCCATTTTTCCATCGCCAATAATACCAATATTAATTATTTCCATTTGTATACCAAATCACTATTATCAATTAAGTCATACATCTTTTTCGCAAGCTTTTTATCCATATCATATAAAGGCATACGACAAGGACCAACTTCTAAGCCTAAATGATTTATTGCATCTTTAACTGGAATTGGATTTACTTCATAAAATAAAGAATCAATTATATCTAAATATTCTAGCTGTAATTCTTTTGATTTTTCTGTTTCCCCATCTAAATATGTTTTAACTAGATTATGCATTGCTAAAGGCATTATATTTGCAGCTACACTTATTACACCAGAGCCTCCTAAAGACATTAAAGGCACTACTATATCATCATTACCACTATATAGTGCAAAATTATCATCAACAAGTTTTGCTACTTTAGTAACATAGCTAATATTTCCACTTGCTTCTTTTATTCCTACTATATTTTTTAATTCTTTTAATCTTTTTAATACATTTATACTAATAGAGCAACCTGTTCTACTTGGAACATTGTATAAAATGATTGGACAACTAACACTATTTGCCACCATTTCAAAATGCTTATACATTCCTTCTTCATTTGTCTTATTGTAGTAAGGAGTAATCACAAGTAATGCATCAGCACCCATTTTTTCAAATCTTTGAGCTTGCCATAGTGCAATAGCTGTATCATTTGATCCAGCTCCTACTATTATTGGAATTCTTCCTGCAGCTTTTTCAATTGTAAATTTTACTATATCTTCTTCTTCATCAAAAGTTAAAACACTACTTTCTCCAGTTGTTCCTAATATTAGTATTGCATCTGTTTTTTGTGAAATATGAAATTCTATCAAATCATTTAATTTTTCGAAATTTACTGAATAATCATAATTGAATGGTGTTACTAATGCTACTATTGATCCTTTATACATTTTTTATCCTCCTTTATAGTTCCCTTTCTATTAATTCTGCTACTTCTTGTCGTCTTATTACTACCTTACTAGAATATTCATCCACAAATACTACTGCAGGAATTGTAAGTTTATTATAATTATTTGCCATAGAATATCCATAAGCTCCTGTAGAATATACAATCATAATGTCATTTTTTTTATATGGCGGAAGCATACACTTTTCTATTAGGATATCTCCTGATTCACATAGCTTACCTGAAACAGTAGCCTCAACTATTTTTTCTTCATCCATCCTATCAACTAAATCACATTCATATTTAGCTTGATATAATGCAGGTCTAATATTATCGCTCATCCCTCCATCTACAAAATAATAATTTTTATTTGGAGTTATCTTTTGATTTCCAACCGTATATAAAGTATATCCTGATTCAGCTACAACACTTCTTCCAGGTTCTATCATCAAAGATTTTATTTCTATATTCTTTTCTTCTAACTTTTTTTCTACATAATTAATAATTTGTTTACTTACTTCTACACTACTTAAAGCATTATCTTCTTTTGTATAGTTTGCAGCAAATCCTCCTCCAATATTAATAATAATAGGTTCTTCCACTAAATCTAACATCTTATCTATTGCTTTAAAATGTGTATCTAAACTAAATAACTGTGAACCTATATGACAATGATAGCCATCAAAACTTAAATTAGAAGTATCTTTCAGCAAATTAATACAAGCTTTGTGTTCATCACTGTTTACAAGCATTCCAAATTTACTATCTTCATGAGCTGTTACATCATATTTATGTGTATCTGCTTCAACTTTTACATTCATTCTTAATAAAATCCTACATTTTTTATTAATCTTTGTAGCAATACTATTGATAGCATTTAACTCTCCTAAATTATCAACAATAAACGTTATTTCCCCATAATTTAAACCAATAAGAATTTCTTTGTTTGATTTATTATTTCCATGAAAATATATATCACTTGGTTTAACTTCAGATTTTATTGCAGTTATCATTTCGCCTAAACTAACAACATCAATTCCTAGTCCATGTTTTTGAAGCAATTGATATAAATATCCACAAGAAAAAGCTTTTGATGCATAAATAACCTTTGTATCAAATTTAGATGACTTAAAATTATTTTTATACCCTTTAATAGTATTTACAAGTTTTACTTCATCATAGACATAAAGTGGTGTTCCATATTTTAAAGCTAAAGATGAAGCTTTCTCGTTATTAATCATTAATTGTTTTATCATATAAACTTCCTTTCAAAATAAAAGCGCATGTATAGTGCGCTTTTATGTAAAATAATTAGTTTACAAGCGCCACTACTGTCTAAGTAGGAGTGTTATAAGTATTTCCTATAACCCCACAAAATATACTTGTCAATATATCTTGTTCGGCGATGGTTGCCTTTTGAATGTTTCTTAGAATACCTTCTCCACACTCTACTAATCTGCATCGCTACCTCTTTTATTATCATTATAATAACACGAAGATTTTTTTTAGTAAACAAACAGTCTTGATTACTTTTGAAAATTGATTTATATTATAAGAGCAATGATTTAATAAGTAATATAAAAAATATTATTTTTGTTATTTTTCTCGAGAAATCATTGACTATAAGTAAAGCCTATGATATATTAGTAAAGCGCTTTATAGCGGTAGTGGAGGTTTAGCTCAGTTGGGAGAGCATCTGCCTTACAAGCAGAGGGTCGGCGGTTCGAGCCCGTCAACCTCCACCATTTTTTAAGAAATAAATGCCGACTTAGCTCAATTGGTAGAGCAACTGACTTGTAATCAGTAGGTTGTGGGTTCAATTCCTATAGTCGGCACCATTATTTTGGAGAAGTAGCGAAGTGGCTAAACGCGGCTGACTGTAACTCAGCTCCCTTCGGGTTCGGTGGTTCGAATCCGCCCTTCTCCACCATTTCATTTATAAGTAAGCAGGGCAAAACTTGCTGTGCATTTACTCAAATTGGGGCATAGCCAAGCGGTAAGGCATCAGACTTTGACTCTGACATTCCCCTGGTTCAAATCCAGGTGCCCCAGCCATATAAATGACCCGGTAGCTCAGGTGGTAGAGCAACTGACTTTTAATCAGTGGGTCGGGAGTTCGATTCTCCCCCGGGTCACCATTTCTCAATATTGCGGGTGTAGTTCAATGGTAGAACTTCAGCCTTCCAAGCTGACTACGTGAGTTCGATTCTCATCACCCGCTCCATTAAAAATATAAGCCGATATATTCGGCTTTTTTATTTATATTGACAAAGAAGTCTTCTATTTATATTACAAAGTTATTGTTTCTTGTATATAATTATATTAATCATAAGAAGGAAAAATATAATGATCACTAATATAATAATTAAACATAATAATCTCTTAAATTCCAATAATATACAAGAAATAGCAGAATTAAAGGATCTTTCTTATGGTACTTTAGATCTTTTTAACTGCATAAATTATTTTGAGACTAACGATAAAACAATTTTATTTGATAAAAATAATATTGGTAGAGGTATAGAGTTATTTATAAATAATGACAATATAGAATTCAGTTTAAATTTACCATCTTCTATATATGAAATTAAATTGCTTTATTCTTTAATCAAAAATATTTTAATTAAATTAAACGCAAATGAATTTTATAAAGATAACAAATTATCAAATATATCTAATATAGAAAAATACATAGATGAAGATATTAACAATTCTATTAATGCCTTACAAATGATTAATGAAAAAGTAGAAAAAAATAGATTTTATACACTTGTTAATGCAGTAAACCCTATTGATTTAAGCATAAAAGAAATGAAAGAAATTAATTATGATTTAAAAAGTTTTGGAAAATTAATTAACAATTTACAAAGTGTTGATGCAATATACACTACACCTCAACTATTAAATTTAAATGATTTAGATACTACTATTGCAATATATGTATTAATTGAAAATACAAATAGTATAATACCTAATAAAGTTTTTAATCTTAGTGTAGATAAAAAAACAATAAAAAATTTTTATGTTTTATTATCTGGAATACATTTTATAAGATTTGAAGAATTTATTAACAATGTAGAATTAAAATACTATGATTATAACCATAGTATTATCAAGTTATCCAGAAGTAAGATTGATTGTCTTATAAACAATCTTGAAATAGATATTAGTGCAAATTAAATTAACCCATAATATTTTAATGCTTTAGCTATCCCATCATTATTATTATCATCAGTAACATAATCAGCAATATTTTTTATTTCTTCTATTGAATTTTTCATTGCTACACCTATTTTACTATCCCTAATCATTTCAAAATCATTATAATGATCTCCAAAAGCCATTACATTACCTAATGTCATATTTAGCTTATCACAGAGAATTTTTAGTCCTGCTGACTTACTACTATCTTTATGAAATAAATCGTATTCATTTTTTCTAAATTCCAAAAAGCTAAAATTAGGATACATTAATCTATATTTTTCTACATTCTCATTATAATCAGCAATAACTCCTGCAAATGGAGATTCTTTTTCATGTCTGTTTTTAAGTTTTGTATTATCAAATAGAAGTTTATCAAAATTAGGTACTTTTCTAAACATATACTCTATATAATCATGTAATACATAACTATAATTTCCATCTAGAAAACAATACATTAAACCTGTTTTATCTATCTCACAATCTTTAACAAACTCATTTATTTCCATATCAGTTATTTCATTTTGAGAAATAATATTATCCTTATTATCTACTATAATAGCTCCATTGCTACACACAAAATAATCAAATTCAATATCTTTAATTTTAGCTAATTTTAGTCCAAGTGGTGATCTTCCACTTGCAATGGCAAGCTTATATCCATTTTCTTGTAACAAATGTAAAGCATTTTTTGTTACACTTGATACTTCTTTACTATCATTTAATAAAGTACCATCCATATCAAATACAACTAGTTTAATATTATTTAACTTTTTATTAATTATATTATCTATATATTTCCAGTTTTCTTTATCTTCATCATTTTGTATTACAGCCTTAAAACCAACACTCTTATACATTATTATTGCAATTATATTTTGATCACTAGTTGATAAATATAAAGGAATATTTGTTCCCATATTGTTATATAACTGAATTATTTTATGTAATAATGCCTTCGCAAGCCTTTTTCCTTGATGATCTGGATCCACTGCCATCCAATGTGCTCTATATCTTCTTTCACCAAAATGATATCCTTCCCAAAGGCTACAAGTACCTACTATATTACCTTCATATAAAACAAATAACATATTTTTATATGTTTCTTCTTTATTTAAAAAGGTTTCATCAAAATATTTAGTAGCACTTTCCTTATCTAAAAATTCATTTACTTTAACTAATAAATCAATCCATAAAACTTTATATTCATCTTTATAAAATTCAAAACTATATTTTGGATCAATAATAATATCTTCTTTAATATAGTCTTCTAATACCATTAACACTTTTCTTTTATTCATTTTTTCCTCCTAAAGATTCTAACTTAATGATAGCATTAATAATTAAAAATATAAAAATCGGAATAAAAAATATGATTATCTATAAACTTTTTTCTATTTCTTTAAGTATTTCAATATCAGCCTCTAGCCAATCAACACTATATAAACTATCTTTATCCAACCATGTACTAGCAAGATGTTCATTAAGTTGTAACTTACTTTCTAATTCACACCAAAAACAATGCATAACTAAATGAAATTTTGGATAATCATACTCAATTGTTTTAATTAAATCATTTACAATAATATTCGCATTAAGTTCTTCTTTTATTTCTCTTCTTAATGCATTCTTAAAAGTTTCACCTTTTTCTACTTTTCCTCCTGGAAATTCCCAATAACCTTTATAATCCCCATATCCTCTTTGAGTAGATAATATTTTATTCCCATTTTTAATAACTGCCGCAACAACCTCTATACTTCTCATTTACTCTTCTCCTTTTATATACTCGTATATATCTTCTTTTACAGGAGTATCTAATTTATATTCAATTTCAACAACACTTTTTCCATCTGGCATTGAAGTAAGAAAAGGCTTGTTTATTGATTTCATACTTCCTAAAAAATAAAATTCTTTTGATTGTGAATCATCTTTATTTTTTCTTACAAATAAAAATATATTTACAGGATTTTCCTTATCCATAATTCTTCTAACATCAATAGATTCTAAATTTCTTCCACTTTTACTCATCCACATTAATCTAGTATTACTTAAAAATCTATCATGATATTTAATTGAATCTTGAATATCGTCTTCTTTATCATAATTTATAAATACTGGAAGTGTATTAGTTTTATGATCGTACTTATAACCTCCTATATTTAAAGACACTATATTTTTATCCCAGTTTAAAAGTCTACATACATCTTCATATGTATATTTTTTATTTAAAGAAAAATTAGTGTTTTTATATGGAAAATTATATTCTAATATATTCCTTCTTAAACCTTCATTTATAGAAGATAGTATTAATTCTTTAAAGTTTTTATTCTTTAATTCATTTAAGAATAGTTTATTTGGATTTAAATTATCATCTACAAATATTGCATGTTTAAATTTATTTTTATAATTTTTTGAGGTTATAAATCTATTTTGTAGCACTAATTTTATACTTTGAATTTCCACATCTGATATTTCTTTATTAAATTTATTGTTTTTTAAATCATTTATTAAATTTGTACTTCCTTCAATTATTAATTTTAATAAGTAAAGTTCTGTAAAGGATTTTCCATACATTAATTTTTTATCCACAAAAGAAAGCATGTTTGCACTAACATTACTAATTCGAATTTTATAATTTTTTTCTTTTTTAACTAAATAATCATAATAAGAAGCAAAACTATTATGTTCAATAATTCTCATAACATCAATTGATCCAAATTTATAAAAGTCTTCTAAAGTTGGTATTTTGCCAAGCATTATTTTTAAGTCATTATAAGCTGTATTTATTTTTCTCATTGTACTAAAGTTTTCATTATCTATAGACTTTAGTATCCTATCTTTACTTATTTTATCAAAGTGAATTGTTGAACATCCAGGTATTATACTAGAACCAGAAAAAATACCTCTTCTTAAATTATCTTTATTAAAAGTTCTATCTCCAAATAACGCAATTGGTATTAAATAATTATTATCATAGTTTCCTATAAAATCTAAAATAACTACATAATCTTTATTATTAAATTTTCTTAATCCTCTTCCTAATTGTTGTGTGAAAATTATTGATGATTTTGTCGATCGAATCATTATTATTTGATTAACACAAGGAATATCTATTCCTTCATTGAATATATCTACAGTAAAAATATAATCTAGATGATCAATATCATCTTTGTTTTTTTCTAATCTTTTTACCGCTTTTTCTCTTGTTTCTTGAGAGTCTTCACCTGTTAAGCCAATAGAAGGAAAACCTCTTTTTGTAAATATTTCAGCTAATTTGTAAGCTTCCTCTTTTCTACTACAAAAAACTAAACCATGAACCTTATTACCACTATGTCCATAATATTTTACTTTTTCTAATATATAATTAACTCTAATTTCATCAATTAATAAATTAAAATCTGATTTATCATTAATGGTCTCTCCATTTATCTCTATATCAGTAATCCCAAAATAATGAAATGGACATAATAAATCTTCTTCAAGTGCTTCTTGAAGCCTAATCTCATATGCAATATTATTATCAAATAGTGAGTATATATCTTTGCCATCTGTTCTTTCTGGGGTAGCACTCATTCCTAGCATAAATTTAGGTTTAAAATAATTAATGATTTTTTCATAAGTTGCTGAACCAGATTTATGAATTTCATCGTATACAATCATATCAAAATATTCTTTATCAAATTGTTCTAAATTTTCATCTTTAGATAAAGTTTGAACAGTAGCAAATAAGAAATCAGCATTTTTATCTTTTCTTAAACCTGTATAAAACCCTGTATTTATTTTACTACCAAATACATCTTTATAGCTTTTTTCTGCTTGTTTTAGTATTTGTTCTCTATGTACTACAAATAAAAATTTTTTTGGTTTAAAGTTTTTTGCATCAAATGCAGATAAATACGTTTTTCCAGTTCCCTCTCGTGTCAAGGGTATGATAGAAAATACTTGTAAATTATAAATCTAAAAACTCCTTAATTCTTTCTCTTCTATATTTTCTTTTAATATACTGATCCTCCCTTATCTCATGTCTTAATAGCCCTCTTCCATTTTGCTTTTGTGCTTTATCATTAGGGAAATACTTTTCA
>JAAZCQ010000022.1 GCA_012513225.1 Erysipelotrichaceae bacterium
ATAAAGTAGATGAAAGAGAATACCCTATTTTAATGAATAAATTCTCTTTAAAATAGGGTAGTATGAGCTGGCATAGTATAATGGTATTACGAGGCCATGGTAAGGCTTTAATCGGTGTTCAATTCACCGTGCCAGCACCATTTGAAAACAACTTGCGAACCAATCGCAGGTTTTATATTATATAGAACTAATATCTTCTTTCTTTGAATAAAGGAAAGGAGATATTTTTATGTTAACATTTAAAGTATTAGATACTTTAAAACCTAGTGATGATGTATTAGAAATGATTACAAATACTAAACCTACTTATATTAAAGTAAATAATGGTAAAACAATATTAATTGAAAGAACAAATATTAAAAGTATTGAACCTATTATTTATGAACTTACTTACGACACTAAAAAAATCATTTTATGGGAATATCCGATTAGTGAAATACGAGGCAATCATTTTTATATACCAATTACTAAAGAAACTTATTCATTTAAAGAAGTACGAAAACTACTGAGCCAATATTAATAAAGATTGACATTTGTTAATAAAAGTATATAATAAAAATCAATTATTTTGCAGTATTGTTCTTTGAAAGGCGAAGTAGTATGTATAACCTTACATATATTACTTTGCCTTTTTAAATTAATTAAAAAAGGAGGAATGAGATATTTGAGAAAAAGATGTGGAATATATTTAAGAGTTTCAACTGATGAACAAAGAGATAATGGCTTCAGTATTGATAATCAGTTAAGAAACTTACAAGATTATGCTAGTAAACATGAATATGATATTATTGATGTTTATAATGATGCCGGTTATAGTGGTAAAGATTTAATGCGACCTAATATGCAAAGATTACTTAATGATATTAAAAGTAATAAAATAGATGTTTTACTTGCTATAAAAGTAGATAGACTTACAAGAAATGGTTTTGATGGTTATTGGCTACTTAATTATTGTGAAGAGTATAAAGTTAAAATAGAACTTTCTTTAGAACCTTATGATGTATCAACAGCTAATGGTGAAATGATATATGGAATGAACTTAATATTTGGTCAGCGAGAAAGAAAAGAAATTGGTGCTAGAACAAAAAGAGGTTTAGAAGAAATGGCTTTACAAAAAGTCCATCCAAATAAAGCCCCTTATGGTTATATTAGAAATAAAGATACGGGACATTTACAAATAGATCCTATTGCAAGTGAAGTAGTAAAAGATGTATATAAACTATATACTAAAAATCATTGTATAAGACCTATTACTAAAATGATGAAAAAAGATAATAGATATTTAAAAAGTGGCAAATGGTGTGATAATAGAATATATAATATTTTATCAAATCCTATTTATAATGGAACTTATCATCACGGAAGAAAATCAAGAAGAAAAGAAGATATTTTAATTGTAGAAAATTATTGTCCTAAAATAATTGATGATAAGATATTTAATCAAGTTCAAAACTTACTTATCAAAAATAAAAATAGTAATTATGGTTCACACATTCACTTGTTTACTTCATTAGTGAAATGTCCTAGTTGTGGCAATATTATGAGTAGTACTATTGCTTATAAGAATAGACAAGATGGAACGAGAAAAGAATATTACTTTATTGAATGTAGGAATGACAATTGTAAAGATAAAGGTAAAAATTACAATACTGACAAACTAGAAAATAAACTCATAACAATGTTAAATGAATTAATGGTTTACTCAATTATGAACGATCATATTATAACAATACCTAATGTTAATAATGAATCGGAAATGAATAAAATAAATAAAGCCATTGAAAAACTAAATGTTCAAGAAAAGAAATTAGTTGATTTATATGTAAATAGTGATTTAGATGTTGCAGTAATCAATAATAAAAATAAAATGGTTAAAAAAGAATTAGAAGTAATGACTAGAAAATTAAATAATCTTAACAAAGGGCAAGTCTTAAAGTTTGACACTAATCTACTTAGTTTATTTAATGAAAAAGAAATTAAAACTAAAGTACCAATATCAAATATATGGAATACCTTAACTAGAAAAACTAAAAGAGAAATTATTAATAAATACATATTAAGTATAGAAGTTAAAAGAGATGATGATTATAACATCGAAATAACATCAATTAACTTTAATAAAGACTTTTTACAAAATAGTATCTTTAATTTTACGACACACATCATAAATGCAATGAGTAAAGATTATCAGGGTATAAAACTAGGTAAATATATAAATGAGCAAGAATTAAGCAATTTAACGGCTAAAAAAAGAACTATATCAATTAAAGAGTTGCTTCCTACTTCTTCTATATTGGAAGATATTCAAAAATACTATGGTAGCGGTGAAATATCAGTATATCCTATCATAAAAGATAATGAAATAGTTGATTATCAAATAGTTATACCAAAGGAAGAAACTAAAGTATGAATTATGCAATATTTAGAAGCGAACCAATTATGACTTTAAGAGATTTAGGACAAATTGGTGCTCATAATCAACGAAAAAAAGAAGCATATAAAAGTAATCCTGATATTGTCAAAGAAAAATCAAATGATAATATTACTTTAATTGGATCAGAGTTAAGTTATTTACAAAGATATATGGAAATAGTAAAACCATACAAGGAGGAACACGAAGAAAAGATGAAAACTACTAGAGAAAATAGGAAAAAGTCATTTAATAAAATGTTAGACGATTCTAATAGTGTAGTTGCTGATGAACTTATATTTACAGCTACTAATGAATATTTCAAAGACAAAGATACTGATACTATTAAAAAATGGGGAAATACTTGTTTAAAATTCATATATCAAGATTTAGGCTATGAGAAATGGCAGATATTAAATGCTACTATTCATATGGACGAAACAACACCTCATTTACATTGTGTATTAGTTCCTTTAGTTAAAAAGTTTGATAAAAGAACTAATACTGAAAAGTATACCTTGTCTAAAAAGCAATATATTAATGGTATTGAGCATTTAAGAGAATTACAAGACAAATATTGGGAACGATTAAATAATGCAGGATTTGAGCTAGAAAGAGGTATTAGAGGAAGCAAAAATATAAATGTAAAAATAAGAGAATATAAAAAATTAACCAAAAAAATTGGTTATGAAATGAACAAACAAAATATAGCATTACAAAAATCAGTTGATAAATTAGAGGAAGATATGAAATCATCAAAAGAAACTATTGTTGGTGATTGTATCAAGATAAAAAAAGAAACCTATGACAGTATGAAAGCAGTAGTTAAGGAAACAAAGAATAGTTTGGAGAAAGTTCCTCAAATGGAGTATCTTATTACTGAAATGAGTAATCATATCAAAAATTATGCTGATTTAGATAAAAAGAACTTTAGTATGAAAAAAGAGATTGATAACTTGAAATTTAAAAATCAGGAATTGGAAGAAGAAAATCAGTTTTTAAAACATATTATTAGAAGTGTGTTGAAGAATCTTAAAAAGATATTTTTAAAAATATTACATATTGGCGGCAAAGACGATAAAGATTTAGTAGTTGATGAAGTATCATATTGTTATGAAAATGACCTTTATAATAAAAATGATTTAATTGATATAGGAAAAGAAACTGAAAGAGAAGAAGAAATATTTGATATAGCAGGAATAAAAAATCATTATGACAAAGATAATGATATTAGTATATAACTATGTCAGTATCTCTTCTTTTTTCATTTAATAGTAATGACTGAATTATATGCCGAGAAAATCCATTGCTTTAGGCAATATTATTTCTCAATGCTTAAGTGCTTTGCAATTTATTTAGAAATTGCAAACACAGCAATAAATAGAAATAATGTTGGGTTCCTGAAGCAATGGAGGAATTGGAATATATATTAAAATTATGTGTGTAATGAAAAAAGAAAACCCAATTTAATATGAAATTTTAAATTGGGGAAAGGGATTCAAAAGGGAACACAATCCCTTTGCACACCGTTATTGGCTTTGCCAATAGCGTAGTGTGTTACTCTATTGGCTTCAATAAATGTTTTTAAGGTAGCATTTTATTATTTTTTGTATTCTATAATATCTTGAACATTACAATTTAGAGCTTCACATAGTAAAGAAAGAATATGCAGATCTACTCTACTTATGGTTCCGTTGTAATAACCTTGTATAGTTTCAAATCTTAATCCTGTTTCTACACATAATTTATTTTTTGAATAACCTTTTTGTTCCATCAATTTAGCAAGTTTGAAAATAATATTAGAATCATTTTTATTAACTTTTTTCATACTCTATCACCTATCTAATATAATGGTATCATTTATACTACATCTTGACATTCTACAATAGAATGTAGTATATTATTTTTAATACTACATCACAATGTAGAAAGAAAGGTTATAAGAGATATGAAAGAATATAGTTTTGAAGAATGTGATTTAGAATTATTAAAAGAACATCTATGCAATTACATAATTAAAAATGGAAGAAAATATACAGAACAAGGTTTTGATATTAGTTTTGGTGATTATTTTTTGCGAATTAAGTATAATCATAAAATATATAGAGTAGCTATTATAAAGAGTGAAAATGAGAGGTATTGGTATTTAAAACCGTATAATAAGTCTTACTATACAACTAATGCTAGAGATTATAACAGTTTTGAACTAGTTATTTATGCTATCAAAGAAAATGATTTGATTGTAAGTAAAATTAAAAATATTTAACATGTTCAAAATCAGTTAAAAATTATTAAAGAAGTTAAAAAAGTTGTTAAAACATATAAATATATGATACAATAATTATGTGAATTAAGGGATAAATGGGGAATATAGAAAGTAGGAGGTTTTGGAATGGAACAAAACAAAATTAGGGTAGAAATATTACCCCATACACCATTTTTGAAGTATAATGGTAAATTCGATAAAAAAGCAGCTATCGAATATAGTGCAAAACTTGCTGGTGAATGTTATGAACCAGAAGGTTGGTCAAAATTAAAAGGTGAAGATGACAAGAAAACTGAAAAAAGAACTAGTCTAACTTTAGGATTAGAACATGCTACGCCATATGAACATATTGGTATTGGCTTTGAAATTGTTAATCTTCCTAAAATATTAGCGATGGTATTAAACAATGAAAGACAATGCTCTACAAGTGAAAAATCTGCTAGATATACACCAATAGATGCAACTATTGATCCAAATATTTCAACTAGAGAGGGAGAATTGTATAATAAATGGATGAACATATTTAGAACAAAAATTAAAGATAAATATGGATTTATTCATAACGATTCTAAAGTTGAAAAATTAGCCCAAGAAAATTCTAGATATTTGGTAACAGTATTTGCTTCAACAAAAATGATTCATACTGTACCTTGGATTCAGTTAAATAGAATAGTATCATTTATGCAAAAATATATGGCTAAAGAAAACAAAACGGAGTTTGATGAAAGATTAATTGAATCTTTCAAACAATTTATAGAATGTTTTGATGAGTTAGATGTATTAGATGAAAGAGCAATGTCTAATAGAAAAGATAGAGGATTATCATTGTTTGCCGATAGACAAGTTGAACAACAATTCGGCACATCATATTCAACAAATTATAAAGGTTCATTTGCTCAATTAGCTCAAGCTCACAGACATAGAACTCTTGAATATGGAATCCAATTACTTAACGAAAAAGAATACTTTATACCACCAATTTTGATAGATGATCAATTATTAGTAGATGAATGGTTAAATGACATATCATCAGTTGCTTATGCAAATCCACAAGGTGAATTAATTTCAATTAACGAATGTGGAACTTATGATAAGTTTATTTTAAAAACTAAAGAAAGATTATGTTCGGCAGCTCAACAAGAAATAATGGCACAAACTAGGGCAACATTATTAAAATATAAAAAAGCATTAGAAGAAAGTAATCATCCTCTTGCGAGCGATATAGCATTGTATTCAAAAGGAGCAAGATGTACATTCCCAGATTATGATTGTGCTAATGATTGTAAATTTGCAGAAGGAAAGACTCTAGTTAGGAAGATATAGTCATGAGTAAGTTGATAGTTGTTGAAGGAACTGATTGTTCTGGTAAAGAAACACAAACAAATCTTTTGATTGAAAGATTAAAACTAGAAAGAACTAAAATTGAAAAGTTAGGTTATCCAATGTATGATACACCGACAGGAAAAATTGTTGGCGGTCCATATTTAGGTAAAAAACATATATCAGAAGGATTATTCCCAGAAGGGGCAGCAAATGTTGATCCTAAAGTGGCAGCACTTTATTTTGCAGCTGATAGAAGATATAATTCTTATAAAATTAGAGAACTATTAAGCAATGGTTATGATGTTTTATTAGATAGATATGTTGAATCTAATATGGGACATCAAGGCGGGAAATTAGCAACTACTGAAGAGAGACTTGCAATGTATAAATGGCTCGAAAGTTTAGAATATGGGCTATTAGAACTTCCTAGACCAAATTTAACAGTATTTCTATATATGCCATATCAATATGCAGTCGAATTAAAGAAAAATAGAAATGAAGCACCAGATCAACACGAAGCAAGTGAAGAACACTTAATAAATGCAGAAAATGCTTTTCTGGAACTTGCTAGCCTTTATGGGTTTAGTAAAGTAAATTGTGTTGAAAATGGTGAACTAAGAACTAAAGAGGATATACATGAAGAAGTATATTCATTAGTTAAGAGTAGAAGATAATTTTAGTGAAAATTAGTTAAGGTGTTCCAAAACTAATTTTTTTGTTGTATAATTAAATTACAAAGAAAGAAATACTTAGTTCGTAACTTGTTTTTCATTGGCACCATAAAAAATATTCGAACTGTTATTATAGTTCGTTTTTTTGATATTAGTGTATAATTAAATTGAGTATTGTTCCTAATTGACTAAAAAGTTAAGAAGGGAAAGAACATTTTAAAAAAATAATTTTAAATCAATACAA
>JAAZCQ010000012.1 GCA_012513225.1 Erysipelotrichaceae bacterium
AGACAACACAATAAAAATTAGCTAAATGTAATTAGTTCTTTTTTGAATTGTTTAAAAAACTATAAATATATAATGTTTATATTAAAAAAGAAGCTGTAACAGTTTTAATGCGAAATTGCACTATCTGTCACAGCCTCTTATTTATTTAAATAAATAAAAACGAATTCTTCTCATTGCTAATCCAATAATAGAGTTTATAAATAAGAAAAGTAGTAACCTCGTTTAGGAGTTACTACTTTTACTTTATAATTTTTTAAACACTAGATTCTCTAAAACAAACTTTTTAAATTTTTGCTTTCATTCTTAATAGTGCAAATCCTATTAAACTTACTAACATAGAACTTAAATATAATATTGTAGAATAATCTACTCCAGTTTGTGGAACTGAATAATATTCATAAATTGGAGTTGTTTTAGGATCTTCAGGTTTTGGTGTTGGTTCTATCGGATTCTTTGGTAATTTAGTTTCTATTTCAACTTCTTCAGGTTCCTCTAATTCTTCAGCCTCCACAGTTACCTTATTGATTACCTTGCCTGCATTTATGTCAGCTTGAGTAATTACATAGATACCTGTTATAGTCTCTACACTATTTGGAGCAATCTCATCAATTGTTTCATCTATTCCAATTAGTGGATCAACAACATGAACTTTCGTTAGAGTAATGTTTCCTGTGTTTTCTACTGTAATTGTGTAATGAATCTCATCACCCACATTTACTTTACCATTACCATTAACATCAACATATTTACCAGTCTTTTCTACCTTCATACTAGGAGCTTGTAGATCACTTAAATCAGTATCTAAAGTAGCTGAATTACTTATATCTTCATCATTAGGATCTTTTCCTAATGCAGTTGCTGTATTTGTAACTTCTCCTGCATCTAGCTCTTCTTGATTTGGTGTGTAACCTTTTTGATATATTTTTTCTTCACCTACAGCTAAGCTAGTTAATGTATCTACTAACCCTACCTTAGTATCATTTACTTCTACATTTGTTAGAGTTACGTTTCCTGTGTTTTTAACTACTATTGTATAAGTTATTGTTCCATCTGTATTTACTGATGAATCCTTACTTACTGTAAGGGCTCCTAACTGTGTTAGTGTTTCTTCATGACTAGTTGTTGCACTTGTCGTATTAATAATTCCCTTACCTGAAACTGTGGCATTATTAATAACTATTCCTGCATCTAGATCATTTTGAGTTATTGTATATACTCCTTTATAAATCCAAACTTCACCTACTTCAAGTAAACCATTTCCATTTAAATCTCCTGATTCATAAGCTGGAGTAAGCTTATCATCACTTAAAGTTATATTAGAAAGAGGTACAATGCTATTGCTAGTAACTTCGTAAATATAATGTATTTTATCGCCAGGACTATAGCTTCCATCTCCATTGGTATCTTCGTATACTCCTGTTTTAGTAAGATTTATTTTTAACCAACCTGCATATAAGACATTTGTATTTGCAGGATCAATATTATCAACAATTACAGTACTTTCACCTGCTTTAAATGCAGAACCAGATCCGTCACTTGCAGTATTCCAGTGATCAAAAGTATATCCTGTATTAACAAATTGATTATCAGCTACATTTACAGTTTCATTGTTTCTTATTCCTTTTACAACTACTGTGGTATCTCCATCAGTAGTTGCTCCACCATTGCCATCATAGGTTAATTGTATTGTTCTCTTTGATTCATCAATACCCCATTTAGCTGTTAACGTCATATGACCATTAATAGTAAGCTTATCATTTGGATAGTAAATTTTAGAAGATCCATCCCTAGTCCATCCAAGGAAGATCATATCATCTCCATCACTATCTTTAGGTGGGATTAGATTATCAGGTGATAAAACATTTGCAGCAGCTCCTAGATGGTAAAGATTCTCATCTACAGGAACATCACCTGTTGCTGTGCCTGGTAAATAACTTACTTTATAGTTACTGCTATCCCAAACAGGATAAACAATAATATCGTTATTTTCTATTGGAAAATCAAAATCAAATTTAACAAAGGCAGAGCCTACATGCCAATACCATCCTTGAAATTTGTCTTCTGTTAAGCCTGTTGGAGTTATCCTTCCAGTCAAATTGCCCTCAGATATAGTAGATCCATGAGGAATTTCACTTATTTCTAAAAGATTGCCACCAGGTTGGTCATAATATCTAAGTGTGTGCGTAGGAGCTACCCACTTAGCATAAAGAGCTGTATCAGCATTTAAAGTTTTACCTTCAAAATCAAATTTAGAACCCTCTAAACCATTCACAGTTGTATACCAACCCGCAAATGTATAATCAGCACCAACTCCTGTAGGTCTAGAAGGTGTAAAGTCCTTATCACTTAAATCAGTACCAAATAAATATGCGTTGCTTTTAATTAGATTTGGATTATTGAAATCCAGATTATAAGATAATCTATTGTAATAAAAATATACATTTCTAGCTCCATCAGTAAAATAAGTATCTACCACAGTTCCAACATTTGAAACTCCAGATATTTCCTTAGCATTCCAACTATCATTAGTAGCTTCAGCTAGTTGATGATAAGCCGTGTCCTCGTTATACCATTTACTTCCATATTGCTTTTCTCCACTACTAGTTAAACTCTCTATCATATAGTGAAGCCTATAAGTTGTAGTATTGCTAGCCCAATTACCATAAAAAGTTTTTGTCCCAGAAGTTGAGAATAACTCAGGTGTAAATGTTACTCTTTTTGAAACAAATATCGTACCAATATTCCTATTAATTTGCCATCCAACAAATTTATTATTTCCGACATTTGGTATCATATCTTTGGTTGGCCAAACAGCAGTAATATCTGAATCATATTTTGCAGTAAAACTATATTGTTGACTTGCGGTAGTAGAATTATTATAAGTTGTACCACCTATAGTCAAGGTAGCGTCGGTTCTATTAAGGTCAAATTTAACAGTATAAGTATTCCTTGAATAATAAATGTTTACTACCGTAGATCCATCACCCTTAATTACCACGTTTGTATCATAATTTTTATATGAAAAATATGTATAACGACTATTTAATCTATCTCCACTAGCAACTGTTACCGATGACCCAGCTAATCCGGTCTTATTAACAGTCTCCTTATAAGTATAATTAGTATCATCAGCATTCTCTTGCCAATAAACTAATGTATAAGGAACTGTATTACCTTGCCATATAGCATAAAGCTCAACATTTCCTAATGGATCTACATGAGCAGAATTAATAGTAGAACTAGCTGTATAGGTAGTTCCAGTACCATCCGCCTTAGTATTCCATCTTAAAAATGTATAGCCTGTTCTAGTAGGTGTTGGTAAAGCTCCAACTTGGGTACCTGTTTCAACATACTTAGGAAGTTCTTGACTACCTCCTTGACTATTGAAATTAATACGGTTCCCTAAAACCATATTGGCATATAAGGTTATATCTTCAGTAATAGGCGTATTAAAATTAAACTCAGGCTTTGCTATACCACTACCTGTATCTTGCTTTTCTAAAGACCAGTGCTTAAATGCCCATCCTGGCTCTGCAACTACAAGATTAACTCCAGTTGCATCTGTTGTTTGACCAGGTTCAACTTCTTTTGTATGAACAATATTATCTTTGTATACAAAATATACATATGCAACATCAGTGTATCTAGCTTCAACTTTAACAGTTTTATCTTCACTAACACCAATCCCTTCATTAAATGCTAAAGGGATGCTTTCGCCCTCTACATACCAGCCAATAAATTTTTTGTTTTCAGCTTTAGTAGGGACTCCAGGTTCATAAAGCATTTCATTATTTTTTATTATTTGTGTTGTCTTAAGTTCAGTATCTATATAAAACTCATATTTAGCTAGTTTGTGGGTACCTACTGCATAAATCGAAAAATGGTTAGCTGTAAAACTAACAACATTTCCATCATCACTGGAAGGAACTACCTCAACATTTTGAGCCTGTGGAGCTGCAAACATGGAAAAAAGTCCAACAAATCCGGATTTTTTTGCTACTCCGCCTTCTATATGGAAGACATTCATTTCTCCTTCAAAAGGTAGATTAGAAAATTTTACCTCTACCTGACCATTAGGTTGAATCTTCTCACCTTCTTTATCAAATAAATTTATGTCATAAACAATAAGATTATTTAAAGTAAAGTCAGTAGATTCTTCTATTGTACTTTGATAATCTGAAGAATTAAGTTTATCCACTTGAAGACTTGTTCCCTTTGGAATTACTCCATCTCCAGCAGAAACGCTTATAAGAACTCCATCAACTAGAGCCTCTAAAGAAGTAACCCATTCCTCTCCTTCTTCCTCGATTTCTTCATCTTCGATTTCTTCTTCCTCTATCTCTTCTTCTTCACCTTGTAAAGTTTCATCGTCAAATTCATCTTCTTCATCTTCCAAAGTTTCATCATCAAATTCACCTTTATCTTCTTGCAAAGTTTCATCGATAAAGTCATTTCCATCATCTTCTACTTGCGAAGCATTATCAGTAGGCTCACCTTCTTCATCTGCTTCTTGCCAAGTATCGTTAGTAGAATCACTACCTTCGTCTAACTCATGCATTCCATCCGATATGTCATCTTCACCATCATCGAAAACTTGAGTTTCATAAACAGGATCATTCACCATAGTATTTTCATCTTCTGGAACACTATTTGTCTCTCCTGTATTGGCAAAAACTCCGACATTATTTGTAAATAGCAAAATTGTACTTAAAATAAGTATTAAAATCCGTCTGTAGTATTTTTCCATTTTTTTCCTCCCCATAAGTAATGAGTAATAATGTACGATAATTATAAATGAATTTTACTAAATAGTATAGCAATATTATCATTCATATATTTCATTCATTACATTAATGTCTCCTATCTTTTTTAAAAATAGGAATTAAGTTTGTATAGCATTGTTTTAAACTTTTAAGATTTTTAAAGACGGGAAATGTTTTCATAACCTTTTAAGTTTAAATAGGCACAAAAATTTGCTTTAAGCAAAAAATACTAAATATCTATTAATTAATAAAGCAAATAATGTCCTGCACCAATATTATAGCATTTCAATAGCCACTTTCTATTAATAAATATTTAAAAATTAAAATATTTTTAAAATAAAAATGGATATTCATTATTTTATAAAGAATATCCAAATTTTATTAAAATTATACTTATATTTTAATGATTTAAACAAATCCCAACTACATTTAGTTTATGACAAAACTTTTTCATAAATTTTAATATAAGAATTTCCATATTTTCATTGTACTTTGATAAATCTATATTGATAAGTGCATTATTACGCATTTCTACAAAAATATCAAAGAAAGGTTAGACTTCAAAAGAAAGCTTAATTTTTTACCATTATGATTCATTAGTCCGTTTATTAAATCTTCAACATTTGACATATAAACACCTAATATTTAAAATCGTCAAAAAATTATTTTTTAAATAATTTAATAATCACCTTGTGCAATCATTGCATCAATAACTTTTTGCACACCAGCAATATTTGCAGCTGCTACATAATTCTTTTGATCTATATTATATTCATCCATTATAGTTAAGCATTGTTGATGTATATTATGCATAATATCTTTTAATTTGCTATCTACTTCCTCAGCTGACCAATATAATCTAGTACTATTTTGAGTCATTTCTAAACCAGATGTTGCTACTCCTCCAGCATTTCCTGCTTTTCCAGGAACTACAATTATGTCATTTTTCAAGAAATATTCAATTGCTTCATTACTATTTGGCATGTTTGCACCCTCTGCCATCATAAACATTCCATTTTTTACTAGTCTTCGAGCTCTTTCCAAATTAATTTCATTTTGAGTTGCGCATGGCATTACTATATCAACTTTAACATCTGTATCATATATAGAACCAGGGAAGAATTCTCCTCTTTGTGCTACTTTTACATAATCTTTAAAAACAAATGGTTTTTTCTTTTGAAGTTCCTTAATTATATTAATATCAAAATCTTCATCCAATATATAACCAGTTATATCACTCATTCCAACTATTTTTAATCCAAGTTCAGTAGCCTTTTCAGCCGCATAAGTTCCAACAACACCAGAACCACTAATTATTGTTCTTTTTCCTTTTGGATCAATATTAAACTTTTTTAATACTTCAGTTGCTAAATACAATATTCCATAGCCTGTAGCTTGTGTTCTTACTAAGCTACCACCATAGCCAACACCTTTACCTGTTAAAACACCCCTGTCACTAGCTCCTGTAATTCTTCTATATTGACCAAATAAATAACCAATTTCACGAGCTCCTACTCCCATATCTCCAGCAGGAACATCAACATTCTCACCAATATGTCTATATAATTCTGTCATATAACTTTGACAAAATCTCATGATTTCTAATTCACTTTTATTGATAGGGTCAAAGTCACTACCGCCTTTTCCCCCTCCCATAGGAAGGTTAGTTAAAGCATTTTTAAAAGTTTGTTCCAAACCTAAAAATTTTAACACAGATTCAGTTACAGATGGATGAAACCTAATTCCTCCTTTATAAGGACCTAAAGCACTATTATATTGAATTCTATATCCTCTATTAACATGAGTAACTCCCTTATCATCAATCCAAGGAACTTTAAATTTTATTGTTCTTTCTGGTTCAAGAAGTCTTTCAAGAATTGCCATATTTTCATATTCAGGATGATTATCAAATATAACCTCAACAGATTTAATAACTTCTTCCATTGCTTGAATGAATTCTGGTTGGCTTGCATCCTTTACCTTATATTCTTCTATTACTCTATCAACATATTTCATTTTATATAACCTCCTATATATAGTGCCTATTATATACTAATATCTAAAAATAATTAAACTATTTTTTATTAGATTTATATTTTTCTAATAATTCATAATTATCTTTTGTTTCTTTATATTCCTTCCTAAAAGAATACTCAAAAATAATAATCAAAATAATTATTATTATCGTAAATAATAACCACTTAGAAAAAGATAGTCCACTAATCATCTTCATATTCCTTCTTTAATTCATTAAATTTATATAAATGTAATATTTTTTGTATAACCAATAAAATAATAACCAATATAAAAGTATATTTTTCATAATTTATAGTTTTCTTTTTTATATAATTCTTCGTATCTTTAACTACTTCATTACTATTATCTTCATAAGTATTATTATTGTTCCCACTAAATTTAGTTTCATTATCAATTAAAGTTATAATAAGTTCTTTATCTTTTACATCTTCTTTATTATTAGAAGCTTCTAATTCATCTTTATTATTATCTTCTTTATTATTATCTTCTTTTTTACTATCTTTTATGATATCTATTTCAATATTTTCTTCAATTACAGTACAAATACCTAATTCTTCATTCCATATTGAGCCATACTCACAAACAATTTCTTCTTTTTCATATATATCATTATTAGAAGAATTTGGGGTTGAAGTAACTATATTTGTAGAAGGTTTATAATCAATAATTTTAGTTTTAGAATAACTGTTTTCAACCTCTTTTATATAATCACTAGAATATTTAACATAAAATCCTTCTATATCTCCATCATTTGGTAAATCATTCCATTGATTTGAGTTTATATTACATAAGCTAAGATAAGCTTCAGCTTGATTACTATTATTAGGTTCACTAAAGATATTCCCAGTTTTTTTAAAATTAACATAACCATTTGGAATACCACCTAAAGCCTCTGTTGGAGCAGTAAAAAAAACTTTCCCCTTTTCAGGTCCATCAACCCAATACCATTCCCAAGGACATATATTTTCACATTGGCCTATATCAATTGTATATAGTGAAGAATCAGATAAACTCACTTTAGAATTATCATTTTTATTTACAGCCCTAGTGCCTCCTATCCAACCTACTCTTAAACCTAATTCCTCTATTTGTCCTTGCTCTAATTCACTAGATATACTCGCAAGATAACCAGGTAAATTATCATATGTTCTATTTTGTGCTAATGCATATGCTTCAAACCAAGTAATTCCAGGTGCTTCTACAAACTCAAAATGTATAATATTATCTTCTCTTATAGGTAAACTTTTATTTATTAAAGTTATTGTTAAATCTTCTTTATTTATTTCATTAATAACACTAAAAGTAATACTGTTTAAATAATTTTTTACACTTACACTATCCTTATTATCTATAAGTTTAATTTTTAACTCATTATTTTCATCAGTTAAATTCCAACCATTAGATAAGTCTATAGGATTATATTTTAAAAAATCTGGATATTTTATTGATATCTTATTTATATTTTCTATATTTACTACAGCATTAGTTATTCTAACAATTTTATTATTAACTACTAACCCATAATCAAAATTACTATTAGCTTTAATAGTATTCATATTTAAAACAATTATTAAGATTATTATTAACACTCTAAATATTCTTTTAATTAGGTTTTTCATATTAGAATCTTATCACAATTAACATTTAAAATAAAAGTTGATATGTATTCCTCAATGTATTATCTTCTACTTTTATAATTCCGCAGTAAACAAAGTTATTTTTTAATGCCAATCTTTTCATACTATTATTATTATCATGAGTATCTACTCTTATTGAATTGATATTTCTTTGTTTAGCCTCTTTTTTACTATAATCAATAATAAAACTACCTATCCCTTGTCCTTTAAAATCATTATCAACTACAATTCTATTTAAAAGAGCATAGGGATCATCATTTAGCCATTTTCCTTCAATCAGTCTTTCATAATTATGATTTTCACAAAATGCAAAAGCAAAATAAGCAACAACAAGCTCATCTTCTACAACAACATATCCAATACCTTTTGACATATCAGCTTGTATATCTATTAATGCAGGATAATCTGATTGCCATTGTTCAATATTATTTTCCTTTAAATATAGCCTAGCCATACTAAATAATTTTACAACTCTATCGAAGTCTTTAGCTTCTACTTTTCTAATTTCCATATTCACCTCAAAAAATTACCGTTTATCACTTTATTAGCTTATATTCTATATTACTTTTTCTTACTAATGCAACAAGTCTTTATAAAAAGTTCTATTTTAAAGAAAAAAGAAAAAAAGTTTCTAACTTAATTAAATATATAAAACTCTTATTATTTGCGGGAATATTTGTGTTTTTTAATTATTTTGTATTCATATTATATAAAATTAAAAAAAGTTTTGATTTTAATATTTTTGTATTTTCCTTTTTGAAACATACATTTAAATATTTATATCAAAACTTTCTTACTTAGAATTTAAAAAGACTATAGTTTTACAAATTGTTCAACATCTAATACGAATATAGTTGCTCCACCTACTTGTACTTCTACAGGGAAGCTTGCATATCTTCCAATATCATAACTTGCTGTTGAAGGAACTATTTCAGTACGTCTTTTACTTTCATTTCCTATTATCTCTATTGCTTTTTCAACTTTTTCATCTTCTGTTCCTACTATAATTGTAGTATTTCCAGCTCTTAGAAAGCCTCCGGTAGTTGCAAGTCTAGTAACAGAATAATTAGCTTTATTTAAAGCTGAAGAAACACTTGAACTATCATCATTTGATACTATCGCTAAAATTAATTTCATATTTTGCCTCCTTATTAAGTATCTTATCACACTATGTATTATACATTAAACTTAAAGAAAATAATATCACCATCTTTAACAAGATACTCTTTTCCTTCTTGTCTAAGCTTTCCATGTTCCTTAATGGATAGCTCAGTTTTATACTGCATTAAATCTTCATAATTATAAGTTTCTGCCTTTATAAATCCTCTTTGAAAATCAGTGTGTATTACTCCTGCACATTCTGGTGCACTCATTCCCTTTTTAAATGTCCATGCTCTTACTTCATCTTCACCAACAGTAAAAAAAGTTTGTAAGTTCAATAAAGAATACGCTGATTTTATTACTCTATCAAGCCCGCTTTCTTTTATTCCTAAATCATCAAGAAACATTTGTTTTTCATCTTTTTCTAACAATGATAATTCTTCTTCTATTTTAGCACTAATAGCTATTAAATTATTAGATTCTTTATCCGCAAGTTCTTTTACTTTTCTATATTCATCATTTTCCATTGGATCTTTTATATCTTCTTCAGAAACATTAGCAACATAGATTACTGGTTTATTAGTAAGTAAATTAAAATTTTTCGCGATTAATTGTTCATCTTTATTTAATTCAACACTTCTTGCAGGTTTATCTGCTTTAAGTGCATCAATTAATTTCTTTAATACATTATACTCAACAAGAGCATCCTTATCTTTAGCTTGAGCTTTTCTTTCTATCTTTGTGATTCTATTTTCTAAACTTTGTAAATCAGCAATTCCAAGCTCTAGGTTAATGATTTCAATATCTCTTAATGCATCAACTTTACCTTCTACATGTGATACATCATCATCTTTAAAACATCTTACTACATGCACTATTGCATCTGTTTCTCTTATGTTTGATAAAAATTGATTACCCAAGCCTTCTCCATGACTTGCACCCTTTACAAGTCCTGCAATATCTGTAAATTCAAAAGTAGTATAAATGGTTTTTCTAGGATTGAATATATTTACCAATTTTTCTACTCGCTCATCTGGTACTTCCACTACTCCTATATTTGGTTTAATAGTCGCAAATGGATAATTTGCAGCCTCTACTTGTGATTTTGTTATAGCGTTAAATAATGTTGATTTGCCAACATTTGGTAAACCAACAATCCCAGCAGTCAATGCCATTTATTCTTCTTCCTCCACGTGTGTTATTACTTTTTTTAATTTTCTTTCAAATTCAGTTCTTGGAAACATTACTGATGTTCCACATCCTAAACATTTTATTTTAATATCTGCACCCATTCTTATGATCTTCCACTCTTTTGATTTATAACATGGATGATCTTTTTTCATTTGTACAATATCATTTAATCCATACTTAACCACTTTAGCTCTCCCTTTTTAAATACGCCTTGTAAGTATTTGATAGTAGCATTGCAATTGTCATTGGTCCTACTCCCTTAGGTACAGGAGTAATATATGATGTCTTATCTTTTACATCCTCAAAATCTACATCTCCTACAAGTTTTCCTTCACTATTTCTATTTATACCAACATCTATAACTACTGCATTATCTTTCACAAATTCTTTTGTGACAAACTTTTCTCTTCCAATAGCAACTACTAGTATATCAGCATTACTGCAAACTTTCGCTAAATTATTTGTTCTTGAATGACATATGGTTACAGTTGCATTTTCATCTAGTAATAATTTTGAAACAGGATTTCCTACTAGTTTACTTCTACCAATTACTACTGCATTTTTACCAGATATCTCTATATTACTTCTTTTCAATAATTCTATTATTCCTAAAGGTGTACATGGTACTAAGCCATCTTCTTTAAGATATAGCTTTGCTATATTATATGGATGTAATCCATCAACATCTTTACTTGGATCTATATTTTCTATTACTCTATTTTCATTTATATGTCTTGGTAAAGGCATTTGTACAAGAATTCCATCAATACTAGAGTCATTATTTAATTCTTTTACTTTTTCAATAAGTTCTTCTTCACTTATAGTATCTTCTAATATAATTATTTCTGATAGCATACCTACTTCTTTACATGCTTTTTCTTTTCCTTTTACATATGAAACAGATGCAGGATTATTACCAACTAAAATAACACATAGTTTAGGTAGTCTTTTTGTAATTTTGCTTATTTCTTCTTTAATTTCTTCTTTAATTTGTTTTGATACTTCACTTCCATATATTATATTTGTCATATTTTTTCACTCCCTTAGTATTTTACTACATTTATCAAATTATAAACAATCTGAATCTACTATGATAGTCACTGGACCATCATTTATTAAATTCACCTTCATTTCTTCTTGAAATATTCCTTCTTTACATATAATGTCATTATTTCTTATACATTCATTAAAATACTTATATAACCATTTTGCGTTTTCAGCTTTTGCAGCTTTAGAAAAAGAGGGTCTATTTCCTTTTTTTACATCTGCACATAATGTGAATTGTGAAATTGATAAAATACTTCCATTTACTTGTTTAATATCTAAATTCATTTTTCCTTCATTATCTTCAAAGATTCTTAATTTAGATATTTTATCTGCAACCTTAAGTACAATTTTTTCATCATCTTCTTCACATACTCCTACAAGTAATAGAAAACCATTCTCTATTTTATTTATTACTTCTTTATTTACTTCTACACTTGCATTTATTACTCTTTGTACTATAACTTTCATATTTTCTTAATTTCCTTCTTATATAATGATAGAATAACTTTGAGGTAATTTCCATGATAGAACCATTAGCATTTAGAGTTAGACCAACAAAACTAATTGATATAAAGGGTCAAGACCATCTTATTGGTGAAAATAAGATACTTACTAAGATGATAGAACATAAAAGACTCTTCTCAATTATTTTTTATGGTCCTCCTGGTACTGGTAAGACTACATTAGCTTCTGTTTTAGCAAAAGAGTTAAATCTACCTTATAGAAAATTTAATGCGGTAACGGGTAATAAAAAAGACTTAGATGCTATATTTTTAGAATCAAAGCTTTCTTATGGACTAGTTGTTATTGTTGATGAAGTTCATAGACTTAATAAAGATAAACAAGATCTTCTATTACCTCATATAGAAGATGGTTCAATAATTATGATAGGAGCAACTACTTCTAATCCTTTATTTTCAATTAATCCGGCAATAAGAAGTAGATGTCAATTATTAGAAATAAAAAAACTACAAAAAGAAGATTTAAAAATAACTTTGAAAAGAGCATTAAGTATTGAGGAAGGTTTAAATAATAAATATACAATTGATGAAGAAGCATTAGATTTAATTGTATCTAAAGCAAATGGTGATGTAAGATTTGCATTAAATGTTTTAGACATTTGTTCTATTGCATCTAATGGACATATAGATATTGACTCTATAGAGCAATATGCAGGAATAAGTAATACATCTATAGATAAGGATAGTGATGGACACTATGATGCAGTAAGTGCCTTTCAAAAATCTATTAGAGGTAGTGATGTTAATGCTTCCTTATATTATCTTGCAAGACTTGCACAAGCTAATGATATGGATTCTATTGAAAGAAGATTATTAGTAATTGCATATGAAGATATAGGATTAGGTAATCCTGCAGCAGTTTCTAGAACAATTAATGCAATTGATGCTGCTAAAAGAGTAGGCTTTCCAGAAGCTTTAATCCCCTTAAGTGTATCGGTTATTGACTTAGCTTTATCACCAAAGAGTAAATCTTCAAACAATGCAATCTCTTCTGCGATGGATTTAGTTAATAAGTTTGCATATGAAGTTCCAAACTATTTAAGATTAAATCCAGTAAACATAGATGAAGAAGATAAGTATGATTATGATAGAAGTGAACTTTGGCCATATATACAATATTTACCAAAAGAAATAAAAGATGTAGAATTTTATAAACCAAACAGTAATTCTACATATGAATCTCAGCTTGCAAAAAACTATGAAACACTTTCTAAAATAAAAAGAACTAGTAATATAAAAGAATTAAAGAACAAGTTAAAATAAGTTCTTTTTTCACAAGCTTGACATTCTTGTTAAAATTTAGGTATTATTAACGATGTTATAAAAAAAGGAGAAATTATGGCACAGTTAAAAACTGCTTTGATTGTGAGCATATTTATCATCTCAATGCTATTTACTAGTATTGTAAATGCTCAAAAAGTTGAAGCTCTGGAAACTACCCCATCAAAATATGATGTTAATGTAGTAGTTCCAATTAATCACTTAGACATAACCAACCTAGTTAAAGAACAGGTGCTAACCTCTATATCAAATCAAGATCATACATATGTATTAGACAATATAGATTTAGAAAAAACTACAATTACTATGGAACCAATTGACTTTACAAAGGTTAACCAAGTAAGTACAAAAATACTAATTAACATAGCAAATAAGTATGATGCTAATACTCTAACACCATCAACAGTTAATGTTATCGCAAATATCAGTGTAATTGATGATGTTGCTCCAGAGTTAGTTCTTACAAAAGAAAAAGTAAATGTTAAATTAGATTCTGAGTTTGATCCATGGCAATATGTAGAATATGCCTATGATAATTCACAAGAATATCCTACTGTAGCAATTATAAACAATGTTGATACTTCTACATTAGGTGAATATGAAGTTGTATTTGCAGCTAGTGATGCTAGTGGCAACAGATACAGTACAACACTTCAAGTTAATGTTACAAAAAATGCAGTAAGTACAGGTTCAGTTGTATATAATGGTGATGATATATTATATATGTTGGATTTAATAAATGCTGCAAGAGCAGATAGAGGACTATCTCCACTATCTTTAGCAGATGAAGCAGGACAAAGTGCAGTAGCAATTAGAGCTTCAGAAGCAGCGTCTTACTTATCTCATACTAGACCAGATGGTTCACACTATAAAACAGCATTAAATGAAATGGGCGCAAGCTATTATAGAAGCCCTTTAGAAGTATTAACATATTCTGGAAATAGTGTTGAAGCTAAATTCAATTGGTGGATGGGTTCTACTAATCACCATGCTATCTTAATGAAAGATGGCTACACTACAATTGCTATAGCTTATAGCGGTAAAATGTGGTGTGCAATTGTTTACTAATAAATAAGATAAATTTGAAATAGTGAATTAAAAAGATTCTTGCATAAGTAAATGTAAGAATCTTTTTTTAATTATGAATATTCACAAAAAATAGCCCAAACTAAAAGAGGACACTATCTTCAATCATCATTCATGAACATATTTATAATAGACACAAAATCATCATCTATTTTAGGATATTTTGATTGCTCAACTATAATTCTATATAAGTCTTCCACCATTAATGCAAGAGGTGAACTATCTTTATTGCTACAAATAAATTCCTCTCCTATTTCTGGTTGATACATCCATATTTCTTTCGCGGATTCATTTATGTTATGACCACTCTTACTTATATTCATAAAATAGATTACAGCATCATTAGCAACATTTAAATTAAAGCAATCTCCTGAAATATATGTATTACAACCAAAAGACTTTGACATCATAACTACTTTTGATACTTGTTCTGAACCTTCAATTTCACTTTTTTCAAATAATGTTTCATAACTAAATAAAGGATGTTCAACAGATCCATTTTTAGCTGGTTCTTGCCTGTTTAAACTATCCGCTGATTCTATATTCCAGATACGTATATCAGCAATTGTATCTTTTTTTAGTTTTTCCAAAAAAGGTATTAGGAATCGTTCTGTTGGGTTAAGATCTGTCATATTTGTATTTAATAGATTATCTATACTTATGCCTAAGACATTAGAAACATTAACTATAAAATCAATACCAGGCTTTCCGTATTCTTCTTTATTTGTTCTAGATATATATCCAGGGCTTACACCAACAGATGCTTCTAGTTCTCCAATTTTCATACCTGACTCGGCTAACATAAATAAGATGTTATCAAACATACGTTTTTTATTAAAACCTTCACTCATAAATTCCACCTTCTTTCTTTTCATTATAAATGTATCATTCTCTTGACTTATACGTCAATATAAATTATTATGTTTACAATCACAACAATATAAATATTAAATTTGACTATTTCGTCAACTTTAATTATTTTTTTACGTTCTTGTAATTTTTTATAAATCTAATACATTTTATATATAATCAACTGTGAATTCACAGATATTTAAAGTCTTACCTAGATATAAGTATTTTCGTATTAATCCAATTATTACAGTTTTTAAAAGATTTATGGATTGGTATTATCTTATTCATAATTATACATCAATATTGCTTGTTGAAAAGTTATATCTCTACTATATAAAAATTTAAATATTATTGAATTAATTTATGAAAAAGATAAAAAATTATAAATATTAATATACTTATTTTTTTTTACTTTTTATAACACTAATTTGTGATATATCTTTATTTATTTGAACATATAAAAATATATACCTTAACGAATTATTAAAAGAATCTTATGAAAATAATAATTATGTAACAATAAAGAACCATGAATTTTAAGTTATTTAAAATCTATTGATTAACCTTAAATTAATTGATAAGGTACTGTTACAAAAAATATATATTAATTTAAAAATATTTTGATGAAAGGAGGAACTGTTATGCATACTATTGAGATTAAGCAACCTTTGGGCTATCAAGTTGAAATCATAACGGAAAAAACTGATATTTTTAAAGCTAGGAAAATATTATCCACAAGAAAACAGCACAGGTACACATCCGCAATACGTAATGATGGCAAAGTAGAAATGAAAAGACATATTCTGATTTGTCCTTATTGTGGAGAACGTACTCCTGCATATCCAAGATTTTTTTCAAATACCAACGATTATAAGCCAATAAATAAAATAGATATTAAAGATTGGTCAACATGCCAATTATCACTATTTGAACCCTTTCAGACATTAATTTTTTTTAATAAGCCCATTGAAAATAATGAACTTGTCTGTCCACGTTGTATTAAAGATATAAAATTATCTAATAAGACCAGAAAAACAACATACACTAATAATAAGCATCTTTTAACTATTACCGCTGAAATTGTAGATGTATTTGATATTTTACATTTAAAATGGATATCTAAACCTTTATTAGATATTTCTTTTTCTAATTCTGAAACAGTTAAATTTTATGAGAGTGTTACATTTAACTTTAGAAAAGGTAGTGTATATTTGAAATTATATGATAATACTAACAATACATATGCAATATCTGATATTACAAATAAGCCTGAAACTTGGTGTAATGGTGATCTTTTTGATTCTCTTACTGCAAGTAGAATTAATCAACGAGCTTTTAAAAGATTTTTTATTGAGAACTATGGAAGTTCATTACCGTTTACAAAGAAAGAACTTACACTAGAGAAATATATTTTATTAACTCGTTTTATCGGTTATCCTCGCTCATTTTATAATGCAATTCCTTTTAATGAGGATTCAGGAAGAATTGATGGTTCATTTAAAAGAATTGCTAAAAATTTACACAAAGCTGAAAATGTACCACACTTATATGAAAAAAGCATGCTACCAAAGTATAAGTCCATCAAAAAGATATTCTTTGAAAATCCAGGATTGCTATTTTACACAAATGAATGCTTAATATTATGGGAGTTGGTGCAAGATGTAAACTTCTATCGAAAATTGATTAATTGTGAAACAAATTATGAAATACTATCTGAGTTGCTTTTGTATCCTAACATGCTTAATTATTATAAAGACTATGCTGCAATTAAAGGTATAAAAAAACTAATCGATAATCTTGAAAAGAAACTTTATGAAACAAATCATTATGCAATTTCTTATCATGCTATGAGCTATCAAGCTAAACTTATACTACAAAAAAGATGGAAAACTGAAAATAAAAAACAAAGAGATGTAATTCCACATGAATATGAACAATTCGAATTTTTTAATACTACTGATCTACTTCAACCAATTAGATACTCTATACCAATGCACAAAGTCAGTGAAAAAATAAAACCATGTATAATCGGTGGATATTATTTCACTTGGCTCTATAGCAAACATGATTATAGTTCTGTGGGACGTTCCCTTGATAACTGTTTAATAAATTGGAAAAGATATCAACGCCCCGTTATTGCAATTTATAAGAATTCAAAAGCTGTGGGAGCAATTGAAGTTAATATTGAACAGCATTACATTGAGCAAGCTTACACCGAAAAAAACAAAGATATACCAAATGATGGTCCATTAGGAAAAGCTTATTATAAATGGAAACAGCGTTATGATTTCAAGGAGTATGATTTTATTTTTTAATAAATATAATTGATCTAAAGAAAATCATATTCAATATTTAAAATAATCATTCATTATCTGTGATAATATAATAAATGTAATTATCAATTTATACTAAGGAGGTTCTATGAAGAATCTAATAAAAAGACTTAATAAATTCAATTTAGATAGAGATTGGGAGCAATTTCATACACCAGAGAATCTTTCTAAATCAATTGTAATTGAAGCGGCAGAATTATTAGAAAATTTTCAATGGGATAATGATTATAATATTGAACATATAAAGGATGAACTAGCTGATATATTTTTATATACTATTATGATGGCTGAAAGAATGGAAATTGATTTATTTGAGATTGCAAACGATAAAATTGACCGTAATGAAAAAAGATATGAAGTAAATAAATCGAAGGGAAATAGTAAAAAATATACGGAGCTTTAAAATGATTATAGAAGAAAAAAAATTTAATATTGAAGTTGCTAACGAGATTTCTAATACATGGTATGGCAAAAATTGGCCAGTTGTATATATTTTAAGTGACAAAAAAGAAGCATATATAGGTGAGACTACTAGTATAACTAATAGAATGAAGCAGCACTTAAAAATTGAAGAACGTAAAAATCTTACAACTATTAATATTATTTCTCATGATAAATTTAATAAATCTGCAATTTTAGATGTTGAATCTAAATTAATTGAATATATGTCCGCAGATAACCAATTTAAAATTTTAAATAATAATAGTGGTATGAAAGATCATAACTATTATGAAAAAGATAAATATTCAAAGTTGTTTTCAACCATATGGGAAGAACTAAGAAGAAAAAAAATAGTAAAACAACAATTAGATATTTTAATTAATAGTGAAATTTTTAAATACACACCCTATAAACGATTAACTGAAGAACAGTATGAAGTTGTTTATAATATTGTTTTAGATCTTCTTATGATGATTCAGTCAAATCAAACATCAGTTACTATAGTAAATGGAGAAGCTGGAACAGGTAAGACTGTCTTGGCTATGTATTTGATGAAACTTTTTGCAGATAACAAAGTTATTGAGTTCTTATCAGAAGAAGACGATGCACTTTTAACACAGTTTAAGCAAGCGCAAGAACAAATTAAAAATTTTAAAATAGGATTAGTTGTTCCAATGACTTCTTTAAGAGGTACTTTAAAAAAAGTCATGAGTAAAATTGAAGGACTTAACCCAAATATGATTATTGGTCCTAATGATGTCATTAAGGATGATTATGATTTATTAATAGTTGATGAATCACATAGACTTTATCGACGCGTTGGAATTACTGGTTATGGATCCTATGATACAGTTAACAGAACACTTAACTTTGATAAAGAAGCTACTCAATTAGATTGGATAACTAAATGCTCGAAACACCAAATATTTTTCTATGACAGACTACAATCAGTTAGACCATCAGACATAAGAGAAGAAGATTTTTTAAAGCTTAAATCTCTTCCTAATTTTGGGAAATATGATATAAAATCCCAATTGAGAGTGCAAGGTGGTAATGATTACCTAAAATATATAAAAGAGATTTTCAGTGAAAACCCACCTAAAGAAAAAATAATATTTGAGAACTATGAATTTAAGTTATATAGTTCAATACATGATATGAAAAAAGATATTATTGAAAGAGATTCTGAAGTAGGATTATCAAGACTAGTTGCAGGCTATGCCTGGGAATGGACAACAAAAGGATTTACCTACCAAGAAGCTATTAAAAATAATATATGTGATTTAATTATAGAAAATGAAAGATTCATTTGGAATACAACAAATTCAGGTTGGGTAATATCTGATAATGCAATTAATGAAGTTGGAAGCATTCATACAATACAAGGATATGATTTAAATTATGCAGGAGTTATTATAGGAAGAGATATTTATTATGACCTTAATACTAAAAGCATTGAAATAAAGAAAGAAAACTACTTTGACAAAAAAGGAAAAGTAAGTCTTGAATCTTATAATGAGTTAAAAAAATATATTATAAATATCTATATAGTTTTATTATCTAGAGCAATCAAAGGTACTTATGTTTATATTTGTGATGATAATTTAAGAAATTATATAAAAAATTATATATAAACACTACAAAAGTGATGATAGTAATTTTATCTAAATCTTTTTCAGTCACTGTCATCTTATACAAAATAAGAAAATTTCATCAATAAAAAATATAGCACATTACTAAATATATTAACATTATATCCACTCTAAAAATCAACTGAATTTATTAAATGCTTTTTCGACTCTCTATATATTTGTGGTGTAATACCAAATATTTTTTTAAATCGTTTATAAAAATAAGTTTCATTATAAATACCATTTTGATTTAATATTTCAACAATAGGTAAATTTATATCAACTAACATAAGACATATAGCTTCTAGTTTCTTTTCAAAAATAATATCTTTAAAATTCTTATTAGTATGTGTTTTGATAAATCTACTTATATATTTTTATTGAATAGTTATATTCTTTGGATAAATCTTCTAATGTACAGTTACGATAGTTTTCAGAAATATATCCCAATATATTTGTAAGAAGATAAGAATTCTTTTCTGTCGCCAAATTACTAAATTCATAAGAACATTTCAGCATTTCTAAAAGAAGTATTGTGATATATGATTTAATTAATGCCTCACCATTTGGTGAAGGATCCATATACTCACATAATATATCCTCAATAACATATTTAATGCGATCATTATCTTTACCATGAAAAACTATATAATTTTGTTTATACTTATTATCTGTAATAAAATCTAATATAAATTTAGTAATAATACTTTGTTGTGTTAAATAATTAAGAATGTTATTTATTAAAAATTCTTTTTCAAACATTAATGTGAAAACAATATCATCTTCATGATGTAATTGTTGAGATAAACTAATATTATCACTTAAAAGAAGAACATCATTTGTTTTTAAAGGGAATGATTCTTTATGAATTCTTATTTTAATATTTCCATTATATACATACCTAATAGCGATAAAATTAGCTCTACTCATTGGCTCTATAGAAAATCGAGTCGCTTTTTTTATAGTGAGCATATTTTGATGAGGACTATAATGAAGTCTATCCCAAAAATAATCAGATTGTGGTTTTATAGGCCTCAAAAATTTTGAAGATTGAATATTATACACACCATTAATCTCTTTAGAGCCAATGTCATCAAGATAATCATAGAAATCTGTTTGCTTTGGATTTAATTTTAGTTCTTTTTCCATTTCACTAATATCGTATAAATGGTCTAAAAGTTCTTGTCTTTTCATACAATTCCTCCTATAAAATAGAAAATTGATAGTGTACTAGTGGAGTTTGAACATTGTATTGAACTCGCTTACATACTACTATTTACATGTATTTACAGTATGTTTTACATTTTATTGATACTACATTACTAAAATTTAAGTCAGGCATTATTGATAGTGAAATAGATTCTATATATCTATAAATACCGGTAATCACAATTAATAACTACCCCTAATAACAATTTATATAAAACATACTTAGTTTATATTCTCAAAATATGATAAAAGGAGATTTTAATGAAAGATTACAAAATTTTAGCAGATGAAATATTAAATGAAATTGGCGGAATGGAAAACATCAGTAATGTTACTCACTGTATGACACGTTTAAGATTTACTCTAAAAAATGAAGAAAATATTTATGATGATAAAGTTAAAAAAATTGATGGTGTTATTGGTGTTGCACGAAGTGGTGGACAATATCAAGTAATTATTGGACAAGATGTTCCAAAAGTATATGAGAAAATCAAAAATAATAAAGTTAGTGTTAGTGAAGATACTGAAAATAAAGAAAAAGAAAAATTCGAATTTAAAAATTTAGGAAATATTATTCTTAATTATTTATCTGGATCTTTAACTCCAATAATTCCTATTCTTATTTCTGCTTCAATGATTAAAACCATTATTGCAATTTTTGGACCAACATTATTAAATTGGATTTTAGAAGGAAGCGATTTATATATCTTACTAAATTTTGTAGGTGACGCAGGATTTTATTTCTTACCAATAATTGTAGGATATTCAGCAAGTAAAAAATTAGGCAGTTCTCCTGTTTTAGGGATGTTTGTAGGTGCTATATTACTTCATCCAACACTAGTTCAAATGGCAGCTGAAGGAACTAAATTTACAGTATATGGAATTCCTACACTAGTAAATAATTATTCAAGTAGTATTGTTCCTATCTTACTATCTATCCCTGTTTTAAAAGTTATAGAAAAATTTTTAACAAAGCATATTCCAGTTTCATTAAGTACAATTTTTGTCCCAACATTGACAATATTAATCATGCTACCATTAAGTTTAAGTATATTCGGCCCTTTAGGTGCATATATCGGTGATTTCATTGGTGTTGCATTACTTAAATTTGGTGAATTTGGTGGATTTATTGCAACTGCAGTAATTGCAATGCTATGGTCATTCTTAGTAATATCAGGGATGCATATTGTATTAGTTGTAACTATGATTACAATGATTATTGAAACAGGTTCAGAAGGTATGATTGCACCTGCAGCATCAGCTGCTACATGGGCTGGTATGGGAATGGCATTGGGCGCTTTCTTAAGAATTAAAGATAAAAAAGAAAAGGCTCTTACATTTGGATACTTTATATCTTCATTCTTAGGTGGAGTAGGTGAGCCATATCTATATGGTTTAGGTTTCAAATACAAAAGACCATTTATTGGATTATTAGCAGGTGCAGCAGCAGGTGGATTATTTGCAGGTTTATTTAAAGTTAGAGTATATGTTTTAGGTGCAAGTAATTTCTTAAGCCTATTAACATTCGCAAGTGATTTAAACCCATCTAACTTGCCACTCGGGATTATAAGCTGTTTAATTGCGATGGTAATAGCAGCCATAGTAACATACTTCACAGGTTTTACAAAAGAAGATCTAGGTATTTAGGTTATTAAATGAAAAGAGTTATTTTACGTGCAGATGATTTAGGATTTAGTGAAGCTGTTAATTTAGGTATAGAAAAAACTGTTAAAGAAGGACTAATTAAAACGGTTGGTCTTATGAGTAATATGCCATATTCAAAACATGGTGTAGAATTATTAAAAAGCTATGATATTTGTCTTGGCTTACACGCAAATATATCTCAAGGCAAACCATTAAGCGACCCTAAACTAATTCCAAGTATTACAAATGATTTAGGTATATTTAAAAAAACTAAAGATTACGGATTTGCTAAAGAAGATATTGTGGATTTAAATGAAGTAATGATAGAAATAGAAGCACAGTTAGAGATGTTTATTAAATTGACTGGTAAACTTCCAGATTATATAGATGGCCATGCTGTAGCTAGTGCAAATTTCTTCAAAGGATTAGAAATTGTTTCAAAGCAACATAATATCAATTATTTCCCAATTTCTTTAAATGAAAGCGAAGCTATATATTTCAAAAACCACAAGATTTTATTACACATGCACAGCATGGAACCAGACTATGAACCTTTCTTAATGATAAAAAACATACTATCCACAAATAAAAATAAAGAAGAAATCGATTTATTTGTATTCCACCCTGGTTACTTAGACGAATATGTTATTAACAATTCATCACTTGTGCTTCAACGAGTTAAAGAAGCAAGTGTATTAAGCAACGCTAACACCAAAAAATGGATAAATGATAATAATATAAATATAATTACTTATAATTTATTAGATTAACAATTTGAGGCACTAATATATTTAGTACCCTTTAAATAATTAATAAAAATAGAAAGGACTTAATAAATGAAAATAATTGAAATAGTACAAAATATAAAAAAGAGTTGTAGAGGTATAGCTTTTGATGGTAATAGGATTGATGAAAAATTAACTCGAGATAAAATACTCTTCGGTGATCCCACACAAATTTGTAGAGGCATCGTTGTAACTTGTTATGCATCAATTGATGTAATAAAAGAAGCCATAAATCAAGGAAGTAACCTAATAATTGTTCACGAAACTTTATTTTGGAATCGTGGAGATAAAACAGATTGGCTTTTAAACAATAAAGTATTTCTAGAAAAAAAAGAACTACTAGAAAAAAACAATATAGTTGTATGGAGAAACCATGATTATATTCATTCAGGAATATCCACATCCGATGGATATAAAGATGGAATCTTTTATGGAATTGCAAAATCATTAGATTGGCAAGACTATATAGTAGGTGAAAATCTAATGCCTACCTTATTTGAAATTCCACAAATAAGTGCAAATAATTTAGCAAAACATTTAATAAAAAAATTAGGTCTAAATGGTTTAAGGCTTATAGGTAATAATAATGCCCAAATTAGCAAAGTCCAAATTCCATTACATATGTTTGGAGACGATAATGATAAAATAAGATTTATGGATGAAGAAAACATTGATGCGATTATAGCTATGGAATTAGTTGATTTCTCAATATCTTCATATGTTAGGGATGCAGGGCAACTAGGACTAAATAAAACCATCTTTTCCGTAGGACATTTTAATTTAGAGGAAGTAGGAATGGAATATATGCTTGAATATATTCCACAAATAATCGGAAAAAATATACCTATTTCTTTTGTTAAATCTGGAGATAATTTCACTTATATTAAATCATAAATATTTTTTCACAAATTGCCACTAAAGTGGCTTTTTTTGTTTCATTACCTAATAGGTATACTAATCTATAATCTTTTTTTTCATTAATAAATTTCTACACTTTCTTCTCTTATTAATTTCATTATTTAAATAATTAAGCAATAAAAATAACAATAATTGCATAAACTATTAGTGTTATTATCATATTTAAAGATATTATGGCAGATGTATAACTCTCATCATCTTCATTTTTAAATAAAGGTGATATTTGTAAAGGAATCGC
>JAAZCQ010000013.1 GCA_012513225.1 Erysipelotrichaceae bacterium
GATATTATTGTAAAGCAAGGAAACCAGATTGTAAGAATTGCTTATTATTAAATGTATGTAAAAACCCAGTCAATAAATGACTGGGTTTTATTAACATAAAGGATTTATATTTAATGCAATGTTATTTGGTATTTTTAAGCCGTTATATGTAACAGAAGGTTTGACTATATAATTTCCATCACTAGTCATTTCAGAACAACTTATTTTTACATCATTTTGATAACAAGAGTTTGTAATAGTTGCTTGATTAGTTATATCAGTATTAGAATCAAGAACTTTTATAAAACGACCATTTAAGTTATTGTAAAAATCTAAGTTTATACAATTGCCTGTTTCCATTTCAATTGAAACTGTTGATACAATATCTAATGTTTTAGATATACCATTACTCATATTAGCTTTAAATATTGAATAAGCTGATTTTATAACAAATTTAACATCATTATTTAAATGTTGGTTATATGTAAATGTATTTGATGATGTCCATCCAATATCTTGTAGGCCAGATCCAGTATCAACATATATTTGATATCCTATATTTCCAATATTAGAAGCATTATAAGAAATTCTTTTAGTTTTATATTTTTCTGCCCATTTGCTATATCCTTCACTGAAATATTCATTTAGATATCCTTCATCAATAGCATCTGGTGTTGCAATTGGATCCCAAGTTAAAGTTGCTATTCCATTTTGATAAGATACATTTAAATTTGAAGGATCTTTTAATTTACTGAATCTAGTTGAGACTTCGCTTGGAGCGGTCCCTTTACGATAGTATTCAACACTTTTTAAATCATTTGGAGTAAATTCACTAGCTAGTAAAGTGGGATTAGTTTCAAGTTCTATTGTGACAGTTACAACACTAGAAGGCATTTTAAATCTTGAGTTTTTTTCTAAAATACCAGTATTAAGAGCTTTTGCAACACTATTACGAGTAGAACTTCCTAGTGAATTAGTTAAATAATAATCTTTGGTTATTTCTTCATAACCAATCCAAGTTGCTATTGTGTAGTCAGGTGAGTATCCAATTTGCCATGAGTCACCAATTACACTTGAACTTTTAATTCCTTTTTCTTTTAAAATTGCTTTATCAACAGTTGATGTACCAGTTTTACCACATATATCAGTTCCAGATACTGAGCCACCAACAACATATCCGTTTGTAACAGCATATCTTAATGTGTTATTAATCATATATGCAGTCGAATCTTTCATTACTGTTCTTTTTTCAGGAGTGACAGTGTAAATATCACCAGTTTTTTCAAATTCAATTTTAGTAATTGAATGTGGTTCAATATATACACCACCTCTTGCAAAAGCTGAAAATGCAGCAGCCATTTCTAATGGGCTAACACCAGTAAAACCACCAATACTATGCCCTTCATGAATATACTCGTTATCTCCATATTCTGGCCTTATACCTAAAGATGTAACAAATTCTTTTAATTGTCTTTGAGGTAATTGTTGGAAAGTCCATAGAGCGGGTATATTTCTTGACGCAGCTAAAGCAGTTTTTGCTGTCATTATACCTTTGTAGCTGTTGTCCCAGTTCTTAATTTGTGTTCCTCCAGTATAACCGTGTACATCGTCTATAACCATAGTGCCAGTACCCCAATTTAAGAATTCAAATGCTGGTGCGTAATCAAATATAGGTTTTGCAGTTGAGCCTGGATGGCGATTATTCATAGTTGCAAAATTCCATCCCATTTGTCTTTTTTTATTACGTCCAGCTCCAACAGCAGCAATCCCACCTGTTTTAACATCGATTACGGCAATTCCTGCTTGTAGTTGATCATTTGCCCATTTAACACTTGAATTACCACTATATATATCATCAATTATTTTTTGCTTTTCAACATTAATAGTTGAATATATTTTCATTGAGACTAAGAATGGATCTTGTTTTGTTCTAGTTTTAACTTCTTCAACAATGGTATCTATAACACCTTGATTTTGATTTATTGTAGCCTCATCATTAATAAGTAGATAAGCAATAGGTATTTTTTTAGCAAGATCTCTTTCTTCTTTTGAAATATATTTATGTCTTTCCATTAAGTTTAGAACTTGATTTCTTCTAGCTTCTGCTTTTTCAGGATTCACATATGGATCATAGGCCCCAGGTGCTTGGAATAATCCTGCAATGGTTGCAGCTTCAGATAAAGTTAATTCTCCAACGGATTTTCCAAAATATATTTGACTTGCTTGCTCAATACCATATGCACCACTACCAAGAAAAGGAATATTAACATAGAATTCTAATATTTGTTCTTTAGTATATTTTTTTTCTATTTTAAAAACTGCCATGTAGACATCAGTAAATTTTCTTATAATACCTTTAATACCAGTAGCGGTATCATCAGTAAATCTTTGTTTAACTATTTGCATAGTTAATGTAGAAGCCCCACCCGCATCACTGTTGCCAAAGAGTTGCCCAAATGAAGCTTTTAGAAATCTAGCTAAATCAACTCCACTATGTTGCATGAATCTTGAATCTTCAGTTGCTAAAATAGCGTCAATTAAAACTTCTGGCATTTCATCATAAGTAACTAATTCTCTATTTTCAGAACCGATTCTTGCATATTCATTTCCTTCTATATCATAAATTATAGAAGATTCTTGAGAATATAAAGCTTCTTCAGAAAAACTAGGAGACTTTATTATTACATAAAGAAAGAATGAAACTCCAATTATCGTAATAGTTATTAATAATAGCATTAATAGAATTAATATTTTTTCACCAATTTTTCTTTGTTTAAATTTTTTATGTTTTTTGTTAACTTTTACTTTAACGTTATTTGTTTTATTTTTTTTAGGAACTTTCTTTTTAGTATTCTTTTTCATATTTTACCTCCTAGTAAAATTTATCTATTATTTTAATATAATCTAAGACGGGGTTATATTTTAATTTTATTTCAAAACCATTATCCTTTATATAATTATAAGGAATACTTTTTCTTTTATTATTACATATAAATAATATCAAATCTGTTCCTTTAAGTAAATAAATAATATTGTTCATTTCTATAATTAGAAATGATATACCACCATGTTTAATAACTTTTTCAATATGTTCTAATTGATGCTTTTGCAGATTATTTAAAGGAAAAGATGTCTTTGATGTAGTACTTTTAGCATCAAAATCCATATATTTACCTTTATATATGCCTACATAATCTAAAGTTGATTTTGTATTAAAATAACCTTTTGTTAATACTTTTCCATTTTTATCATAATTAACACTGCCAATTGTAATTGGAGTTGGTTTTTTATAAATGAGAGCAATATTATTTGTATTATAATAATGGTTAGCATCATTAATTAGTGATTCTAATTTCATGCCTCGATTGGCATAATTAATATTTTTTATATATATTTTTTTATTATTATTTGGATATAACAAAATAACCACCTACTTAATTATATATTACTTTTTAATCTTTTTCTATACTATCTTATTTATTTGCTTTTTTATATACATTTTAATATAATATTTTAAAGAGGAAGAAA
>JAAZCQ010000004.1 GCA_012513225.1 Erysipelotrichaceae bacterium
CTAAAGCAGATAGTTTTATTTACAAAAATATTGATCTGACTACATTAGTAATTGCAATAAAAAATACCTTAGAGGGGTATTCTATATTTCCAACAAAATCAATACCAAAATTACCCAATGATGCTGAATTAACACCAAAAGAATTAGAAATATTACGATTAATATGTGAGGCTAAATCAAGAAAAGAAATTGCTAAAATACTTTATTTAAGTGAAGGAACTATAAAAGCTTATATTAGCACTATATTACAAAAAACAGGTTATGATTCTATTTCTAAACTTGCTATATATGCCTTATCTAATGGATATATAAATTCAAAGATCTAGCTTAGATCTTTTTTTATTGCTATCTCAATTTTAAAATTATTTTCAGGTATGATTTTAAATGTAGAATCATAAGATAAAAGTGCTCTTTTCATTCCTAGAATTCCATCTCCTTCAATATAATCACCTTCAATTAAGTTTCCATCATTATAAATTATTATAAATACTTTTTCTAAAGTCTCAAAAATATTTACATATACATTTCTTGCACCACCATGTCTAATTGCATTAGTACTAGCTTCTCTAATAATATTCAAAAAAATTAATGAAATTTCATTATCTTTTGGAAATTTTCCATTTAATTTAATGTTTGTATTTACTAACTCAAAAGTCTTAACTAATGCATCAAATTTATTTTCAACAGTTAAATTACTATCTAAAATTAAATCAGCTCTAATATTTTTTAGCATTTCTTTAATTTTATATATATTATTTTTACTACTCATATTTTCTATATAGGAGTGCACTATTGATAATCTTTGTCCAAGAATATCATGAATTCTAAATCTCAAATTTAAGATTTCATTTTCAAACACCGTATTTTCTATATTTAATATACTTTGTTTAAGTTCATTTTGTTTAGAAATTAAAAATTTATTTTGATTTTCTAATTGTTCAAGTAAAACAAAGTATTTTGATACATCAATAAATTGGTAATAATTTCCTTTGTATTTGTGATTACTTTTACTCTTTATCACTGTATAAGTTTGATTATTAATTTTAAAAAAATCATCTTCAATATTATCTAATATTGTTTTATATAATTCTTTCTCTGCTTTTTCATATTGTAATTCACATAACTTACTAAGCTCATACATACTAGTATTCATAAGCATTACATTATAATTGTCATCCAAGAATAATATTCCATCATCCATTGTATCGAAAGCTTGTTTAATAGATAATCTAGAAGTAAAAGACTTTCTTAACTTATTTAATAAAAATAATTCATATAATTCAAAAATAAATAAAAGAATATTCATTAACATTAAACTATCTAATAAATTAGAAAACCTTATTATAATAATAGTACTTAAGAAAAGAGCAATTAATTTTCTGTGTTCATAGTGTATTAATATATCAATAATAAGAAAAAGAATTAATAAATAAGAAGAAAATATTGTTCTTGTTAAAGTCATGTTTTTAAGAATACGATAATATATGCTACTTGAAGTGTAATAAAATAATATAAAAGTTAAATTTCTCCCAAAGTAATGAAGATACTCATTTTTATTTAGCAATGGTTTTTTAAGTATCATAAATAAAACTGTCATATTAATACCTAAAAAACTAATTATGATGCTAATTAAATAATTATTAAGCATTAACATCACCTTCTTTCTTGAAAGAAAGATTAATCAAAATACTACTATCATCATAGCTAATTTTCTTAGTTGAAACTTTAATATTTTGTATTATATTTGCTAGTTTAAATATAAATATTCCATTAATATCATATACATCAATTATTACATCATATGTATAATATTGTTTGTTCTCACTAATTTTCAAAAATAAATTTGATTTACTGAATCTTGTACATTTTTCAAGTATATTATTTGTTATATCAAAAATTGAATGTACATTATTTATATCTATATCATTATTAATTGTTACAAAAACCTGTCCTTCTATCTTTGCAGTATAACTATCTTGGATAATATTGTGCATTATTATACTAAAATCATCACTAGAAATATATTTATTTTTCATACCTTTTAAGATTAATGATGCTTTATTTTTACAATATCCAACAAAGATTTTTATATATGCTAACAATAAATAATCTTGTTGTAAACTTAAATCTTCTCCATAAATTAAATCCGTATATTCATTAATTAAATCTATCTTTTTAATTAATACCTCATCAACTTTATTTTTAATATTTGAAGAAATTTTTTGTTTTGTAATTTTTCTTTTTAAGTCTTGCTCAATAGTTAATATTTTATTTTGTCTATTAATGACAATAGATTTTGTATTTACCTCTTTCATAAGCTTATTTATTACAAAGACATCAATAATTTTAATAGAAAAACCACCATCAATTTTATCTACTTTATACATAATATCTTTATTATTTTTAGAATAGATTTCTTGAGATATGATATCTTTTTTAATATTTTTAAAAACATCATGTGGAATAGTATTATTTCCAGTAGGTTGATATTTTATATTAAAATTATTATCAACAATAAATAAATTTAAGTTAGGTATATTAAATACTTCATTATAATAATAATTACCAGGAAGAATATTTAATCTTATGCTTGCTTCTAAAAGATAAATAAAAACTATTGTATACATTAAACTAAAATCACTTGAAAAAATTCTAGGTATTCTCAATACGTAATACCTATTGTGTATAAAAATTAATATAAAAAATATTAAAATATATATTAATGAATATTTTTTTCTATTTTTATAAATTTTAAACATATTAATAATAGATAAAACTGATAAGAAAACCATCCAAATAACTATTAAATTATATCCAAAATTATATGTATATATCGATGGTTTAGTAACATCAGAAAAAATAAATACAATATTATGATTTCTATTAGTTAAAACTAATAGTATTAATAAGCATGTTATTAATAGTAAAACTTTATCTATTATTTTGTTTGGATTATTATTATAAGAATATACAAGCATTTTATTATATATATAAAGATTCATTAACATAGGTAAATAAAATAAATACCATAATATTTCTATATGTTCATAATTATCTGTAATACCTTTATAAAACTTTAAAATCATCCATAAAATCAATAAGAGTACAAATACCATTGAAAGTCTTCTAATTTTTAAATCTGTGATTCTATAATATAAAGAATATCCCCATAATGTAAGAGGAAGTATCATATGTAGATGTACCAAATTAGTTACAAATATAATATTATTTAAAACTTCTAGTTTAAATATTAAAAAAATTTGTAATATTAAAACTATTACAAAAAATAATATTAATGCTAACTTATTATTTCTAATATTAATCATATTAGCGTCCTTACTTATATAATAACAAGAAAATTAAAAACCGCAAATACGGTTAAAATAATGATTCATTATGATTTATTCCTAAATGTTTATATGCTTTCGGAGTTGCTACCCTGCCTCTTGGAGTTCTATTTATAAATCCTATTTGGAGTAAGTATGGTTCATATACATCTTCCAGTGTCATTGTTTCTTCACTAATTGAACTAGCTAAAGTTTCTAATCCAACAGGACCTCCTTTAAATCTTTCAATAATTCCACGTAAATACCTTATGTCAACTTCATCTAGTCCTAATGAATCTACTTGAAGTTTATCTAATGAAGTATTTGCAACATCTTTGCTTATTATACCTTCGTTAAAAACTTGTGCAAAATCTCTAACCCTTCTAAGTAACCTATTTGCTATTCTTGGAGTTCCTCTTGATCGTGTTGCAATTTGACTTAAAGCATCTTCTTCAATAGTTACACCTAATACTCTTGCAGTTCTTTTTACTATAGATGATAGTTCTTCTTCTGAATAATAATCAAGTTTAGAAACAATTCCAAATCGATCTCTTAAAGGTGCACTTAAATCACCTGCACGTGTTGTTGCACCTACTAATGTAAATGGAGGAAGCTCTAATCTAATATTTCTTGCCCCAGTATCTTTTCCAATAACTATATCAATACAAAAATCTTCCATTGCAGGATATAATACTTCTTCAACAATTTTTGGAAGTCTATGAATTTCATCAATGAATAAAATATCTCCTGCCTCTAAAGTTGATAAAATAGCTGCTAAGTCTCCACTTTTTTCAATACTAGGTCCACTACAAACTCTAACTTTTGTATGCATTTCATTTGCTAAAATATAAGATAAAGTTGTTTTACCTAATCCTGGAGGACCATAAAGTAGAACATGATCAAGAGTTTCATTCCTTAGTAATGCTGCTTTTATAAAAACTCTTAAATTAGACTTTAATAAATCTTGTCCAACATAATCATCTAAGGATTGTGGTCTAATGTTTTCTTCATCATCTTCTACATCAACTAAAGCAGATAATAGTCTTTCATCACCCATTTAATCACCCCTTTTTCTTCATAAGTAGTTGTAATCCCATTTTTAAATATTCATCACTAGAAAGATTAGGATTCTGTAATAAAGTATTAGTAATAGTATTAATTTCACCTTGTTTATATCCAAGATTCTTTAAACCTTCTATCGCATCACTTAATTCATCATTTAAGATATTATCACTTTTCTCACTAATCAGCTTTCCCTTTAAATCCAATATTATTTGACTAGCAGTTTTTGCACCTACGCCAGGCATAGTTTTTAAAAAAGTTATATCTTTATTTTCAATTGAAATTATAAGTTTCTTATAATCAGATTTAGATAAAATATTTAAAGCTGATTTAGGCCCAATACCTTTAACATTTATCAATTTTAAAAATAATTCCTTTTCTTCTAAAGATAAAAATCCATACAAACTTATTTCATCTTCACGTACATGTTGGTATGTGTAAATTATTTTTTCCTTATTTAAAGACAATTCATTAGGGTGAATAAAATTAATCTTATATCCTATTCCATTATTTTCTAATATTACCCAATCAATTCCATAAGAAGATACTATTCCTTTAATAAAAGCAATCATTTTATACTACCTTTCATTAATAAGATTATACCATTATTCAACAAATTCAAATCTATAATCATCTAATATAATTAAATCACCTTCTAAAACACCTGCTTCTCTTAAAGCATCATCAACTCCTAATTTTTTCATTGCAACTGCAAATCTATAATACCCTTCTTCATTATCAAAATTAATAGATTTAAATATTCTACTTGCTTTATCACTAATAAGTTCCCATTGTCCATTTCCTAAGTTTTTAACTTCTATTTCTTTTTCTTTTGGCTTATAAGTATATACAATATGTTTATCTTCTTTTTTAGAGTCATATAATGGGAAAAGTGGAGTCACACTTAATATATTAATTGTTTCATATAATAGTTTATCAATTCCTTCATTAATAATTGCACTACCCTCAAAAACTTTAATATTAGGAAATTCTTTTTTAAATCTATCTAAATTTTCTTGTGCACCTTCTAAATCAATCTTATTTGCAAAAACAATTTGAGGTCTTTCACTTAGTCTATATTCATATTGTATTAATTCTTCATTTATTATCTTAAAATCCTCTATAGGATCTCTTCCATCAATAGCACCAATATCAATAACATGTATTAAAACTCTACATCTTTCAATGTGTTTTAAAAATTCGTGTCCTAAACCTTTTCCTTGACTTGCTCCTTTTATTAGTCCAGGTAAATCTGCCATAACAAAACTTCTTCCATCTTTAACTTTAACTACACCTAAATTAGGAACTAGTGTTGTAAAGTGATAATCAGCTATTTCTGGTTTTGCTGCAGAAACTACAGACAATAAAGTGGATTTCCCTACAGATGGAAATCCTATTAAGCCAACATCTGCTAGAAGTTTAAGCTCTAGTTGTATTTCTTTACTTTCACCAGATTCACCAGGTTGAGCAAATTCAGGAGCACTATCTCTGCTAGTTGCAAAATGCCAATTCCCTTTTCCACCTCTTCCGCCCCTAGCAATAACTTCTCTTTGACCAACTTCGATAAGATCTGCAATAACTTGATTTGTACTTAAATCCTTAACTGTAGTGCCTTGTGGAACTTTAATTATAATATCATCACCATCAGCACCACTCATTTTTTTATTTTTACCTACACCGCCATTTTTAGCACTAATTGTTCTATTGTATCTTAAATCTAAAAGCGTTGATTTATTTGTATCAACTTCAAAAATAATACTCCCACCTTTTCCTCCATCTCCTCCAGAGGGTCCACCAAAAGGAACGTATTTTTCTCTTCTAAAGGCAACAAGACCATTTCCACCGTTTCCTGCATTCACTTTTATTTTTACACTATCTATAAACATAACAAATTCTCCTAAAATAAAATCCCCAATTATTGGGGATTTAACTATGCTTGTGGATAAACTGAAACTTTTTTTCTAGCTTTACCTAAGCGTTCAAACTTTACAATACCATCAACTAAAGCAAATAATGTGTCATCTCCACCACGAGCAACATTTGTGCCTGGATGAATTTTTGTTCCACGTTGACGATATAAAATTGAACCTGCACTAGCAAATTCACCATCAGATTTCTTTGAACCTAAGCGTTTAGAATGAGAATCACGACCGTTCTTTGTAGAACTAACTCCCTTTTTACTCGCAAATAATTGAATATCTAATATAAACTTCATGAGTTACACCTCCTGTTTAATAATTTTTATATATTTTGAATATACTTCTACCATTGTTTCTAGTTGAATAATTCCTGTTTGCATTATCGTTTGTGAAACATCATTAGGTTCACTAATTTTAATAGTAATGATATTATTGGCAATTGTACAAGAAGTACTTGGATGTAAAATATCTAAAGCATTACATAACCCAGTAGCAATACTACTAACACCAGCACAAACTAAATCTTCACCTGGATTTGCATAGTGAGCATGACCATGTATATTCATACCAACTACTCTATCCTTATTGCTTTGAACGCTAATGTAAATCATAATTAACCTTCTATTGATTCAACTGTAAGCTTTGTATAAGGTTGTCTATGCCCTTGTTTATGGCGAGTAGATCCTTTTTTTGCTTTGTACTTGAAAATAATTATTTTCTTTTCTTTACCATGTTTAGCAACTGTACAATTAACTTTTGCTCCATCAACATAAGGAGTTCCAATCTTAGTACCTTCATTAGAAACAAAGACAACTTTATCTAAAGTAATTTTATCTCCTACTTCAGCTTCTAATTTTTCTACATATATTTCTTGTCCTTCTTTAACTAATAATTGCTTTCCACCAGTTTCAACTACTGCATACATATTTACACCTCCAATTCTTATGCTAAAGACGCGCCAATGTGGGGGTCTATCGACTCTTTCTTCCCAGTATTGAGCGGTTAAAGCCTCTAGAGGCTTATAACATAGCGATAATATCATATAAACAGACTATAGTCAACCAAATAAAGACATTTGATTCATATCAGATAAGCCCTCAAGGCATCCAAGTTTATCTAATTTTTCTACAAGTTTATTAGATAATTGTGTTCTCTTTATTAAATCTTCTTTAGAAATAAATTCTCTTTCTTTTCTTGCAATTTCTATTGATTTAGCTACATTGACTCCTAGTCCATCAATAGTTATAAAAGATGGAATGATAGTTTTTGGATCATTTTCGTCAACACTAAATTCAGTTGCTTTACTTTTATACAAATCTATATTAGATATTTTATAACCACGAGCATATAACTCATTACATATTTCTAAGGAGTCATATAAAGCTCTCTCTTTATTAGAAGCTCTTTTATCGCCATAAGTGTTCATTCTATTAAATATATCATTCATTCTTTCCTTAATTGCCACAATACCTTTACTCATCGTTTCAATTTCATAGGCATCACTTCTTAATGTAAAATATTGAACATAAAAGTATTGAGGATAATAAACTTTAAACCAAGCTATTCTTAACGCCATTATTACATAAGCACAAGCATGAGCTTTTGGAAACATATATTTAATTTTTTTACAACTATCAATGTACCAGTCAGGAACATTATTTTCTTTCATTAATTCTTCCCATTCTGGCTTTAAACCTTTTCCTTTTCTTACTGATTCCATAATAGCAAATGCACTAATTGGTTTTAAACCTTTACTAATCAAAAAGGTCATAATATCATCTCTACAACCAATAACTTCGTCTAATGGTAATCCTTGTTGAATTAAAGTTTGTGCATTATTTGCCCATACATCTGTACCATGAGTCAGTCCAGAAATAATAACTAATTCACTAAAATTTTTAGGTAATGCTTCTTCTAAAACTTTTCTAGTTATTTTTGTGCCAAATTCTGGTAATCCTAAAGCACCTGTTTTTTCATCATAAATCCTTGAATCAGCATGTAGTTCATCAGAGGAATAAAATAATGAAATAACTCTAGGATCATTCATAGGAATTAAAGTAGGATCTATCCCTGATATATTATAAAGTAGTCTCATCGCGGTAGGATCAATGTGTCCTAAAATATCAAATTTCAAAACATTATCATGTATATCATGAAAATCAAAGTGAGTAGTTTTCCATTCGGAATTTTTATCATTTGCAGGAAATTGAATAGGAGTAAAATCAGAAGTTTCCATATCTTGAGGTATCACAATTATTCCTCCAGGATGTTGGCCAGTAGTCCTTTTTATTCCAACACATCCTAGTGCTAAGTAGTCTTTATAGGCTTTTGAAACATGATCTAAACCCATTTCTTCTAAATATCCACTTACATATCCAAATGCAGTTTTATCAGCAACTGTACCAATAGTACCAGCTCTATAAACATGATCATCTCCAAATACTTCTTTAGTAAAGTTATGAGCTTTAGCTTGATATTCATTTGAAAAGTTTAGGTCAATATCTGGAACTTTTTCCCCTTCAAATCCTAAAAATGTTTCAAATGGAATATTATGACCATCTCCTTTCATGATTGTATTACAGACTGGACAAGGCTTATCTTCTAAATCATAACCAGAAGAAATTTCACCATCTATAAAGAATTCAGAATGATGACAGTTTTCACAAACATAATGAGGAAAAAGTGGATTTACTTCTGTAATCTTAGACATGGTTGCAACAAATGAAGATCCAACTGAACCTCTTGAACCCACTATATAACCATCATCATTACTTTTCTTAACCAATAAATGTGAAATATAATATACTACTGCATAACCATTACTAATGATACTATCTAATTCTTTTTCTAAACGATTAACTACAATTTCAGGTAAATTTTCTCCATATTTTAAATGTGCATTAGCATAACATACATCTTTAAGCTTTTGTGCAGATCCTTCTACTATTGGAGGATAAGTTCCTTTTGGAACAGGTAAAACTTCTTCAATCATATTAAAAATTATTCTAGAGTTATTAACCACAAGCATATATGCTAGTTTTTCATCATTTAACCATTTAAATGATTCTAACATTTCATTTGTAGTTCTAAAATGTTGGTCAGGATTTTTAGTATTTCTTCTTATATCTTTATTGTAAATATAAAGTGGATGTCTAACACCTCCAACGCCTTGTGAATTAATATAAACATCTCTAAATTTCTTTTGGTCAGGATTAAGATAATGTACATCACCTGTAGCTACTATAATTTTATTTAATTTAACCGCAGTATTAATAATTCTTAAAATTATTTCTTGTAATCTTTTTTTGTCTCTTATAGCATTATTGGAAATTAAATTAGAATAATTATCTAAAGGCTGAATTTCTATATAATCATAAAAACCCATTATTTCTTCTAGAGATTCTTGATCCTTATTAGAAGCATACTCAAAAACTTCACCATTTAAACAAGCGGAACCAATTAATATATTTTCTCTTTTATTGTCTAAAGTTTCTTTAATAATTCTAGGTTCTGATAAAAACTCTTCTCCCCCTTTTCCAAACACTGCCAGTGAGTCAGTGTTAGAAGTACTAACAAGCTCATATAAATCTTTTATACCTCTTTGATTTTTTGCTAGTACAACAACATGATGTGCTCTATTTTTTGTAAAAGCATTTTCATCTTGTAAATTTTGTAATTCTTTCGATGTAAAAACATCTTTTTTTCGTAATTCATTAAGCATTTGTAAGAAAATATCTTTTAACTTTTCTGCGTCATAATCTGCTCTATGAGCAACATCTTCATCATATTTAATCTTATATAACCTAGCGATGTTTCCTAATCGATATTGCCTTCTATCACTATGTAATACTCTAGCCAAATCTAAAGTGTCTATTAGTGTGTTTTTTAAAGGCTTTTCATTTACAGATTTTAATGCTTCATTTAAAAAACCAAAATCAAAATCAGCATTATGTGCCACTAGTACACTATCACCAATAAAATTTAATATTTGATCTTTCACCATAGAAAAATTAGGTTCATTGGATACCATATCATTTGTTATATTTGTTTTGTGAGTTATAAAAAGAGGAATATCCATTTCTGGATTAATGAATAGCTGTAATCTATCAATTTCTTGATGATCTTTAATTTTAACTGCACCAAATTCTATTATTTTATCAAAATAACTTGATAAACCAGTAGTCTCTAGGTCAAAAATAACAAAAGTTTGATCTTCAAGATTTATATCTGATTCATTTCTAACAATAGTTAACTTTTCATTAACCATATACATCTCGCAACCATAAATTATTTTAAAGTTTCTATCTTTATTTTTAGAAAGTAAAGCTTTTGCTTGATTGTGAGCTTTTGCAAAAGATTGAACTGATCCATGGTCAGTAATAGCAACTCCATCGTGTCCTAAATTAAATACATGATCTATTACTGATTTTACATCAACTACTCCATCCATTTCTGACATAGTAGTGTGTAGGTGTAACTCAACTCTTTTTGTTTCTGCATCATCAATTATACTTTCTTTTGGTAATAAAACTAATTCATGAATCATTAATGATAAATCATTTGAAAAGCTATCTAATATGATATCACCATAAAACATATATAATTGTCCTACTTTAATAGTATCTAATGCTTCTTCACTAAATTGCTTACTTTCAAAGATTTTAGCATAAATCGCTCCTTCTTTATCACTAATTAGCATAGTTAAAAATTTTTTATTATTTTTTGTAATTATCATATTTAAACTTAAAATTTCACCCTTAAACTTTATAGAATCTTCAGGGTATTCTACATTTTTTAATTGTATTAAATTATAATCATCTAACTTATATCTTCTAGTTTTATTACGTAGTCCATTATTAGATTTCTTTTTTGTTTCTTTTAAAGATATTACTTTTTCTTCAAAATTATTATCAAAATTATTAGACTTAAAAACAACTTCTATTTTAGTAAATCCAAACATATTTAAATTGTTAATATAAAGATTTTTATATATTTTTTCATCATTTTCATTAATTTTTTTATCAATAAGAAATTCTAAAGTATTTTTTTCCTCATTGTATAAAAATAATATATTCTTAAATATTCTTTTAAGTTTTTTATTATTAGTAGTAATATAATTAACGTATTTACTAATATTGTTTATTTCATACTTATTAGATATAGACAAAACATGTAGCTCGACATTTACAGCTAAAATATTTTTTAATTTATTCAATATTAAATTATACATATCAAAATCTAAAGGAGAATTACTATTTAAAGTTAATTCTAATAATTTTTTATCTTTAAAAAACTTTATATTTGATACATCTATTTGACCTAAAGTTATTCTATCACTCGTGTTTAAAGGGATATCATTAAGTATTTCAAGTATTTTCATTTTTCACCAAACCTATATATAAGCGTATGCTAAGATATTATAACATTAATTCAATTAAAAAGAAGGTGACTGTTAGTCCCTTCTTCATATCTATTAATATAATACTTTACTTAAAAATTCAATAGTTCTTGGATTTTGTGGATTCTCAAATAATTCTTTAGGAGTTCCTTGTTCCTGTATTATTCCTTCATCCATAAATAGAACTCTATCAGCAACTTGTTTTGCAAATCCCATTTCATGTGTAACTATAACACAAGTCATCCCATGATCTACTAATAATTTGATTACATCAAGTACATCCTTTACCATTTCAGGGTCAAGCGCACTTGTAGGCTCATCAAACAACATTACATCAGGATGCATTGCTAAAGCTCTTACTATAGCTAATCTTTGTTTTTGACCGCCAGATAGCTTTCTAGGATATTCATAAGCTTTATCAGCAAGTCCAACAGTTTTTAATAATTCCATTGCATCTTCTTCAGCTTTAGCTTTAGGAACTTTAAGTTCTAACATAGGAGTTATAGTTATATTTTCAATAACTTTTAAATGTGGAAATACATTAAAGTGTTGAAACACCATTCCAATTTTTCTTCTATGTAAATCAATATTTATTTTTGGATTAGTTATATCTACTCCTTCAAAGAAAACCTTGCCAGAATCAGGTTTTTCCATCAAATTAAGACATCTTAGAAATGTAGATTTTCCAGATCCTGAAGGACCAATAATCGCAACAACTTCACCTGTAGAAACAGTTTCATTAATGTTTTTTAAAACATGTAAATCACCAAAATTTTTATTTAAATTTTCAACTTTAATTAATATATTGTCAGTCACTTACACTCAACCTCTTTTCTACCAGATTAACCATATATGTTAATACCAATGTAACAATTAAATAAATTGCAGCAATTATAAATAACGGTTGCCAAATTAGGAATTTATTGGCAAGTATTGTTTTTACAAACATTAATTCATTTAATGCTAAGGTAGATGCTAAAGAAGTTTCTTTAACCATCATAATATATTCATTTCCAAGAGAAGGAACAATTGATTTTATAGCTTGTGGTAGTACTATCTTTCTCATGCAGTTTTTACTTGACATACCAAGTGATCTTGCAGCTTCAGTTTGTCCCTTGTCAACTGCTAAGATTCCTCCCCTAACAATTTCACTAACATAAGAACTACTATTCATTATTAATGCAAGTAATACCACTGTGGTTTTAGATAATGAATTCATTATAGGAAAAGCCATTGGTAAAAAATAGTAGAATATATAAAGTTGTACTAATATTGGAGTACCTCTAAATATAGTTACATAGACTACACCTATACTATTGATAATTTTATTTTTTGATAAGGTTAGCATTGAAATAAATGCACCTAATAAGCTTCCAAATAAAACTGCAACAAATGCTAATTTAAGAGTAGACCAAAGCCCACTAAGAAATAAGGGATAATATTGTTGCCAAACTTTAAATATGCTAGGTCCTCCCATTAATTAATCTCCTTTATACTAAAATTCACTTATTCAAATTCAATTCCAAGCTCTTTTGCTTTAGTTTTAGCATCAGCATGCCAAACTTCAAATTTTCCTGATTCATTTACTTCTTTAAGAATTTCATTTATTTTTTCGATTAAATCTGTTTCACCTTTTTTAGCAGCTATAACATTTCCAGAATAATCATCATATATAGATAAATCAAACAATACATCTGCAACAATAGTATCATCCATTGTATTTCCATATCCTTTAGCAATATCACAAGATAATGCTAAACCTTGAACCTTACCAGATTGTAGTGCCAAAACACCTTGATCTATTTGTTGTACAATTTCAATAGTAACATCTTCAATTTGATCATTAACATACATTTCTTGTAAAGACGCTGATTGAGCAGCAATAGTTGTTCCTTTAAAATCATCTAAAGATTTGTATTTGTCATAATCTTCTTTTTTAATTAAAATTGTATGACAAGTAGATTCTGCACCTTCGGTATTATTATATCCTATTGATAGTTCGTAACTTTCAGCCCTATCTTCTTTCCATCCAAAACCTGAAATTGCAAGGTCAACTTTCCCAGTATCAACTGCAGTTAATGTTCCTGAGAAGTCCATTGTTTCTATTTTCAAAGTAACTCCTAATTGCTCAGCAATATAATTAGCAAGAGAAATATCTGAACCAATAGGATCTTGATTTTCATCTAAATATTCCATTGGTGGATAATCAGGAGAAGTTGCAACAACTAGTACTCCACTATCTAAGATACTTTCTAAAGCAGTTTTATCAGTTGATGTTTCTGCTGTTGCATTATTTGTTGAATCTGAGTTAGTCGTATTACTACATCCAGTTAGAAGTAATAATAAAGCAGTAGTTAGTGCAAATAATTTTTTTAGATTTTTCATTTCTTTTTCCTCCGTTAATTTTAGAAGTGATAAATAAAAAATCATCACTCCATTTAGAAGAGACGACTATGCGCGGTACCACTCTTATTGTCATATATATGACCACTCAATACGTTAACGCCGTTATACGATTTAACTTACTATATTTCAGCCAAACTTCTCACAAATGCGGTTCAATTATAAATTTACCGAATGGCTTACACTCTACCCAAACTCGCTAATGGTTTTTATAATCTACTCTTTTGATCTTTGAATTTAAAATAAATATAAATGAATTCATTGATATTGTCAACTCTTTTTTGAAAATCGTTTCATTATTAATGAAAATAATAAATATTTTTCATTAAAAAAACGGTGTTACCCGTTTATTTTGTTGCGTTTGTTATTGCAGAATTAACTGCTTCAATTAAAGCTTCACTACTAACTGTAGCACCTGATACTGTATCTACATCAGTAGATTGAGCTTCGATAATAGCTTCAGATACCGTTTCTAGTGCTGTGTCGCCTAAGCCTTCAGTTTCTTCTGCTTCTACGATAGTTATGTCTGTAATAGCAGAATCAGAAAATGTAACATCAACAGTTATATCACCATTATGTCCAGAAACTGTTTCACTATATGTACCAGCAGTATATTTTGAATCGTTAGATTCTGTACTATCATTTGCGCTGTCGGTAGAACCACATGCTGTTAAAGATATACTTACTAATAAAATAATAAATAAACTTATAATTTTTTTCATCTTAATCTTTCCTCCTAGAAATTATAATACTTATTATATTTAATGATGTCAAATAATACAATATGTAATAAAAATGACTTATAATAATTTTAGGAGATTTTTATGGAAATTAAATGTAATAATTGTCACAACAATATTAATAAAATAATTCAAAAAAATTTTGATGAATATATTGTTGGGAGGTATCAATGTAGTAATTGTAAAAATAAACAACAAAGATATATAAGCGAACTTGATCTTATGATCTACTTTGGAATCAGTTGTACTTCGTATGCACTTTCTATTTTTTTAGTATTTTCAATTTTTCAATACATCAACAATTTAATATTTATTGCTATTTTTGTTGTAATATTATTTGTTTTTCTTTTTTTCTTATTTAGATATATGCCATTATGGATTTATGAAAAAGCACCTCTAAAGCATAATTGGAAAACATATAATTTTAAAGAAGAAGAAAAACCAATTTCAAAAAGAATGAAATGGCAATTTATTATGTTTTTACTAGTTTCATTTATGTTTGGTACATCTGAACAATATACATATTTCTTTTATATCTTAATTGTTTTATTTATAGGTATTGTTTTTATAAAAATTAAATTATTATATAATAAAGAAAAAGAAATTTTTTCAAGAAAAAAGGGTGTTATCAATTGATAACATCCTATTTTTTTGCTGTATATTTTCTAATATCTAATGCAACTGCAATAATTATAACTAAACCTTGAACAATATATTGCCAAGATGTATCAATACTTAAGAATTGCATACATGTTTTTAATAGTTCAAATACTAATACACCAATTAGAATTCCTGGAACAGTACCAATACCACCAGTAGTAGAAACGCCACCTATTGTACAAGCAGCAATAGCTTCTAATTCATAACCTAATCCTAAGTTAACTGAAGCACCACCAGATTTTGCAGCTAATAAAAAGCCAGCAAATCCATACATAACTCCCGCAAGAGTATAAATTCTTAATTTTGCAGCAACTGTATTTACACCAGATACTTCAGCTGCATTTTCATTTCCACCTATTGCATACATATATTTTCCATGTCTTGTTTTATTGTATAAAAACCAAAAGAACAAGCCAACAATAACTGCAATAATTAAAAGATATTTAATAAGCTCACTAATACCAGGTATCTTTATTCCCGCAGATGCTATTTGAGTGTAGTCTTTTCTTAAACCACCTAATGGTGTTGCTCCAGAATATACAAGATTAATTCCATAAACTATAGTTTGCATTCCTAAAGTAGTAAGAAATGGTGGAACATTTAAATAAGAAATAACTGTTCCATTTAAAAATCCGAAAAAACCTGTTAAAAGGACTACTCCAAGTAAAACTATAATTATAGGTATTTCAGGTAAATTAGGAAAGAATTTTGCTGTATAATCAGCTCTTTGTAATAATGTACAAGATAGTACACCGCCTAATCCAACTAAACGTCCAGCACTTAAGTCAGTACCTTTAGTAATTAGTGTTCCACTAACTCCTAAAGCAATAATAAATCTTGGAGATACATTACTAGCAATATTAAAGAAGTTTGTCATTGAAAAGAAGCCATCTTGTGTAACTCCAACATATAATACAAGTATGAATAATAATAATATTATTGCATTATTTGCTAAAAAATCTTTGATCTTTTTTGTTTCCATTTTGTTCTCCCTCACATAAATTTTGTAGCTAAACTCATTATATTTTCTTGAGTAGCTTCTTCACCTTCTACAAAGCCTGAAACCTTGCCTTCACACATAACCATAATTCTATCACTCATTCCAATTAATTCAGGCATTTCAGAAGAAATCATAATTATTGATTTACCTTGTTGAGCAAGTTCTTCAATTATTGTATATATTTCATATTTAGCACCAACATCAATTCCTCTAGTTGGCTCATCTAATATTAAGATATCAGGATTATTTGCTAACCATCTTCCAATGATTACTTTTTGTTGATTACCTCCAGAAAGTGATTTTATTTGAGTTTTAGAACTAGGTGTTTTAATACTCATTTTTTTAATATTTTCACTAACTACTTTTTCAAGTTCTTTATTATTTATTACAATTTTATGATCCAAGTAATTATCTAAAGAAGCAATTCCGACATTATCTGCTACAGATAAAACTCCAAATATTCCAGTTGCTCTTCTATCTTCGGTAAGTAAAGCAATACCCTTAACTATGGCATCTCTTGGTCTTTTTATTTTAATTTCTTCGCCTTTATAAATTACTTTTCCACTAACAGTATGTCTTATGCCAAAAATAGCTTCCATTAGTTCAGTTCTTTGAGCGCCTACAAGGCCACCAATACCTAATATTTCACCTTCTCGTAAATTAAAACTAACATTTTTAAACGATTTTGGATCTATAGATGAAAAATCTTTAATTTCTAAAACAACATCACCAGGAGCATTTTCTTTTGGTGGAAATCTATTTGTAAGTTCTCTACCAACCATTTTTTTAATTATCAAATCAGTAGTTAACTCTTTTGCAGGCCATGTACCTACATAAGTACCATCTCTCATGATACTTACTTCATCAGAAATTTGTAAAATTTCCTCCATTTTATGAGAAATATAAATAATCGATACGCCATTATCTCTAAGGCTATTAATAATATCGAATAATCCTTCAACTTCATTTTCAGTTAAAGAAGAAGTTGGCTCGTCCATAATCACCAATTTTGCATCAGCAGAAACAGCTTTTGCAATTTCAACAGATTGCATTTGAGAAACAGATAATGAACTTAATTTAACTTTTGAATTAAAATCCATATTTACTTTTTTTAATAATTTATCAGTTTCTGAATACAATTTATTATGATCTATTATCTCTATTGGACCAATTTTTTTTGTAGGAAATCTACCTAAAAAGATATTTTCTGCAATACTTCTATCTAATATAGGAGACTGTTCTTGTTGTACCATCGCAATACCTTTTGAAAGAGCATCTGCAGTATTTGTTATATTAACGTTTTCTCCATTAAAAATAATCTCTCCTTCATCCATCTTATAAATTCCAAAGAGACATTTCATTAAAGTTGATTTCCCTGCACCATTTTCACCCATTAACGCGTGTACAGTACCAGGTCTAATATTCAAATTAACTTGATCAAGTGCCTTTACGCCAGGAAAACTTTTACTTATATTTTTCATTTGCAAAATATACTCGCTCATTTAAACCCCCTGCATTTATTATATAAAATCAAGTGTGCAAATAGCACACTTGATTAGTAATACTTTTTGACTAGTCTAAGAATTCTTCAACGTTAGCTTGAGTAACTTTTACATAGTCTACCCAGTAGTATTTATCTAGTTTAGCACCAGAAACAGCTTTAACTGCTGCATCTACTGCTGTATGAGATTGTCCAACATGGTCATTTAATACTGTACCAGTCATCTTACCTTCTTTAACAAGATCTTTTGCATCATCTAGAGCATCAACACCAACTAAATAGATATCTTTTCCAACTGTTCTACCAGCAGCTTCAATAGCTTGAGCAGCTCCTAGAGCCATAGCATCATTGTTACAGAATACAGCTTCAATTTTGTCACCATATTTAACTAGAGCATTAGCAACAATTTCTTGTCCTTTTGCTTGATCCCAGTCACCACGTTGTTCATCTAATTTTTCAACATCATTTCCAGAAACTTCTCCATATTGAGAAATTGAGAATTCTGTACGATATTTAGCATCAACATTTTCAGGGTCACCAACAACCATTACATATTGTAAAACACCATCACCATTAAGATCGCCTTTGTCTTCAAGATCAGCAATTAATTCCCCTTGGAATTTTCCTGATTGTCTAGCATCGGCACCTACATAAGTAAATTTCCCTTCATAATCTTGACCATCATATGAATCCATATCTGCTTCTTCTGGCTCACGGTTAATAAATACACATGGAATATCAGCGTCAGCACATTTGTCAATTACTGTAGCAGCTGATGTAGATTGAACAAGGTTAATAATTAAAACATCATATCCTTGTTGAATAAAGTTATCAATTTGATTTGTTTGTTCAGCTTGGTCATTTTTACCATCTTGAATAGTTACTTCATAAGTATTTCCATCATCTAATGAAGCGAAATAACTTTCAATTTCTTCACGATATAAAGTCATGAAGTTGTCGTCAAACTTGTAGATAGAAACACCAACTTTAACAGTTTCTCCCGCACCAGTTGTTTCTGTAGTAGCTTCAGAAGTTGACTCAGGTGTTTCTTTTTCAGTAGAACTACAACCTACTAAGCCTAGTAGCATTGCACCTACTGCAAGTAGAGCTAAGAGTTTTTTCATTTATATTTTCCTCCGTTTACTTAGCGTATTTATAAATATATACATATTGTAAATACATATTTATAGTAAAATTTATATCTTGCAATGTCAATACAACCGCTTTCATTTATTAAATTATTAAATATATTTACTAAACTTTTAAAATATTGGATTTAAATCATATTATTTATGAATTATTTATATATTTTTTATTATCTCTTAAATAATAAAATGATATATTTAATTAATTACTTATATTATTTACTAAATTATTGACTTTTATTTACTTCATGATAAATTAGATGTATAAATATATAATTATGGGGGTAATATATGGTCACATTAAAAGATATAGCAAAAAAAGCTGGCATTTCTACTGCTGCAGTTTCAAGAATATTAAATTATGATCCTACCTTAAAAGTTCCTGAAAGTACAAAAAGTAAAGTATTTAATGAAGCAAGAAATTTAGGTTATGTAAAAAAGAATGTAAAACGAAAAAATTCATATGAAAATATAAAAGTTGGTATTATACAATGGTATACAATTGATAAAGAACTTACTGATCCTTTTTACCTTTCAATTAGAGTTGGCGCAGAAAATTTTTTAACAAAAATGAATGTACAAATATTTAGAATATTTAGAGATGAAAATAATTATTTTAATAAAATACAAAACTTAGACGGAATAATATGTATAGGTAAATTTTCAAAAGAAGAGATAGCTGAGTTTAGAAAGACTTCTGATAGAATTGTATTTATTGATATGTTTTTACCTAAAATTTATGTTACATCTATAACTATGGATATTGATAATGCAATGAAAGATGTCATTGATTATTTAGTGGGATTAGGACATTCAAGAATAGGTTATTTAGGTGGTAAAGAATATACAAGTGATGGCGAGTACTATCCTGATAAAAGAATAATAGGGTTTAAAAATTATTGTAATCAATATAATATATTTAATGAAAAATATATTATTGAAGATAAGTTTACTATTGAATCAGGATATTCAATGCTTCAAGAATTAATGAAAATTAAAACTAAAAAACCTACTGCAATATTTTGTGCAAATGATTTGATTGCTCAAGGTGCAATGAGAGCTGCAACAGAGATGGGATTAAAGATTCCAGAAGATTTATCTATAATTGGATTTAATAATGACCAAGGAACTGCTTTTACTAACCCACCTCTTACTACAATAAATGCTCCAAGTAATAAGATTGGTGAATTTGGTGCAAGACTTATTTCAATATTTCTTCAAGAAAAAAAGGTTCATCCTATAAATATTACTGTTCCTTGTGATTTAGTAATTAGAGAATCTTGTACAAGTCCAAAAATATAAAAAAAAATATAATAGCAATAAAATGCACCCACTAATCTTTATAAAATTAGAGGTGCATTTTTTAAGTATTTAACAATAATTAATAATTTTTATTTTAGAAAATTTTTCAACATAGAACTAGCTGTTTTTACTATTTGTCTACTAGCCGCGTTTTCTAATTGATTGACTGTCTTTTTAGAAATTCTTTCTAGCATAGTTTTTTGATTTTTTTCTTTTTTAGCTTGTGCTTTAGCTTCTTCTTTTTGTTTTATAGCATTTAACTTATCTTGTTCTTTTTGTAATTTTTCTGCTTCAGCTAATTGTGCTTCTTTTTCTCTGATTTGGTCAATTTCTTCATAAGCACTTATATTATCAATAGATTTTTCATATTTACCATACATAGAACCATTTCTAATTGCTTCTTTTTGAACTGAAACATCAATTTGCCCCATCATACTACTTGGAGGTAAAATTTTTGTTTTTTCAACAATTGTTGGAGCACCATCTTCATCTAAAACAGATACTAGTGCTGTTCCAGTTTTCATATTAGTTATTACTTCAGCAGTATCAAAATTAGGATTAGCTCTAAAGGAATTAGCAGCAAGTTTTACTGCTTTAATTTCACTTGGTGTATAAGCACGAAGTGAATGTTGAATTCTATTAGATAATTGTGCCAATACCTCATTAGGAATATCAGTAGGACTTTGTGTACAAAAGAATATTCCAACACCTTTAGATCTAATTAATTTAACAGTTTGTATTATCTTTTCCATTAGATTTTTTGGTGCATTATTAAATAAAATATGAGCTTCATCAAAGAAGAAAACCATCTTTGGCTTATCTAAATCACCTACTTCTGGTAATCTTTCATATAAATTAGTTAGTAACCACAACATAAATGTAGCATAAAGAGATGGACTATTTACAAGCTTTCTACAATCAAGAATATTCATTATCCCATTGTTTCCAATAGTGTAGAACCAATCTTCAATATCTATTGAAGGTTGGCCAAAAAATAACTCTCCACCTTCTTGTTCTAATACTAAAAGTTGTCTTAATATTGCACCAACACTTTGTTTTGAAACATTACCATATTTTATAGTTAGATCTTTAGATTTTTCACCTACATAGCTTGTCATAGCTTGTAAATCTTTTAAATCGAATAATGCTAAATCCATATCTTTAGCAACTTTGAAAACGATGTTTAAAACACCTAATTGCGCTTCATTTAAATCTAGTATCCTGCTTATAAGTAAAGGGCCCATTCCTTCAATAGTAGCTCTAATTGGATGTCCAAATTCTTGATACACATCATAAAAGTGAACAGGATATCTTTTTGTTTCAAAATCTGTAATGCCCATAGAATCAAGTCTTTCCTGAATTACGCTAATATCACCCTGTTTTATCATTCCAGATAAATCACCTTTTATATCAGCTAAAAAAACTGGAACACCTAATTCACTTAATGATTCTGCAATAACTTTTAAGGTTATAGTTTTTCCTGTGCCAGAAGCACCTGCAATTAACCCATGTCTATTAAGTTGATGTGGTAATAAATATATTTCCTTTTCTTCTGATTTTCCTAATAATATTTTATTATCTTTTAACATCTAATCCTCCCCTAAACATATTTTTATAATAATCAATTATTATACTATTTGATAGCCTCCTACAGGTCTAATAGATAGTATATGACAAGAATTTTCCCCAAATATCAATTCCATTTGATTTGTATATTCTTCTAACATATTCTTTGGAACAAATGCTTGAATAGTTCCAGCTAACCCTCCACCATGTACTCTATATGCTCCTTTATTTTTTAACAATTGTTCACTTACTGCTAAAGCAAGAGCAAGTTCTTGAGTATTATCTATATTATATTTGTAAACATTTTGTAAATACATATATGAAGAGTAACCTGATTCTATTATTAGTTTTTTAAAAGAATCCATATCATTATTTTTTAATGCATTAACTTGTTCAACAACCCTTTCTGTTTCATTTAAAAAGTGAATTGCTCTTAATATAGCACGATCTGAGCATGTATTTTTAACTTTTCTAATATTAGAAAGTAAATCATTCATAGTAATCTCAGATAAAACTTCTTTATTAAAAACCTTTGCAACATCTTTCATTTCTTTTGGCATTAATCCGTAATCGTCGCTTAAATCAGCATGACTACCTTTAGTATCAACTAAGCATAATGCATAATCACTATGTGCAAAGTCAAACTCAATTGCTTCTACTATTGGATTTTCTTTATCTTTAAAATCAATTGTAACAAATCCACCAACAGAACATGCCATTTGATCTAAAAGACCACAAGGTTTCATAAAATAATTATTTTCAGCATATTGTCCTATTTTTGCAATAGTTACATTATCTACTTTTCCATCATTATATAAATAACTAAAAATATTGCCTAAAAGAACTTCAAATGCTGCACTACTTGAAATTCCTGAACCTGGTAAAACATCTGATTGACTATAAGCTTTAAATCCACCAATATTATAGCCTAATTCTTTAAATCTGAATGCAGTACCTCTAATTAAAGCTTCAGACGTAAATTTTTCATCAGGATTAACATCTAATTCACTTAAATCAACACTATTGATAGGAAAATCCTTAGTGAAATATTCTACTTCATTTCCACCTTTACAAACTACTGCAGCTATATCCATATTTACACTTGCTGCAAGTACTCTACCTTGTTGATGATCGGTGTGATTACCTCCAACTTCAGTTCTTCCTGGTGCGCAAATTAAATGTGCTTCCTCTAAATCTCCATATTTTTCAATTGCGTTATCAAGTAAGTTTGAATATCTAATAATAGCTTTACTAACATCTTCCTTACAAGTTAGCATTTTGAGTTGTTCATCAAACTCATTAGATAGAAGTCTTTCTTTTATTTCACTTATCCTCATTAATTTTCCTCCACTTCAAAGATAAATTTACTTATGTGCTTCATATATTCATTAGCCTTTAATATTGGCTTTTTTTGTGAATCATAATTTATAGCATTAGGATAATACTGAGTTTCAAAGCAAACTGCACTTCTTCTAGGAAAACTTCCACCTTGTTTTCCTATTGCTTTCCCATCTAGAAAATTTCCAGAATATAAATGAAATCCAGGTAAATCACTATAAACATCCATTATTATTCCATTAGCATTACAGCTAACCATTTTTCTAAATCCATCTCCATCAACAAGAAAATGATGATCATATCCAGAACCATTTATAAGCTGTTTATAATCATTGTCTATATCTTTTCCTAAAGATTTATATTGACTAAAATCAAATGGTGTATTTTTCACATCAAATATATCATCTAATGTAAGACCATCTGAATCTACCTTCGCAACATATTTTGCATCTGTTTGAATTTTATGATCTAATGCACTTAAAGATGTTGGACCATTAAAATTAAAAAATGCGTGGTTTGTCATTGAAAACAAAGTATCCTTATCACTTGTTCCTTCATATTCAAAAATAAAACCATTATCAATTAATTCATAAATAACTTTTACTTTCAGATTTCCAGGATATCCCTCTTCTTTATCTTTTGATAAATAAGTAAAAACTATTTTATTATTATCTATACTATAGTTCCATATTTGTTTATCAAATCCATAATTTCCACCATGAAGAGAATTAGGACCATTATTAACACTTACGAAATAATCATTATTATTTAAATGAAATTTACCTTTACCAATTCTATTACAAACTCTTCCAATACTACCACCCATATAAGGTACATCATTTATATAGCCATCAACATTATCAAAACCTTGAATGACATCTATTTTCTTTTTCTTTAAATAAAGAGAGACAATGGTAGCGCCATAATTTGTTGCTTGTAAAATAAAATTATTGTTCTCTATTTCAATTAAATCAATTTTTTTATTATTATAAATACCAAAATCTTTCATCATCTCACCAATTTATCAAATGCATTTTTTGCTGCATTTTGTTCTGCTTTCTTTTTACTATTTCCACTTCCAATGCCTAGTGTTAAATCATCTAATTTAACTCTAATTTTAAAAGAAGGATTATTACTAGGTCCACTAACATTCATAACTTCATATACGACTGTTTTACGCTTATCACTTTGTATATATTCTTGAAGTTTTGTTTTATAATCAAGATTCACTTCAATATCTGAAGGATTTTCTATCCTAGGAATTATTACTTCATCAAGAACTTTAGAAATACAACCTAGACCTTGATCAATATAAATTGCACCAATAAAAGCTTCAAACATATCTGCAAGAATGGAATCTTTGTTTCTTCCACCATTTTTTTCTTCACCTGCACCTAACAATAAAAACCTATTTAAATTTAACTCTCTAGCATAAATAGATAGAGCTTTTTCACATACTAATCTAGCCCTTAAAGTTGTCATCTCTCCTTCACTTAAAGGAGGGCTAAATTTAAATAGTTTTTCACTTACCCATATCTGTAAAACAGCATCTCCCATGAATTCTAAACGCTCATTATCTGTTTTATTTTTATGCTCATTTGCATATGAAGAATGCATAAATGCTTGATGTATTAAATTTTGGTCTTTAATCTTTATGTTTCTTTTATTTAACCATTTTATTATGTCCATATATCTCCTTAATCCATGTATTTTACATCAATATTTTTATTACCAGTTACTAATTCAATAAATTTAATATTATCAATATTTTTATTATTCACTATCTCTTCAGCATCAATTCTAGATTGATTAATTATTTTTGTATCTTCAAATAAATTTCCCAGTATAAAACCAGGAATCCCGCTTTGTCTTGTCCCTAGTATATCACCTGGTCCCCTCAAACGTAAGTCTTCAGTAGCAATTTCAAAACCATTATTTGATTTTAGTAAAACTTTAAGTCTTTCTAAGCTATCTTTATCCTTTGTATCAGTTAATAAATAACAAATCCCTTCCTTATCTCCTCTTTGAATTCTTCCTCTTAATTGATGTATTTGGCTTAATCCAAATCTATGTGCATCGTAGATTATCATTACTGTTGCATTTACAACATTAATACCGACTTCGATTACTGTAGTACTTACTAAAATCTGGATTTGATTTTTACTAAACTTAATCATTGTCTCTTCTTTTTCTTCACTGGTCATTTTACCATGAAGTAATCCTACTACATACTTATTTCCAAAATATTTTTTTAGATTTTCATATACTTGAATTGTATTTCTAGCATCATAATTTTCACTTTCTTCAATTGCTGCACAAATAACATATATTTGTTCATTTAAAGAAAGCTTATATTCAATTTCTTTTATCACACTTAAAAAACTGTTTTCTTTTATTAAATATGTTTTTACAGGCTTTCTACCTTTTGGCATTGTTTCAATAGTAGATACATCCATATCTCCATATAAAGTCATTGCAAGAGTTCTAGGAATAGGTGGTGCACTCATTAATAAAAAATCCACTTTATTTCCTTTTGATTTTAACTTTTGTCTTTGCTCTACTCCAAATCTATGTTGCTCATCAGCTACAACCATACCTAAATCTTTAAAAGTAACATTTTCTTGAATAATAGAATGAGTACCTATTAAAATATCAATTTCATTGTTAACTAATTTTTCTAAGATTTCTTTTTTCTTAATAGAAGATAATCCAGAATATAATACTGCTAGTTTCATTTTTGTTGGTCTAAATATTTTTTTAAGATTATTATAGTGCTGTTTTGCAAGGATTTCTGTTGGTGCTAGTAATGCACCTTGCTTCTTACTAAGATATGTAGCATATAATCCAAGTGCAGCAACTATCGTTTTTCCACTGCCTACATCTCCTTGCAATAATCTATACATAACTTTATTACTTTGTAAGTCTTCTAAGATTTCATTTGTAACTTTATATTGATCTTTAGTAAGTTTAAAAGGTAAATTATTTGCAAGTATAAAAACATCATCATAATTAAATTTTTTTCCTTCTTTTACATATGTAGTATTATTGTCTTTTCTAAGAATATTTATTGCAACATTAAACCTTAAAAACTCTTCATATTTTAATGTTCTTAATGCTAGTGCAATATCATTATTAGTTTTTGGGAAATGTATTAATTTAATTGCATCTCTTTTCTCTAATAGATTATATTGTTTTATATATTTTTTTGGTATTGTTGTTTCTATTTTATCTTTCAACAAATCATAAGCTTTTTTTATAGAATCACTAATTATTTTTTGTGTTAATTTATCTGTTAAAGGATATATTGGTGAAATACCTTCAATATCTTTTATAGTTTTTCCATAATAATTAGATGCGGTTATTTTATTATTTCCATTATATTTTCCTATTACTACTAATTTTTGTTCTAATTTTAATTGACTTGCCCAAGGTCTATTATATATAACAACATTTAATATTTGATTTTCACTCATAATATTAAATCTAGTAATTGATTTATTAGCCTTATATCTATATGTAGAAGGAGCGCTTATTAAAATACCTTCTACAGCGATTTTTTCACTAACTTTCCAATCTTTATAAGATTTAAATTCTATTGTTTCATAGCGAAAAGGATAATAAGAAAACAAATCATCACTATTAAAAATATTTGCTTTATTAAGCAATTCAATTTTTCTTGGTGTTATTCCACATTCTTTAAGCGTATAACTCATATAATGATTATAACAAAAATAATTATTTTAAAGATATATTTTAATTGCATTTAAAAAGGTGTTGATATTACCTAACACCTTTTAATATTATAATTATTCAATTCCAATTATAAAGCTATACACTGGTTGTCCACCATTTTGTACATCTATTTCAATTCCAAAGTTATCCTGAATATATTTAACTATTTCATTGACTTGATCTTCACTGATATTTTCCCCATAAATTAAAGTTGCGATTTCACTTTCTTCACTTATCATACTATCTAGTAATTTTTTAGTTGCTTCAATAATATCCTTAGTTGAATATACAATTTCTTTTTCTTTAATACCCATATAATCACCAGCTTCAATTTTTATTCCATCAAAACTAGTATCTTTAATAGCGTATGTAACTTGACCAGTAAGAACATTTTCAATAGCTGCATTCATTTCATGAAGATTATCTTCAACACTAACTTCAGGATTAAACATTAGACAAGCAGATAATCCTTGAGGAATAGATTTTGTTTCAAATACATGAATATCTTCATCTTCAATTATCATGGCAGCTTGTTGTGCAGCTAATATAATATTTGAGTTATTTGGAAGTATAAATATATGTTTTGCTTTTACTTGTTTAATAGCTGCAGTAAAATCTTCTGTAGATGGATTCATTGTTTGTCCACCAGATATAACCACATCTACTCTATACTCTTTAAATATATTTTTTAAGCCTTCTCCTGCTGCAACTGCAATTATTGCATACTCTTTTTCTGTATCTTCTTCAATTACTTCTTCTTTTTTTTCATTTACTATATTAGAGTGTTGTTCTTGCATATTTTCTATTTTAAGTTTTATAAACTCTCCATATCGTTGAGCAAGATTTAAAGCATCACCAGGAGTTAAAGTATGAACATGAACCTTAACTAAGTCATCATCTTGTACAACAACTAGAGAATCTCCTAATTTACTTAACTGTTTTGTAAGTCTTGCTTCATCAAATGTTTTCTTATATTTTTCATTTAATCTAACAATAAACTCTGTGCAATAGCCAAACTCATCACTTTTAATATCATGTTGAGAATAATCTTTAGCGGTTTCACCTTTTTCTAATAGTTCAATTGGACTACCATCTATATATGCTTTAAAACCATCAAGAATAGCAATTAAGCCAGTAGCACCACTGTCAACCACTCCAACCTCCTTTAATACAGGTAATAATTCAGGAGTGTTTTCTAAAGAAATCATCGCCTCTTTAGTGAGTACGTCAAAGTATTCATTAATAGTACATTCAACATTTTCTTCAGCATATTTATTTGCATAATACGCTGATTCTCTAATTACAGTAAGAATAGTACCTTCTACAGGTCTCATAACCGCTTTATATGCAACTGCAGCACCCTTATTAAAGGCAATGCTAACATCTAATCCATTAATTTCACTTTTACCTTCAACAGCTTGATAAAATCCTCTAAAAATTTGAGAAAGAATAACTCCAGAGTTACCTCTTGCACCCATTAATAATCCTCTAGATAAAGTTTTGGAAACTGCAGATAAATCATCACTATTCAATTTATTAACTTCATTTAAACCATTACTAAATGTTAACGACATATTTGTACCTGTATCCCCATCTGGAACAGGAAACACATTTAATGCATCTATTTTATCTTTTTGATTAGTCAGATTATTAGATCCACTAAGAATCATACCTCTTAATATTTTACCGTTTATTAATTTCATTATATCCTCCGACTAATCTTTCACACTTACACCTTGAACAAATACATTAACTGCAATAATGTCTTGTTGCAAAGTTTTTTCTAATACATATTTAATATTCTTTTGGACTTCAGAAACAACTTGAGAAATTCTTACACCAAAGCTAACAATAATATAAACATCAATTTCTAAACCTTTGCTTGTGACATTTACATTAACACCTTTGGCATAGTTTTCCATATTTAACAATTCTGCAATGCCATCTCTAAGTATATTTCTAGATGCCATTCCAACAACACCATAACTTTCAGTAACAACTCCACCAGCTAAAGATGCAATTGCTTCATTAGTAATATTAATACTACCTAAATCTGTAACTTTTTCTACAGCCATAACTAACCTCCATTTGTATTCATTATATCAAACTATTACGTATGATTATATATTTAAGATTAATTTATAATATCATTTTACACTATTTAAACAAGTCTATTCGGGTAATAGTTCACCTTCAATAGGTAACTCTTCAATAACCTCTTGGGTTTCCTCTTTATCCAAAACACCTATTTCTTCTCCATACTCATTAACAGGAATAGGTATTTTATTACCATTTTCATCTAAAACATAATTATCAAATTCATCTTTTAAATAATGAATTACTACCTTGTCGCCATATTTATTTAAAATAAATTCCCCATTATCATTTTTCCAATATTCTAATTGTGATTTAACCTCATCCCATGGACACTTTTTTTTATAGGCTACTTTTAAACCTTCATCGGCAAAAATACAATTATTTGTAGTTATAAGCTTTGAAGCAATTAAATTATATGAGTTAATTAGCTCTAAACTATAAAAACTAGCGAAAAAATAATTTCCATCTCTCATAAATATTTCTAAAGTATAAGGGTCATAATCAAAATTATATTGTTTTATCTCTGAAATATTCTCAATCATTTCTTGATCAACCTTACTTAAAGATTTAATTAATAAGTATTCTGACTCTTCTTCAAAAAAACCTGTAATTAATGGAACTCTAGATAAAAATGACATATAATCACTTTTTAATGGAATAATACTACCATTACTTAATAAAATTTCAGCAGCATCTACATACCTATATCCTACAGGAGCTATTTCATTAACACTAATTTTTATTACATTATTTTGCTGATAACTTACCTTAACACTATCTACCATTTCACTTTTATTTATTTTATTTTCGACTAAAAAAGGAATAGTAAAATAGTATATAGACTTATCACTTACTTCACTTAAATTTATAATATAATCTTTAGTAAGAAAATCAGTACCTTCTACTACAACAACATTAACCTTACTTCTATCAAACAAAAAATATGATCCTAATATAAAAAATATACCTAAGAATATAGAAAGTCTAAATATTAGCTTTTTATATTTATTAAAATTTTCTTCATAAAGTTTTTGATTATGTCTTTTAAAAACCTCATTAACACCATGATTTTGAGGTTGTAAATCATTTAGAATTTCATCTTGATTAATTACCAATTAAAGCGCTCCACTTCCATATATAAGTCAATCTTATATTTTTCTTTTACTTTATCTTGAATCTCAGTAACTAAATCCATAAAATCTTTCGCAGTTGCCTTATCTTCATTAATAAGAAAGTTAACATGCTTAGTACTAACCATAGCACCACCTATTCTTTTACCCCTGTAGCCAATTCCATCAATCAATTCCCATGCAGGCTTTTCTAAAGGGTTTTTAAATGTACTTCCAGCACTTGGCTTATCTAATGGTTGAGCTGCAATTCTTCTTGCTTTTCTAGTTTCAATTATTTCTTTTATTTCCTCAACCGGTTTTTTCTTAAGTCTAAATTTTGTTGCAATAATTATCCAATCAGGATTATCATGAAAAACAGAATATCTATAGGAAAAATTACATTTTGAATTAGGAATCCATTCTAGCATTCCATCATGCAATACAAATACTTCTTCTATTACTCCAGCCATATTAGAATTATATGCACCAGCATTCATAAAAGTAACTCCACCTACCATTGCTGGAATACCACTTGCAAACTCTAAACCTGACAATCCATTTTTCATAGCTTCATAAGCTACTGCAATGATTGAGCAACCAGCCTGAGCAATACAACTATCTTCAGTAAAATATACTTCACTAAAACTTCTATCTAATCTTATAATAACTCCATCATAATTTTTATCAGAACAAAGTATATTACTTCCCTTTCCAAAAACTTTAAAAGGCAAGTTATATCTTTTTATAACATTCATTATTTCTACTAAAGCTACTACAGTAGTTGGATATACAACATATCTTGCATTACCTCCAATTCTTAATGAAGTTAGACTAGACATAGGTATATTTTCATCTACAGTTGCATAGTTTAATAACTCATTTGCAATTTTATCTATACTCATAAAATCAATTCCTTAATCCAATTTATAATATCATTACTAGCATTTATTCTTCCAACTTTAAATGCATTATTCATCATTTCTTTTCTAAGCTTTTCATTAAATATAATATCATTTATAGTTTCATTCAATAGATTCGCACTTAATTCAGACTCTAAAATCACCTTTGTAGCATTTACTTTTTCAAGAGATTTTGCATTAATATACTGATGATTGTTAGGGACATAAGGACTAGGTATAGTGATACTAGCTTTTCCAAGAGCACTTACCTCAGCACAGGTTGTAGCTCCTGATCTCATTACTATTAAATCAGCAAGTACCATTGTTTTAACACCATCAATATATGGAACAACTTTAATATAGTCATTACCTTTAAACCTAAAGTCATTATATTGGTTTTTACCTGTCACTAAAAGTACTTGATAATCAAGTTTGTCATTTAGGGTGCAGTATTCTTCTAAAATTTTATTTACACTGCTAGACCCTAATGAACCCATAACAATTATAACCAGCAACTTATTTTTATCTAATTCTAATTTATCATATAAGCTTTCATCTTTTTTTATAGAAGCAGCTTCAGTGGCCCTAGGATTACCCAATATTCGAGTTTTAGAACTATCAAATTGTTCTAAATTTTCATCATAACTTCCAACTATAGCATCAACATATTTTGATAATAATTTGTTTGCTTTTCCAGCAATAGAATTTTGTTCATGTATCATTGTTTTAATTTTTAATTTTTTAGCTGCCAATATGACAGGAACACTAATATAATTACCAAAACCAATAACTATATCAGGATTATAATCTTTTAAAATACCAATACATTTTTTTCTTGCTCTTTGTAACAACAAAATAGATTTAATTTTTGTAAGAAGTCCTCCATTTGTCCCAATTACATCTAAACCAATAAAATCATAACCTTTGTTAGGTATTTCTTTTGATTCCATTCTTGTAGAAGAACCTATAAATAATATCTTTGCATCACATTGCTTTCTTAACTCATCTGCTAAAGATAAAGCAGGATATATATGACCGCCAGTTCCACCGGTTGCAATTACAACTTTCATAAAACCTCATTTCTTAAAATATTATATCATCTTTATAATGAAATCCATTTATTGTCTATGCAATATTCAACAAATTTATAAGTAAGCATTGGATTAATAAATAATATTAATATTAAATATGTAATTGGATAAAATAGAAAATATATATTTAATAATGTATAAAAGAAATTTATTATTATAAACTCAATGATATAAATTATAATAAAGCTAGTAAAACTGATAAGAAAATATAAAATTTTCGCTTTCATTAATATCTGATTTTATTATGAATAAGTTTACCTAAAATTTTAATTTCCTTATCCATTACATCCTTTTTTGTAAAAATCATTGGACTATATAATTCATTTTCAGACTTTAATATTAATTTATCATCTTCATAATAAACTCTTTTAAGAGTAGCTTCTTCCCCAATTAGCACAACACCTACTTCTCCATTTTCTAATGTTGATTGTTTTCTAATATAAACTCTATCACCCTCTAATATTCTTATATTTTTCATAGAATCTCCAACAATATCTAAATAAAAGTACTCTCCATCATTTGATTCTTCATAACTAACATACTCATAATCACTAATATTTTGATCAGCAAATATTGCAGGGCCTCCTCTAATAATTCCAATTACAGGAATTTTTTTATTTAACTTACTAATATCAATGTTAATTAAATCATTTAAATCTACATTAAAATATTTAGATATCTTTGTAAGCATACTCATATTAGGCGTAGATGTACCATCTTCCCATTTTTGAATTGTAGTAAAAGATTTATAACCTAAAAAATCTGCAAGTTCATTTTGTGAAATTAATTTTCGCTTTCTTAAAAACCTTAAATTTTCTTTAAAATACATGCTGTCACCTACTATAATTCTAAATTAATAAAACTATCATTACAACTTTTTTAAAAGTCAATATTGTACTTGAATATTTTTCAAGTACAATATAACTATAGACAATAATGAATGTTATAGTTATTGTATATAATTTACTCTATTTTTTATATAAATATTTTTAATATATTAACTTATTAGTAATAAATAGATAATAACATTAATTAGTATTAAATATATTATCTAGATAGTAATTATACATTCAATATTTAAAAAAGTTAAATTGTCTTTTAAATACAATAATATTAATTAAGTTAATGGGGAATAATATGAAAAGAAAATATGTATCAGTAGTTACTTTATATGATTTAGCTGGGAATATCTCTCCTTTATTTATTGTATGGGATAACGGTGTTAAATACAAAATAGATAGAGTAATACAGAGGTGTCCTGCATCATTATTTGAGTCAGGAGGTTCAGGTATAAGATATACATGTTTATTTAATGGGCAAAGAAGATATTTATTTTTAGATGAAAATAAATGGTATATTGAAAGCCAATCATAAAAGTATGGAATTTACTCCATACTTCTTTTAATTATATTACTTATAGTTAATGCTGCTTTTTCTGGATCATCATTACAAACTACGTATTTATACTTATTAAGCATTGTCATCTCTAACTTTGCTTTATCTAATCTTTCTTTTATAACTTCTTCAGTTTCTGTATTTCTACCTCTAATACGTTTTTCAAGTTCTTCCATACTTGGTGGAACTATAAATATAGTAAGAGCATCTTTCACTTTTTCCATAACTTGTAATGCTCCTTGTACCTCAATTTCAAGTAAAACGTTTTTTCCCTCATTTAATAATCTATTTACATTATCTATAGGAGTTCCATAATAATTCCCTACAAAATATGCATATTCAAGAAGTTTTTGCTCATCAATAGCCTTTTTAAATTCATCCTTACTTACATAAAAATAATTAATACCTTCTATTTCACCATTTCTTTTAGGTCTAGTAGTCATAGAAACAGAATATGAAAGTTTTAAGTTTTCATCATTAATAAACTTTTTTAAAACAGTCCCTTTCCCAACACCACTAGGTCCACTAAATACTATTAAAATACCCTTCTTATTCATATTTACCCCACTATTAGCTTGGCTATATTCTACCAAATCTTTTATTAATAAGTAACTATATTATAAATTATTGCATATATAAGTAATTATTTTGACTATTTTTAGTAGTAAATGTGATTTTGCCATATAAAAACATTGAAAGTAATATGAGTATGTTATAATTCTTAAGAAAGAAGTGATTATATGGCTTTAGATGGAATACTATTAAGTAAAATTATACCGGATATAAATCTTTTATGTCCTGCAAAAATAAATAAAATCTATAATATTTCTAATACAGAAATAATTTTTCATTTAAGAACTAATCAAGGAAAGAAAAAAATTATGATTTCTTGTCATCCCTTATACAATAGGATAAATATTACTGAGAAAGAATATCCTACTCCAAGTGAACCAAGTAATTTTGTAATGCTCCTTAGAAAACATATTGAAGGTTCAATGATACTTGAAGTTAAACAAGGTGACTTAGATAGATGGTGTTACTTTAAATTATCCAAAAGAAATACTTTGGGTGATAAACAAATATTAATGTTGTATGTTGAGTTAATGGGGAAATATGCAAATATAATATTAGTTGATGAAAATAGTAAAGTAATTGATGCATTAAAAAGAATTCCTCCATTTGAAAATAACAAAAGAACAATACATCCAGGAGCTAATTTTAATGTGGTATTACCACAAGAAAAACAAAATCCTTTTCAAAACCCTATTATAGACAGAAGTATTTCTTTAACTTCACAACTTTCTGGATTTTCACCTTTACTATCAAAAGAAGTAGAATATAGATTATCTAATAATCAATTATTCAAAGATATTATTAAAGAGATTGAAAAATCAAATAATCTATACATATCTTATAAAAATAATGAAGCTTTTTTTCATATAATTGAATTAACACATATTGCTAGTGCAACTAAATATGAATTACATGAAGGAATTGATATTCTATACTATCACAAAGAAGAAAAAGATAGAATTAAACAACTATTAGGTGATGTTTACAAGGTTGTAAAACGCGAATTAAAGCATAACAAAGCAAAGTTACCAAAATTAATGGACTCATTAACACAAGCTTTAGATAATGATAAATATAGAGTTTATGGAGAACTTTTATATGCATATAATATAAATGATACAAAAGGCTTAAACTATATTGAACTAAATAGTTTTGAGGATAATTCTATTATAAAGATTCCTTTAGATTCTAAAATTGATGGAAAAGCAAATGCTAGAAAAATGTTTCAAAAGTACGAAAAGTTAAAAAAAGGTGCAGATCATATAAAAAACCAAATAAAAATCACACAAGATGAAATAGAATACTTTGAAGGTATTAATCAACAGTTAGAAATAATAGATTTTGTTGATGCAAAAGAAATAGTTTTAGAATTAGTAAATAATGGCTATTTAAAGGCAAATAAATCAAAACTTAATAAAAAGAAGAAAAAACAAAATACCATGCCTAATATTAAAACTATTCAATATAACGAAGATACAAAAATATATGTAGGAAAAAATAATATTCAAAATGATACACTTACATTTAAAATTGCAAAAAAACAAAATTATTGGTTTCATACAAAAGACTTTCATGGTTCTCACGTAGTTGTAGATACTAAAGATTTAAATGAAGATATAATTAGAACTGCTGCAAATATTGCTGCATATTTTTCTAAAGGTAGATACTCAAGTAGTGTACCAGTAAATTATTGCCAAATAAAAGATTTAAAAAAAATCCCAGGTACTAAACTGGGAAAAGTTTCATTAACGTCTTATAAAACCATTTATATAGATCCTGATGAAAATTTAATACGGAACTTATTTGATTAGTTCATTTGAATTTGCAAGTCTTTTTAATTGCTTGATTTCAAAGGGCTTAAGTCTTCTATACTCACCTATATTTAAACCTTTTAAATCAATGGTTCCTAGTCTTCTTCTATTTAATTTTACTACTGTATGACCAAAATATTTCATCATGTTCTTAACTTGATGATTTCTGCCTTCCTTTATTGTAAGTTGTAAATTAGTTATTTTTTTATTTTTATCAATATTTACAATCACTACTTTAGCAGGTAGTGTTTTTTTATTATCTAAATAAATACCTTTTTCAAGCTGTTGAATTTCTGTCGCTTTTAAAATCCCCTTAATAGTAACATCATATACTTTTTCAATACTATATCTAGGATGTATTATTTCATTAGAAAATTCACCATCATTAGTAAGTATTATTAAACCAGTAGTATCATAGTCAAGTCTTCCAACTGGGAATATTCTTTCTTTAGTGTCTATTAAATCTACCACTGTTTTTCTATCTTTATGATCGCTAACAGTACTTAAAACATTTTTAGGTTTATTTAATACAAAATAAACTTTATCTTCTTTTTCAATAATTTTATCATTAACTTCTATCTGTGCATTTTTCTTTGCTTTATAACCAAGTTCTGTAATTATTTCACCATCAACTTTTACTTTACCTTCTAGTATTAACTCTTCAGCTTTTCTTCTAGATGCTATTCCAGCTTGTGCTATTATTTTTTGTAATCTTTCCATAATTCACCTAATGTTTATTTCTAGTATTTCCCCAAAACCCACTTCCAGATTTAGAGAAATCATTTACTATCATAATATATACTTTTTCAAATTTTTTATTTATTTTAGATAGTTTTTTTAAAATACTTAATCTTTTATTTCCATCAATGCATTCATATTTTTGATCCTTTTTAATTACTTTAATAGGAATTGCAACGCCTCTATTTAAGATACTATCATATAATTCATCACCATACTCAACTTCTTTAAATACAATATCATTTATGTTAACTATCTTATTTATCATTCTTTTTTTTCTTTCTTATTAGTATTATACCTAAAACTAATATAGTTAATAATACTATACTTGCAATTACTGCCTTAAATACTACTTCATATTGATCAACATCACTATTTAAATAACTAACATTTTCATAAATATTTTCTAAATCATATATATTAGTTGTATTTTTTGCAACAATCATAAATTCTCCAAAATATCTTGTCATAAATTGAATATAATCTTGAGATTGTTTTGTATAATTTTCTACTACTTCCCCATTATCATATCTTAAAATATTAAATAACTGATTTAGATCTGAGTCTTCAGGTTTTTTTATACTAATAATTACTGGAGCATGTAAATCAACTGAACCATTTCTTTTTGAAAGTTTTACACTAAAAACGTCAAATATAGTATATCCATTTCCTAAAGCTACTTTTTCCATCATTGTTTTTGCATTACTTGATACATCCTTTTGTACGCTTAACTTATATGTATCTTTAAAGTATCCTTTATCTAATGAATCATTAAGTTTTATAGATGTAGATAGTCCAGAAACACTCGCATCAAATTCACTTTTTTCAACTAAATAATGAATATTATTTCCTATAGCAGTATTAATTATCTTATCTAAATCACGAAGTTGTTGTTGATTTAAGTAAGGAAGCATATATTCATCTATTTTTAATTTTAAGTTTAATACTCTAATTGTTTCAGTATCGCTTAATATTTCTTTTCCAAGATAGTCATCAATTATAGAAATTATTTCATCCTTTATTTCATTTCTAATGGTATCAAGTTCTTCTGATACATTTATTGTATAAGATGTAGTTTTGCCTCCATATGTAACAATAACTTCTTGATCTCCAGGCACATTAAAATCAAATCCAGAGATCATTTCAGTACTTAATAAAACAATATCTTGAGTACCATCTTTAAACTCAACTAAAATACTTCCGTCTTTTATATTAATTCTATCTTTTATTTCATATTGAGTTTCTGGTAAAACATAAATAGATATAGAATCAACTTCCTTATATTGTGCTATATAGTATTGCTCTTCATTGCTTGCAACAACTTCTTTGTCCCATCCAATAAATAAATGATTTTCCTTTATTGGATACTCTATAGATGGTACTTTTGTATCCTCAATATAGTAAGTTATTACATTAAAGTCATCTTTAAATGATCCACCATTAGAATCAAAAGAAACTTTAACAAAATTACTACTCTCATTACTACCTTCTAACACTACTTGAATATCACTTTTCTTTATATATCCAATATCTCTTGTAAAGTCATAATAGTGTAATGATTCTATTTTATTATTTTTTATTGTTGCATCACTTTGTATTTTATAAAACTCATCATTATAATCATCTAGTATTAAAAACGATATATTTTTAGTATCATCTGTTTTATAAAGAACATTTGATGAAGTACTTGCTTCGCTATAAACATTAACTTTACCGTATTTAGTTTTTATACCTATTGTGTATTTGTTAAAATCATTCATACCTAGCGCTTTATCCAATTGATAATAATTTTGTGCAGCCTTTTCACCCCAATAAGGATCACTTGCGTATGAAACATTCATCCCATTAGCTTTATTACCAAAATAACAACCATGATATTGAAATTTACTAGGATTACAATAACTATTAGAAACATAATATCTAGCATGAGAATAAACTGAAGATGATAAATTATTATACCTAGAAGCATTCTTTTCTACATCACTATCAAATGCAGAATGTCCAAATAGATTATTTCTAGTAAAAGCTAAAGAGCTTCTTCCTAAAGCTGTTTCATTCCATGATAAAGAAAGCATCATTAATGCATTAGAACCAAATTGATATTGGTATTGAAAAAAAGAAAATGCTTGATTATAAAACTGTGAATTAGTTAAAGTATCATCTGTACTATCTTTATCTAAATCAGCATACTTTTTAATATTACTATTAATGTGTAAAACATTATTTATATAATTATTTACATCAGTTTCATCATAAGAAGTAATGCTTCTATGTGATAAATATTGATAGTAATTATAATACGGATTATTATTATTAATACTTGAAATGGTATTATTACTTTTATAATCATCTAACATCATCCATAAAGAATCATCTTCATAAAAATAATTTCCATCATAACTATAGTATTCATTACCTTCTAAAAGATAATCAGGAGACGGACCTAAATTAATTAAACTACCGTAATAATCTGTAGAAAAATCTTGTTTAATTTGATGAAATAACTCACCATTAATAACTTTATATTTACTAAGTCTTCCAGGTAATAGTTGAAGCGGATAAATAGTAATATCATCAAAATTTGCCCAACCTTCTATACCAGAAATTTTAAATTTTACCTTTTTTCCAGTAGAATCAGTTTCTAAATATGCACCATCAAATCCATAACAGCCATTTAAATAATTTTTTGATTTATTATCTGCATTAGTAAACTCAACATTATAATCACATGTAGAAGTAGATTTAAATGTAACAATTGCATATTCAGCAACAAAAAAAACTCCATCTGAATAAATCGATAAATTTTCATAATTATCCTTATTTTTATTATAAATATCAAGTGCTTTTTTATATGTATCACTACTTCCAATTTCTTCATACCCTTCATATGTTAAAGAATATACATAAAAAAGATTATCATCGCTAAAATCAGAAAAAGATAAAGCTTTAACATTAATGAATGAAAGAAAAATACAAGCAGATAAAACAATTAAAAATTTATTAAACATAACTTCCCCCTAGCTATATAGAAATTAACATACCAAATGGTGTAATACTATATTTTTTGTAGAACTCTTCTATATTTAAAACATGATTACTTTTACCATATACAGCATTATAATAAATACATTGCCCATTATTTAAGTTTTTATATGTAACATAGTGAGAACCTCTATTATGTATATAAAGGATAATTCCATATTTACTTTTCTTTATTTCTCTTATACATTGATTTTTAAAAATAGGAGTAAGATATACATCTATTTTTTGTTTTTTTAAATAGTTGAACATTCCAAATACATCAATTCCAAGAAGTCCTTTAAATAAAACAATTTCACTCATATCACTGGAAACTTCCTTCATTGTTTTTTCATATCCCATTAATTTAAATAAATTGTAACATGCAATCCATCCACAACCCTTGTTTGAAGTTTTAAACTTACCTAAAGGAACACTATCTATTAAACTTTGATTAATTATAAAACCTTCATTATCAAATGCTTCATCCTTAATTAAATACCGGTATTCCTCAACTTTTCTTTGTACATATCTTCCTTTTTCATAATACATATTTCTTTTAAATGCATCTTCACATAAATAAATATCATCTTTTAAAATAGCTAAACTAATTATCTTTTCATTTTTAATCATTTTATTATTAAAAATGTTAATAATACTTAACATTTTTTCATTATCTATATATTCAAAAGATTTAAATGTAAAAAAAGTCCTTTTATCTAAAATATAATAGTAAATAATCATAATTCTTCTAGACTCATATACAATAAATGAATTAGGATATTTTTCTAAATAGCTTTTCGACTTAATTAAACTAATCATATGTAAATAATATCATATTTAATTAAAAATAATAAATCATTGGATATTAAACTATTTAAATACTAGTTACTAATTATTATTTTATGGCATAAGTATATTTTAAGATTAGAAAACCCCCTAAATTCTTATTATAAATTAAGGGGGTTAGCTATTTTAAAATATAAAATCTAGCTTATAGGCCTTTATTACCTATATCTTTTCTATAGAATAAATTATCACACTTAATTTTTGGAATTTCTTTATATGCATTTTCCTGAGCCTGTTTTAAATCATCACCAACACCAACTACAAATAAAACTCTTCCACCACTAGTAACTAATTTATTATTTTTAATTGCTGTACCCATATGAAATACTAATGTTTGTACATTTTCTAAACCTTCAATCTCATAACCTTTTTGATATAAATTTGGATAACCATTGCTAGCTAGAACAACTCCACAGTAAGATTTATCACTCCACTTTAGAGAAACTTCTTTTTTATCTAATACATCAATAATTACTTGATAAAGATCATTCTCTAAAGCCGGTAATATAACTTCAGTTTCTGGATCACCAAATCTAACATTAAATTCTATAGTTTTTACACCATTTTCAGTAAGCATACATCCACCATATAAAATTCCTACAAATGGACAACCTTCTTCAATCATAGCATTAGCCATTGGTTTCATTATCTTTTCCATTGTTTCATTTAATATTTCATCACTAATATGTGACATAGGTGTATATGCTCCCATACCACCAGTATTAAATCCCTCATCATTATCATAAGCTCTTTTATGATCTTGAGCTAATTGCATTGGTATTACTAAATCATGGTTTACAAATGCTAGCAAAGAAAATTCTTCACCTTCTAAAAACTCTTCAATAACAACCTTATTTCCAGCATTTTCAAATTGGTTTTCAACCATAATCATCATCAAAGATTTCTTTGCTTCTTCAAGAGTATTTGCGATTATTACTCCCTTACCTGCAGCTAATCCATCTGCCTTTATAACAATAGGAGCTTTTTGTTTATCTAAATACAAAAGAGCATCTTCATAATTATCAAAACTTTTATGTTTTGCAGTAGGAATATTGTATTTTTCCATCATCATTTTTGAAAATACTTTACTACCTTCTAATCTAGCTGCTTTTTCACTAGGTCCAAATACTCTTAAACCTTCTTTTTCAAATTTATCTACAATCCCTAAACAAAGAGGAATTTCAGGACCTACAAATGTTAAATCAATCTTTTCTTTTTTTGCAAATTTAATAAGTTTATCAAAATCATTCCCACTAATATTTACTAATGTTGCTACATCGCTCATGCCAGGATTTCCTGGAGCAACAAATACTTTATCAACTAAAGGGGATTGATTAAATTTATAACAAATAGCGTGTTCTCTACCACCACCGCCAATTACCAGCACTTTTGCCATTAGTGTTTAAAATGTCTCTTTCCCGTAAAAATCATAGCGATGTTATGTTCATTACATTTATCAATTGAATCTTGATCTTTAATAGATCCTCCAGGTTGAATAATACATGTAATACCATATTTTGCAGCAAGTTCAACAGTATCATCCATAGGGAAGAATGCATCAGATGCAAGTACACTTCCAACAGCTTTATCTTTAGCTTGCTCACATGCTATTAAACATGCTCCTACTCTGTTCATTTGACCAGCACCAACTCCAACACTCATTTTATCTTTAACAAGTACAATTGCATTAGATTTAACGTGTTTAACAATTTTTAAGCCTATTAATGCATCTTCTATTTCTTTTTGAGTAGGTTGTTTTTCAGTAACAACAGTAAAATCTTCATATTTTTCAATAATATTATCATTATCTTGAACTAAAACTCCGCCAGTAACTGATACAAGTTTTTGTTTATCATCATTACCTTCTAAATCAAAAGTCATAAGCCTAATATTTTTCTTTTTACTTAGTATATTAAAAGCCTCTTCACTAAAAGATGGTGCTAATATTATTTCTAAAAACATTTTGCTCATATCATTTGCACATTCTATATTTACTTCTTCATTAAAAGCAACAATGCCTCCAAATATACTTACTGGATCTGATTCATAAGCTTTTTTCCATGCTCCTGTAATAGTATCGTCTAATCCAACCCCACATGGATTCATATGTTTAACTGCTACAACTGCAGGAGTTTTTTCAAACTCTTTAAGTATTTGTAATGTTGCATTTGCATCTTGAATATTATTATAAGAAAGTTCTTTGCCATGTAATTGCTTTGCTGTAGTCATACTATATCGATAAGATAATCCATCACTATAAAATGCTGCGTTTTGATGTGGATTTTCTCCATATCTTAATTCTTGTTTTAAACTATAATTTAATAATAATTCATCATTTTTTATTTCAGTATAATTACTTAAATATTTTTGTATCATCGTATCATATGCTGCAGTAGATCTAAAAGCTTTTGTAGCTAAATATAATCTTGTGTTATAAGTAGTATCACCATTTTCTTTTAGTTCTTTTATTACTAAATCATAGTCTTCATTATCACAAACAACACTAACAAATTTATGGTTTTTAGCAGCACTTCTTAGCATACTAGGACCGCCAATATCAATATTTTCTATTGCATCCTCAAATGTTTTTCCTTCTGTATTAATTGTTTTTTTAAATGGATATAAATTCACACATACTAAACTAATAGGAGTAATATTATGCTTCTCCATTTGCTTAATATGATTTTCATTATCTAGCACTCCTAATAAACCTCCATGTATTAAGGGGTGAAGTGTTTTTACCCTTCCATCTAACATTTCAGGAAAATTTGTTACACTTTCAATTGAAAGTGTCTCTATTTGAGCTTCATCTAATACTTTCTTTGTTCCTCCTGTACTAATTATCTCAAAACCACAATCAATTAAATTCTTACAAAATTCAACAACACCAGTTTTATCTGAAACACTTACAATAGCTCTTTTTTTCATTTTAGCCCTCCTTGTATTAATTTTTGAATAACAGTTGGATATAATATATGTTCTATTTCATGAACTTTATTTTCAATTTCTTCTTTAGTCAGTCTATCATTTACTTCAAATGATTTTTGAGCAATTATTTTTCCTCCATCCATTTCAGAATTCACATAATGAATACTTACTCCCATAACTTTTACTCCATATTCAATAGCTTGGCCTATTGCATCCTTACCTTTAAAAGCAGGTAATAGTGAAGGATGGATATTTATAATTCTATTAGGAAATGCATCAAGTAAAGTTGAACCTAATATTCTCATATAACCAGCTAGTACAATTAGTGAAATATCTTTTTCAATACATTTTTCTACAATTATTTTTTCATATTCACTTTTACTATTAAATTTTTTTGGATTAAATACAAATATTTCATTATTATCTTTTTTTACTTTTTTAATGACTTCTGCATTTTCTTTATCACAGACTACTAAATTAATTGTTGCATCTAATTTACCATCTTTAATAGCATTAGAAATTGCAGTGTAATTGCTACCAACACCAGATGCAAATATAGCTATGTTCACTCTAAAATAACCCCATTTCCATTAATTACTTCGCCAATAACATAAGCTTTTTCATTATTGTTTTCTAGTATTTCTAATACTGCATTAACATCGTCTTTATCAACAACAACTGCCATACCAATACCCATATTAAATACGTTAAACATTTCATTTTCATCCATTTTAGATAGGTTTTGTAATAATTTAAATATAGGTAATATCTCAAAAGAATCTTTTTTAATTTTTACTCCTTGATCACTTTGTATACATCTTGGAAGATTTTCATAAAATCCTCCTCCTGTAATATGTGCAATACCATGTACACTTACTTTTTCAAAAACTTCACTAATAGCTTTTACGTATATCTTTGTAGGTGTAAGTAATACTTCTCCAATACTTTTACCATCAAGTTCATCATAAACTGTATTTAAGTCAATCTTATTATCCTTAAATACTATTTTTCTAACTAAAGAAAATCCATTAGAATGAACACCACTAGAAGCTATACCTATTATTACATCATTTACTTTTACCTTTTCTGGTGTAATTAACTTGGATTTTTCAACAGCACCAACTGTAAAACCAGCAATATCATATTCATCATCCTCATACATATCTGGCATTTCTGCAGTTTCACCGCCAATTAATGCAGCATTAGCTTGCACACATCCATCTGCAACACCTTTTACAATAGCTTCTATTTTTTCAGGATTATTTTTTCCTACAGCTATATAGTCAAGAAAAAACAAAGGTAATGCTCCTTGTGCTAGAACATCATTAACACACATTGCTACAACATCAATACCTATAGTGTCATGTTTATCAAGCATCATTGCAATTTTTAATTTTGTTCCAACTCCATCAGTTCCTGATACTAAAATAGGTTCTTTCATATTTAAACTAGATAAATCAAATAGTCCACCAAAAGATCCAATAGAACTAACCATTCCTTTTCTTCTTGTTTTTTCAATATGACTTTTAATTCTTTCTACAGATTCATATCCAGCTTCTAAGTTAACACCAGCATCCTTATATGAATTAGACATTTTGCTTCTCCTTTTTAAAGTAATTTACACCATTTGAAAAAATACTTTGTTTCTTGTTTCCAGAAATATTTTTGAATACATCATTATAATATCTTTCAGAATGTCCCATTTTACCTAATATTTTACCATCTAAAGAAACAATTCCTTCAATTGCATAGGTACTACCATTCACATTGTATTTACTGTCTCCACTTACATTTCCATTTTCATCACAATATTGAAATGCGATTTGACCATTATCTATAAGTTGTTTAAGCATTTGATCATTTACTATAAACTTCCCTTCACCATGTGATATAGGAACACTATAAACAGAATTAACTTCCATACCTTGAAGCCAAGGAGAATTTGTACTTGATGTTTTAGTATTTACAATTGTTGAAATATGTCTATTTATATCATTTTTATATAGAGTACAATCATCATCATTTAGTACTTGTATATTTCCATATGGTAATAGACCAGACTTAACTAAAGCTTGGAAACCATTACAAATACCAATTATTAATCCATCTCTTTCTAATAATCTATTGATTGAATTTTTAATTTTATCGTTTTGAAGTACGTTTACAATAAACTTAGCACTTCCATCTGGTTCATCTCCACTAGAAAAACCACCTGGGAATGCAAGAATATGAGTATTATCTATTTCATCAGCTAATTTATCAATAGAATCATTTACCATTTGTTCATCTAAATTTCTAAAAATTAAAATTTTAGTTTTAGCTCCTTCTTCTTTAAATGCTCTTTGCACATCATATTCACAATTGTTTCCAGGAAATACAGGTATAAGTACATTTACTTCATCAACTAAATTTTTTGCCTTGAATTTTTTTGTACTATAATATTCTATATTTTCTACTTTCTCAATATTTTCTTTCCAATATCTAGGATATAGTTCATCAAATGTGTTTGTCCAACTATCTAAAGCTTCCTCAAAACTAATTGGAATATCATTAATAATATAATCTTCTTTTACTGTGTTTCCTAATAACACATACAAATCAGATTCAATATTATCTTTTGTTTCTACAATTATAGCTCCAGGAATTAACTTTAATAAATCTAAATCTGAATTAATAGAAAATCCTATATTATTGCCAAAACTTTGTTTAAATAAAGCAGATATAATACCTCCTTCTTCAACAACATAGCTACTTAAAATTTCTTTTTTATTATTTTCAAAATCTTGATATATTTGTTTGAAACTATCTAAATCAGGTAAGCCTAAATCATCAATTTTTGGAAGTAAAATTCCTATTTTAGAACCTACATTTTTAAATTCGCTTGAAATAATATCATCAACATTTCCCTTAGTACAAGCAATAGATATTAGTGTAGGACAGACATGCAAGTCATTAAAACTACCTGACATACTATCTTTACCACCAATAGAAGCTAAATTAAAGAAATCTTGTACTTCAAATGCTCCAAGAAGTGCAGAAGTAACCTTACCCCATTTATGACTTTCATCATTAAGTCTTTCAAAATATTCTTGGAAAGAGAAATGAATATCTTTTAAATTATTACCAACAGCAATTGTTTTTGATATAGATAATAAAACACTATACATTGCTCCCATATAACAAGAATAGCTCATCAAGCTAGGTATAAAACCATATGCAAGTGTAGAAGTTGACTTTGTATTTCCTGATAGCACAGGGAATTTTTGTACTGATGCCTGTATTGGTGTTAATTGCTTAACACCTCCAAAAGGCATTAATACAGTAGTAGCACCTACTGAAGCATCAAACATTTCAACTAATCCTTTTTGACATGCAACATTTTTATTAGATAAAGTTTTTAAAATGTTTTCTTTTGTAAGTTCCATTGATTCAAAAGGGTTTAAAGCATCATTATTTTCGATAGTTACATCAACACTTTGTCTTGCTCCAGCTGAATCAATAAAGCTTCTTTTTATTTCTACAACTACTTCATCATTATAGATCATTTTCATTAGTGGCTCTTTTGTCACTATTGCTACCTCATAAGCTTCTAAATTTTCTAAAGCAGCAAGTTCAATAAATTTTTGTACATCATCTGAAGCAACAACAACTGCCATTCTTTCTTGTGATTCACTTATTGCAATTTCCATTGCATTTAATCCTGCATACTTTGTTCTTACTTTTGATAAATCAATAATAAGACCATCAGCAAGTTCACCAATTGCAACACAAACACCACCAGCACCAAAATCATTACATTTTTTTATTAATTTTGAACACTCAGGATTTCTAAATAATCTTTGAATTTTTCTTTCTTCAGGTGCGTTCCCTTTTTGAACCTCAGAAGCACTTGTTTCTAATGAAGATTCATCATGTGTTTTGCTAGAACCAGTAGCTCCACCAATTCCATCTCTTCCAGTTCTTCCACCCAATAATATAACTACATCACCTTCAAGAGGTTTTTCTCTTTTTATATCCTCATATTTAACAGCACCAACAACTGCACCCATTTCTAAATGTTTTGCAACGTATGCATCATCATAAATTTCTTTAACAAATGTAGTTGGTAAACCAATTTGGTTGCCATAAGAACTATTACCAGCTGCACTTCTTTTTGAAATTAATCTTTGAGAAAGTTTTCCTTCAATAGTATCTTCAATTGGAGTAAATACATTAGCACTTCCAGAAATTCTCATTGCTTGATAAACATAGCTTCTACCACTTAATGGGTCTCTAATAGCACCTCCAATACATGTACTAGCTCCACCAAATGGTTCAATTTCTGTAGGATGGTTATGTGTCTCATTCTTAAATTGCATTAACCATTTTTCATTAACACCATCATTATCAATATCTACAAATACTGAACAAGCATTTATTTCATCAGAAATTTCAACTTCTTTTAGGTATCCTAAACTCCTTAAGTACCTAGAGTTTATTGTAGCAAGATCCATTAATGTTACGGGTTTTTCAGTTCTTTTTAATTCTTCTCTATATTTTAAATATTTTTTTAAAGATTTTTCTATTTGTATTTTAAATAAAACATCTTTAATTTCAATAGATTCAAGTTTAGTTTCAAAAGTAGTATGTCTACAATGATCAGACCAGTATGTATCTAAGACCCTTAATTCAACTTCACTTGGATCTCTCTTTTCACTGACAAAATAATCTTGTACCATTTTTAAATCTTCTTTAGACATAGCAAGAGACATGTTTATTAAAAAATCATTTAAACCTTTTTCATCTAAATTTATAAAGCCTTTTAAAGATTTTAAAGGAGTAACTTCAATATTATGATCAATTTCCATCTTAGTAAGATCTTTAACCCTTGATTCAATAGGATTTATTAAATAAGATTCTACTTTTTTTAAATCAAAATTTCCTTCAAAAATAATCACTTTTCCACAAGTCACTTTTGCACTACTTTTTGGATCCAACAATTTAATACACTGAACAGCACTATCAGCTCTTTGATCATATTGCCCAGGCAATGATTCTAAAGAAATATATTTTTCATTAGTTAAATCAAGTTCATAATATACATTATCAACCATTACCTCAGAAAATACTGTTTTAACTGCTTGTTCAAATATCTCTTCTTCAATATTAAAAACATCATACACTAGAACAATTCTTAATTTTTTTATGTCTTGAAGTAAATTTTCTCTTAAATCGTAAAGTAAATCTTTTGCTTCAGTTTGAAAGCCTAATTTCTTTTCAACAAATACTCTTTTATTTATCAATGTCTTCACCTCTATTTAATTTCACTACTTAGTACAAGTTCTTTCATTTTTTCTTTATAATCAATTATTTTTTTATGCATTTCAATATCAAACGCACCAATAATAGTTGCTGCAAGTACTCCAGCATTTTTACACCCTGCTTTTCCAATTGCTACTGTTGCTACTGGTACACCTGCTGGCATTTGTACAATCGATAATAAACTGTCAAGTCCATCTAATGTAGAAGTTTTAATAGGTATCCCAATAACTGGTAAACTACAACATCCAGCTATTACTCCCGCAAGATGAGCAGCTCCTCCTGCTGCAGCAATAATCACTTTAATACCTTTATCATATGCACTTCTTGCATATTCAATTGTTTCATCTGGGGTTCTATGAGCACTTAAAACTTTTGCCTCATATGATATCCCAAATCCATCTAAAACTTCAAAAGTATCCTTTACTGCTTCTAAATCACTAAGTGATCCCATAACTATAGCTACTAATGGATGATTCATACTTTCCTCCTATAATAAAAGACATTAGCTAACTAATGTCTACAAAACAAAAAAACTGTTTTGTAGTCTTATCATTTACGGTGATAAGGTAGATACTTGCAAGCCATATTCTTGCTTTTATACAAAAAACAAATAAAACATGGAAAAAAGTCCATGTTTCAATTAAATTGTAAGAAAAAGCAAGTCATCTTTTTATATATCATTTTAAGATAACCCCCTTTCCTTCCAAAGCTATAATAACATAATCAAGCATATTCTTTAATAGAATTTCCTTTATTTTATATATTAATATCCTAAATTTTCTTTTACTAATAGTATATGTATTCTTTTTTCATATCCACTTCTTCTTGTATACACATAATAATTACAAATTGTTGATGTTTTATTACATAGAACACAACTTCCTACTTGAGTGCATGGATTATCTTTATTTAAACGAAAGTTATTAGCCAAAGCAGCTACTCGCTCAACTCTTTTTATAGCCTCATCTAAATCTTTCACTAATTTATTGTATCCTACTACAACATATACTTTCTCTGGGCCAAATGTTAAAGCACTAACCCTATTACCATTTCCATCAACATTATACAAACCACCATTTAATAATAAAGCATTTGTACTTGTTAAATATACATCACATGTTAAATGATTTTTTATTGCTGCCATAGAATCATCAGTATTATATCTGTCGATATAATCATAGTCTTTATTTGATTCTAGCCATTTTATAATTCCACACTGGGCTAAACTCATAGAGCCTCCAACCCCAATACTACTTCCTCTTTTTATGGATTTTTGAAGAAAAGGAATAACTTCCTCTTTACTTTCTAAAATGTCTATACCAAAATTATTATTAATAAGATTTTTTTTACATATTTCAAATTGCTTATCAATCATTTGCTTTAAACCAGCATCCATTATAAAACCTCCTATTTCAATTAAAATTATAACATGTGCATAGATATTATTTTTGATTAAATGATATAATAATTTAGATTGGAGATAATATGAGTAAATTTGAAAATATAAAATTGATAGCTTGTGACTTAGATGGAACTTTCTTAAGTTTTAATGGTACTATTAGTAATAATAATAAAAATACAATTTTCAGATTAAAAGAAGAAGGATATATTTTAGCTGTAATTACTGGTAGACCACTTTATTCTATTCCAAATGAAATTTTTAATTTACCTTTTGATTATGTTGTTGGTATGAATGGACAAATACTTTTAGATACTAAAAATAATAAAATATTCGAAAAAGAAAAACTAAATAAAGACAATATCATAGAATTACATAATATTGGAATTAAAAACATTAGTATTACAAATCTACATTATCAAGAAAAATCATATTTAGTAATGGGAAAAAGACATTTAATATTTGGAATTGCTTTTAACACTTTAAATCAAATAAGATTTGTCTTTAAACAAATGAAAAAATCACAAGTTCAATACTCTACAAATTTAGAAAAAATGGAAATAGATGATATTGCAAAAGTTTGTTTTATATCACTTCATACTAATTTAAGAAAATTACAAAATGAAATAAATTCGTTACCAAACCAACCTTATCATACATTCATGGTTGCTAAAAACTGGTTGGAAGTTATGCCTTCAAATATTAATAAAGGCGAAGCATTAAAAGATATTGCTATAAAAGAAAATATAAATATAAGTGAAACAATCTCATTTGGAGATGGTGAAAATGACATTCCAATGCTAAAAGCATCAGGAATTAGTGTTGCAATGGATAATGCAATGAAGAAAACAAAAAATATTGCAGATTATATTGCTCCATCATTTCTTGAAGATGGATTTTATAAGTTTGTAAATGAAAAAATATTAAAAGAAAAAAATGGTTAATTATCATTTCTGATAACAACCATTTTTTTAACTTAATTTTTTAACTTCAACTGTATAATCACCATTTATATAGTCAACAATCAAAGTTTTGCCTTCTAAATGAGACTCTTCTACAATCTTTTTAGCAACCTTAGTTTCAATAGTTCTTTGAATATGTCTTTTCATTGGTCTTGCTCCAAATACAGGATCAAATCCAGCTAGTACTATTTCATCTTTACACTCTTGAGTAAATTCAATATTTATATCTTTTTCTTCAAGTCTTTCTTTTAATTGTTTTAAGAATTTATCAGCAATTTTCACTAATACTTCCTTGCTTAAAGTATTAAATATAATAATTTCATCTATTCTATTAACAAACTCAGGTCTAAAGAAATTTTCTATCTCATCTATATAATTCTTTTCTCTTAAAGCATCATCAACTTCAAATGCATACTGTGAACCTAGATTACTAGTCATAATTATAATTGTGTTTTTAAAGTCAACAGTAACACCTTTTGAATCAGTTATTCTACCATCATCCATTATTTGTAATAAAACATTTAAAACATCAGGATGAGCTTTTTCTATTTCATCTAGCAAGACAATTGAATATGGTTTTCTTCTAACTGCTTCAGTTAATTGTCCACCTTCTTCATATCCTACATATCCAGGAGGAGCTCCAATTAGTCTTGAAACACTAAATTTTTCCATATACTCACTCATATCAATCCTAATAATTTTAGTTTCATCACCAAATAATTGTTCAGCTAGACTTCTTGCAACTTCAGTCTTACCAACTCCTGTAGGCCCTAAGAATAAGAATGATCCAACAGGTCTATTTTCGTCCTTAATTTGTGCTTTGCTTCTTATTATCGCATCAGTAACAAGATTTAGAGCCTTACTTTGTCCCATAACTCTATTTCCTAAAGCATTTTCCAAATTAAGCAATTTTACTCTTTCAGACTCCACTAGCCTATTTACATCTATATGAGTCCATCTTGATACAATTTTTGCTATAAGTTCTTCATCAACTATTTCTTGAATTACTCTTTCACCTTCAATGTTTTTTGAATCATTTATTTTCTTTTCTAATGAAGGAATTGTTTCATATTGAAGTTTTGCTGCATCTTCATATCTCGCCTCATTTTGAGCTTGTTCAAAGGCAAGTTTAGCTTTTTCAAGTTGTTCTTTAAATGTTTTAGAATCATCAAGTTTCTTTTTTTCTGATTCCCATCTATTAAATTTAATTTCTTTTTCTTCTTTTAAATCTGCTAATTCTTTTCTTAAATTATCTAATCTTTCTAATGCTTTAGAATCTGTTTCATTTTTTAATGAAACTTCTTCAATTTCTAATTGCATAATCTTTCTTGATAATTCATCTAAATCAGCAGGCATAGAATCCATTTGAACCCTAATAGAAGCACATGCTTCATCAATAAGGTCAATTGCCTTATCAGGTAAGAATCTATCTGTAATATATCTATTTGAAAGTGTTGCAGCAGCAATAATTGCCTCATCTAATATTTGAACACCATGATGTGATTCAAATCTATCTTTTAAACCTCTTAATATAGAAACTGTATCTTCTACTGAAGGTTCATCAACAGTTATTTTTTGAAATCTTCTTTCTAATGCAGCATCTTTCTCAATATAATTACGATATTCTTTAAAAGTTGTTGCGCCGATACACTTTAGTTCGCCTCTAGCTAACATAGGTTTTAATAAATTTGCAGCATCCATTGAGCCTTCACCTTTACCAGCACCTACTAAGTTATGAAGTTCATCAATAAACAGTATTATATTTCCTTCTGCATCTTTAACTTCTTTTAATACTGCTTTTAATCTTTCTTCAAACTCTCCTCTATACTTTGCTCCTGCAATAAGAGAACCCATATCTAATTCTATTAATCTTTTATCTTTTAAGTTTAGTGGAACATCGCCTCTCATAATTCTCCAAGCTAAACCTTCAACAATAGCTGTTTTACCTACTCCTGGTTCACCTATTAAAACAGGATTATTCTTAGTTTTTCGAGATAATATCTCAATAACTCTCCTAATTTCTTCATCACGTCCAATAACTGGATCAATTTTTCCATCTTTTACATCTTCTACTAAATCTCTACCATATTTTTCTAATGCATCTAGTTGATTCTCTTGACTTTGATCACTCATTTTAATATTACCCCTCCTATCTAATTCAGCTTTTTCTACTATATTTATATTTAAATTACCTTCTTTTAAAAATTCTTTAGTAACACTTGCTTTATTGCTTAATAAGCCTATAAGCATTGCTGCAGAGCTCATGTACGTCTCATCTTGCTTTTTCGACCAATTTAATGCTTTATTATATGCCTCAACAACATCTTTATTTAAACCAGGTTGAAAATTACCATCACTTCTTGATAGTCTTTCTAGAAAATTATCTACAATATTATTTAAATTATTGGTATTAACCTCTAATCGGTTCCATAAACCTTCCAAACCATCATCTTGTAACATCACCTTGTACAGATGTTCACTACTAACTTCGCTATTGCCAAGTTGTTGACATAATTGAATAGCATTGAGGATGATAGCTTGTAGACGTTCAGTCATTTGTTCTATGTTCATCATCATTGCCTCCTTAAAAGGTTATTCAAAAGCCTTTTTTATCTTCTCAAATGGACGTTTAGATTTTCTTTTTTTTTCTATATTAGAAAGCTTTTGAAATAGTTCCTTTTCTTCTTTACTTAATTTTTTATTAACTACTAATTCTACTTCAACTATTTGGTCTCCCTTTAAACCTCCTCTGAGATCTGGAACACCTTTTTCTTTCATTCTTAATTGTGTATTTGGTTGAATACCTGCTGGAATTTTTAATTCTACATCACCATATACTGTAGGAACATCAATAGTTGTTCCCAAAGTAGCGTCAATTACAGAAATAGGAATTTTTATATAAATATTTTTTCCTTCTCTTATAAACTTTTCATGTTTACCTACAATTACTTCAATGTATAAATCACCATTAGGTCCTCCATTAGAACCTCTTTCTCCCTTGCCGGCTACTCTTAGCTGTTGACCACTAGAAACACCTGCAGGTATTTTTACATCAACACTGACTTTTTCATTGTTGTAACCTTTTCCGCCACATACCTTACATTTATTTTTAATTTTTTTACCAGTTCCATTACAGTCTGGACAAACTCCTTGAGTTTGAAAAACTCCAAAGGCTGTTCTTTGTTGACTTATAACAGTACCACTACCATTACATGTTGGACAAGTTTCTATATCATTAGGAGTTTCTGCTCCACTACCTTTACAGTGTGAACATTGTTCATCCACTCTTAGATTAATTGTTTCAGTTTTTCCAAATATAGCATCCATAAAGCTAATGTTCATGGACATATATCTATCCTGTCCTTTCATAGGACCAGTACTTCTACTACTTGATCCAAAGCCTCCAAATCCACTTTGTGAAAAGCCTCCTCCAAAGAATGAAGAAAATATATCATTTAGATCATCATAGCTACCACTTTGGAATCCACCAAAGCCACTACCATCCATACCTTCATGTCCAAATTGGTCATATGTAGCTCTTTTTTGAGTATCACTTAGAACCTCATAAGCTTCATTGATTTCTTTAAATTTAGCTTCTGCATCTTTTTCCTTACTAACATCAGGATGATATTTCTTTGCTAAAGATCTATAAGCTTTTTTTATTTCTTGTTCACTAGCACCCTTGCTAACTCCCAAGACATCATAATAATCTCTTTTTTCTGCCATTTCACACCTCAATATATACTTTTTTTGAAGGCAGAAATTCCATTGCCTCCAGTTACCCTAATTCTAGGTAACTCTAATAAATCCATTCCTTGTTTTATCTTTCCATATGCTGTGGTAAATGCCAATTTAGCACCACCATCTTTTATAATACTTTTTGCATGTTCATTTACATCTCCAAATGGATAACAATAAACAAAACCACCATCTACATAATCAAATGATAACTTTGTATCTTGTACACCAGTTTCATAATCAACACATTGTAATCTTCCACCATGTCCTTGATTTGGGCATCCTCCAGTATGCATCAGCCAACTATGAGATTGAAGTTCAATACCGTCTTCTCTCATCATAATATAATCATAATTTAATACTGGGTCTTCCGTAGCTGTTATAAGAAACATTGTTGCATTCATTTTATATTCTTTAATTAATGGATATGCATATTTTAATACGCTAGGATCTCCATCATCTATAGTAATGACAACACTTTTTTCTGGAAGCTTTGCTCTTTCTTCCATAAATAATAATACTTCTTGCATTGTTAATGTAATAAAACCTTCATCTTTTATTGTTAATAAGTGCTCGTTAAATTCATTTACTTCTACATAATTACCATCAACTCTTGTTTCGCCATTTTCTTGGCTATAAAAGAAATGATACATTAACACAGGTATTTCTTTTGCAATTAATTCATTACTATTATTATTTTCATATATATTTATAATATCTTTACTGTCAATATATAATATTTCATTTTGAAATAAAATCCCATATCGATTAATATCATCTCCTAATACGTATATTGGATAATCATCTTGAGAATTTATATTAAATAATAGATTTCCTTTAAAATCATATAAGGAATACATAGAAGTAGTTTGTAAGTTTTGATTGTATGGAATTAGATTATTTCTTTTTTCATACCATCGATCACTTAATTTTAAGTTATCACTATTAACATATAAATCTGTATCTTTAATATTTATACAATTTGAAAATATGATATCACTCATATCCAAATCAATATTTTCATTCACTTTACCAACATCAACTAATTCATTATTAATTACTCTATATAAACTAGTTTCATCAGTTGTAGTTGTTTTAACATTCAATAAATCTGTATTTATTTCATATGAATCATCCATATATATAGGTTTTTCTATATTTTCAAAATCATCTTTATTTACTGTTTCGCTACTACAACCTATTAGGCAAGAAAGTCCTAGGATTAAACCTAGGAACAATCTTTTAGTTCTTTTCTGTAAAGTCTGCATCAACCACATTATCATCATTACCTGATTGAGTAGTATCTTCTGTAGGTTGTTGTTGAGAATACATAGCTTGTGCCATATCATTAGCTGCTTTTTCTAATTCAGACATCTTTGCTTTTAAAGTATCTATATCATTATCATCAATTGCTTTTTGAAGTTCATCTCTTAATTTTTTAACTTCTTCTTTTTGATCTTCAGTTACATTAGCATTTTCAGTTTCTAATGTTTCATCAATTTGAGCAATAAATGATTCTGCTTTATTCTTGATTTCAATTTCTTCTTTTCTCTTATCATCTTCTGCTTTATTATCTTCGGCATCTTTTACCATTCTATCGATTTCTTCATCACTTAAACCAGAAGAGTTTGTAATTGTAATAGATTGTTTCTTATTAGTACCTTTATCTAAAGCAGATACATTAACTATACCGTTAACATCTATGTCAAATGAAACTTCAATTTGAGGAACTCCTCTTCTAGCAGGTGCAATACCACCCAATTGGAAATTTCCTAATGTTTTATTATCATTTGCCATTGGTCTTTCACCTTGTAAAACATGTATATCAACTGCAGGTTGATTATCAGCAGCAGTAGAGAATACTTGTGATTTACTTGCAGGTATTGTTGTATTTCTTGGTATTAATACAGTCATTACTCCACCTAAAGTTTCAATACCTAGTGATAATGGTGTAACATCTAGTAACAATACATTATGAACATCACCAGAGATAACTCCACCTTGAATTGCTGCACCCATTGCAACTACTTCATCAGGGTTAACTGATTTATTAGGTTCTTTTCCAAGTACAGCTTTAACTGCATCTTGAACAGCTGGGATTCTAGTAGAGCCACCAACTAATAATACTTGATCTATTTCAGAAGGATTTAAACTTGCATCTTTTAATGCTTGTTTTACTGGTGTAATAGTTCTATCTACTAAATGCTTAGTCATTTTATCAAATTGAGCTCTTGTTAATGTTGCATCAAAGTGTAGAGGTCCACTTGGGCCTGCACTAATAAATGGTAAGCTAATATGTGTTTGCATTAATCCTGATAGTTCTTTTTTCGCTTTTTCAGCTGCTTCTTTTAATCTTTGTGTAGCCATTCTATCAGCTTTTAAATCAATGTTATTTTCCTTTTTAAATGTGTCTGCAATCCAATCTACAACAACATTGTCAAAGTCATCTCCACCTAATTTGTTATCACCAGAAGTTGCTAGAACTTCAAATGTTCCATCAGCTAAATCTAAGATAGAAACATCAAATGTTCCTCCTCCAAGGTCATATACTAATACTTTTTGCTCTACATCTGTTTTATCAATACCATAAGCTAGTGCTGCAGCAGTTGGCTCATTAATAATTCTTTCTACTTCTAAGCCAGCAATTTTACCAGCATCTTTTGTAGCTTGTCTTTGAGCGTCATTAAAGTATGCAGGAACTGTAATAACTGCCTTAGTTACCTTTTCGCCTAGATACTCTTCTGCATATCCCTTCATGTATTGAAGGATCATTGCACTTACTTCTTGCGGTGTATATTTTTTTCCTTCTAATTCTATTTTTGTATCGCTACCCATTAATCTTTTAACTGATGTAGCTGAGTCTTTATTTGTAATTACTTGTCTTTTTGCTGCATCTCCAACAATTCTTTCTCCATTTTTAAATGCAACAACTGATGGTGTAGTATAGTTACCCTCTGGATTTGGGATTACCTTTGAATCCTTTCCTTCCATTACTGCAACAACACTATTTGTAGTTCCTAAATCGATTCCAATAATTTTACTCATTTTAATTTCCTCCTATTCACTTACTTTGACCATTGCCGGTCTTAATATTCTATCTTTCAAAACATATCCATTTTGAAATACTTGCAAAACAATTCCAGGTTCCATATCTTCAACGTTTTCCGTCATAATTGCTTGATGGAAATTAGCGTCAAATGGTTTGTTTAAAGCATCTACTTTACTAACACCTTCTTTTGTTAAAGCATTTAACAATTGTTGGTATATCATTTCAACACCTTTTCTATATTCTTCATCGCTTGTTTCATGTTCAAGCGCTCGTTCACAGTTATCTATAACTGGAAGTATATCTAATGCAAAACTTTGAATTCTATATTTTTTACTATTTTCAAATTCAGTAGTTAATCTTTTTTTCATGTTTTCAGTATCTGCATAAGCTTTTGCATATTCATTTTTTAAATTTGCAACTTCACCTTCCAATTCAATAATCTGAAGTTTAAGCTCATCTATAATTTTAGATTTTTTATTTTTCTCACTTTTATCTTTAGAAACTTTCATTTCTTCTTTAACTTCTTCCTTAGTTTCTAATATTTCTTCATTCATCTCTGTTTTACTCATCGTTTCCTCCTTGACCGTATATTCTTTCTAGCATATCTGTTACATATTCTAAAACTGCAACTATCTTACTATAATCCATTCTACTTGGTCCTACAACCATAAGTTTTCCTTCTTCAAGTTTATTAACTTTAAAGCTGCTTTTAACAACAGCCACATCATCAAACCATTGAAGTTGAGAACCAGTAGCAGTTACTATTCCTACATTTTCATCATTGTAGCCTAATCTTCTCCATACTGTATTGTCATCTAACATAGACATAAGTTCTTTTATTTTTTCTATATCAGAATATTCTGGTTGATATAATATATTACTTGTTTTAGAATAATGGAAATTTTCATTCGCAAACTTAATAAATGCACTAAGAAATGCTGAGAATATTATTTCATGACGATAAATAATACTTTCTAAAATTGGTTTCATTGCCTCAAACTTAACCGGTAACTCATAAACAGGAGTTCCTTTAAGTCGAGTATTTATAATATCACAAACAGTCTGTACATCTTTTGCCAAAACATCTTCATTAAACCTAAAGTTTTTTGTTTCAGTATGTCCTGTATTAGTAATAAATATTACAACTGCATTTCTTTCATCTACGGGAAATAACTTAATATGTTCTAAGGTTTGTAATTTTGAATCAGGTCCCAATGCACCAGTTGCTAAATTAGTCATATCTGCTAAAATATCGCAACTTTGCTGTATTGCATCATGCAAATCAAATTTACCACTTCCAATAGCACTTTTTAATGCAACAGCCATATTGTCATCTAGATTATCTTCCATAAGATTTTCACAATAAAACTTATAGCCTAATGTGCTTGGTACTCTACCACTTGATACATGTGTTTTTTCTAAATAACCCATTTCTTCTAATAGCTGCATATCATTTCTAATAGTTGCACTAGAGTAAGGCAAATTATATTTTTTCATAAGAGTTTTAGATCCAACTGGCTCTGCAGTCGCAATAAACTCATCAACAATAGCCTTGAATATCGTAATCATCCTACTTTTCAACATATTGCCTCCTTTCTTAGCACTCTAAACCATCGTCTGCTAATAATATACTACTATTATTTAGCACTGTCAACATATAAGTGCTAAAAACAAAAAAACCTTTATTATAAAGGCTTTTTCTAATTATTTAATTTTTTTATTACTCTTTCTCTTATAATTTCAGGTATAAATTTTGATAAATCTCCTCCATTTATAGCTACTTCTTTAGCCACTGAGCTACTTAAGAATGAGTACTTGGGGCGAGATACATAAAATATGGTCTCAATACTATCATCAAGCAACATATTTGTCGTTGCTTGTTGAAGTTCATATTCATAGTCCGCAACAGCTCTAATACCTCTTATAATTACATCTGCATTATTTTTTTTCGCAAAATCTACAGTTAATCCGCTACTAACTACAACTTTTACATTTTCTAAACCTAATGTACATTGTTCTATCATTTCTTTTCTTTCATTACTTGAAAATGTTGGAACTTTTCTTATATTCTCCATTATAGCAACTATGATTAAATCAAAATTTTTACTTGCTCTTTTTATAATATCTAAATGTCCATATGTTATTGGATCAAATGTACCTGGATATATTGCTGTTCTCATATTTTTACCCCCCCATTTAAAATAATTAATTTTTGCAATTCCATAAATTGATTCTTTAACCTTTACTATTTTACCTATACTATCTTTTAATTCATAATCTTTAGATGTTTCAACAATTATGTAACCATCTTCATCAAGCATATTATTAGCACTAATAAAATTTATTATATCATCAATTACTTTCATTTTATAAGGAGGATCTAAAAAGATTAAATCAAATTTTAAATTTTTAAATTGGTTTAAAGCATTTTTATAATTTAACTTATATAAATTTATATTTTCATCTAGCAATTTTGCATTTGTTTGAATAATATTAATTGCTTTTATATTATTATCCACTAAGTATGCATTAGTAATACCACGAGATAAGGCTTCAAAACTAAAAGCTCCTGAACCTGCAAATAAATCTAGAGAACTACCTCCTTCAAAATAAGGGCCAATTTTTGAAAATATGGCTCCCCTTATTTTATTTGAAGTAGGTCTAGTGTTTTCACCATCTAAAGTTTGAATTAGCCTAGACCCATGTTTTCCTGAAATTATTTTAATCACTGTAACTTACCTTGCTTAAACTGATTTATTACCGCTTGTGATATCCCTATAGCCATCATTAAAGACATTGTAGAAGATCCACCAGCAGAAATCATTAGTAATGGAACTCCAGTAAGTGGAATTAATCCTGTAACCCCACCCACATTAAATAAGAAGTGAACAAGTATGTACATGGCCGTACCAACTAAAACTATTTGTCCCTTTTCACTTTTTATTTTAAATGCATATCTAAATAGTTGAACAACTATTATTAAATAAGTAATAAAAATAATCATAAATCCAATAAATCCTACTTCTTCTACAACTATAGCTAAAATAAAGTCAGTATTTGCTGCAGGAAAATTTGTATATTTTCTTATTGAATTACCAAATCCAGTACCAAAAAATCCACCTGTAGCAAAAGATATTAAACCATTAATTAATTGGTAACCAGCAGCGTATCTATCTATAAAAGGATTTATTGAAGATAAAATCCTGTTTTTTTGATAAGTTTGTAAAGGAAGAATTTCAATCAAGCCTTCCCCTAAAGGTGATAGTATAAATATTGCTAATATAATTCCTATTATAATAAGCATTACTAAAATAATCTGATATCTTCTAAGTTGAGGGTGTTTTGGAATTAAAAAACAAATACAAGCTATAACAAACATTACTACACCTGAGCCAAAGTCACTTTGTAAAACTATTACTACACCCACATAAAATAATAGTGCCACAAAAGGAGCTTTAACTAAATCACTAGGTTTACTTACTTTTTTAGTTAAATCTCCCAAGTAGGCTGCAATAATACAAATAATTATAACCTTTGAAAACTCAGAAGGTTGTATTGTTACATCTATTCCAGCTAAGTTAATTCTTATCCAAGCTTTAGCACCACCAACAGCACTAAAAAATAAAGGAAATAAAAGAAATAAACCAGTACTTATCATTATAAACATTATATTTTTTTTTAAAATATAAAAATTAAAATTTTTAGCCATAAAAAGCATTGCAATATAACCACCTATAGAAAATATAATTTGTTTAATTACAGTTCTTACCAAATAAGTATTATCACTTACTGCAATACCCATAGAAGCACTTGTTACCATTATTAAACCAAAAAAAACAAGTATAGTAATACTTATATTAATCCACTTGTCTGACCCTAATGGCATCCTTATTGGATTAAATAATCTTTTTTTTCTCATTTTATAACCTCAAAATAATTTTAACATATTTAAGTATTTCTTTTGTACTTTTTAAAGTTTTTTGTTATTATCTAATCGAGGTGTTTTTCATGTTAATAAATAATGATACAATAGTAAAAGATAATGATCCTTTAATGAGAACTAAATCAGAACCAGTTAAACTTCCTTTAAGTGTGGAAGATAAAAATATATTAATGGACATGTATAATTATGTTAAAGATTCTATAGATCCAGAATTATCGGAAGAAAGAAATTTAAGAGCTGCAGTAGGAATTAGCGCAATACAAATTGGAATTCCTAAAAGAATGACAGTTATTAGATTAACAGATATAGATAAAAATGATAATGAAATATTATATGAGTTTTGTCTTGTTAATCCTAAAATAATTTCTTCTTCATTACAAAAAGCTTATTTACAAAGCGGTGAAGGCTGTTTATCAGTTATAGAAGAGCACGAAGGCTATGTTGTTAGAAGTGCTAGAGTAACAGTTGAAGCATATGATGCTTTGCAAGATAAACATATTAGAATACGTGCTAGAGGCTTTTTAGCAATCGTGCTTCAACATGAACTTGATCATTTTGAAGGAACTTTATTTTATGATCATATTAATAAAGATGAACCTTTTAAAGAAATAGAAAATGCACTTATTATATAATTATAATTAAGAAAGAGGTAAAAAATGAAAGAAACAACAAATCGAAGCAAGACAAGACAAAAAACATCTAAACCGCTTGTCACTTCGCATGACTTTAATAATGTAAACACAATAAATCATACTAGTGATACTTTAGTTTTTGCACTGGGTGGTTTGGGTGAAGTTGGAAAAAATATGTACTGTATTGAACATAATGATGAAATAATCGTAATTGATTGCGGTGTATTATTTCCAGAAGATAGTTTATTAGGGGTAGATTATGTAATTCCCGATTTTACTTATTTAGTAAAAAATCAACATAAAATAAAAGCATTTATAATAACTCATGGTCATGAAGATCATATAGGTGCTATCCCTTTTTTACTTCAAAAAATAAAAGTAAATGAAATTTATGCTCCAAAATTTGCAATTGCTCTTATTACAAAAAAACTTGAAGAAAGAAGATTAAGCAAAGCTGTTAAGTTAAATGAAATAAATGGTGATAGTAGAATTCATACTAAATATTTTGATTTAGGATTTTTCAATACTACACATTCAATTCCAGATAGTTATGGGGTATTAATAAATACTCCAAATGGAAGAATAGTCCAAACAGGAGATTTTAAGTTTGATCTTACTCCAATAGGACATAATTCTGATTATCAAAAAATGGCATATATTGGCCAAATTGGTGTTACTTTACTACTAAGTGATTCAACAAATTCCGGTGTTAGTGGGTTTTCTATATCCGAAAAAAAAGTTGCTCAAAGTATTAAGGAAGTAATGAGAAAAACTCCAGGGAGATTACTAGTATCAACATTTGCATCAAATGTATTAAGAGTTGCACAAATTCTTGAGGCTGCAGTTGCGTGTGGACGAAAAGTAGCTGTATTTGGAAGATCTATGGAAAATGTTGTACAAATAGGAAAAAAACAAGGAGTAATTAATATTGCTGAAAGTAATTTCTTAGCTCCTAATGAATTAAATTCCTTACCTGCAAATAAAATTTGTATTGTTTGTACAGGATCTCAAGGAGAACCAATGGCAGCTTTAAGTAGAATTGCTAATGGAACTCATAGATTTATTAAAATAATACCTGGAGATACTGTTATATTTTCTTCTAATCCAATTCCAGGAAATGATCAAAGTGTTAGTGCTGTAGTAAATCAGTTGACTAGAGTTGGAGCAAACGTAGTTGTAAACTCTCCTCTTACATCGCTTCACACAACAGGACATGCAACACAAGAGGAACAAAAGTTGATGCTTCAATTAATTAAGCCAAATTATTTTATGCCAATACATGGTGAATATAAAATGTTAAAACAACATACAGAAACTGCTATTGAAACAGGTGTAAATAAAGATAATTGCTACATATGTTCTAATGGTGATATTGTTGTCTTAAGAGATGAACATTGCTTTCAAGCAAATGAGCGTATTCAAACAGATGATATTTATGTTGATGGAAATGATATTTCCGGCTTATCTACTTCTGTATTGAAAGATAGGCAACTATTAGCTGATAATGGATTAGTTGCTGTTATAGTTGCTATTAACTCAAAACAAAATAAAATCTTATGTAGACCTTCTATTGTTTCACGTGGGTTTGTATTTATTAAAGAATCTCAAACTTTATTAAAAGAAGCAGAATTAGTAGTATATGAAGCATTAAAAGAAAAAATGAAACAAAAGACAACTTTTGGAGAATTAAAAAATTGTATTCGTGCTTCGTTAGAACCATTTCTTTATAAAAAAACAAATAGAAACCCAATAGTTATTCCTGTTATTCTTAATTCAAAGTCTGCAATGCAATCATTAGAAAAATCAACTAAACCCAAAAAATCATAATATTCAAAAAGCCCTCTAAATATAGTGAGCACATTAAGTTAAACTCTATAATTTAGGGGTTTTTTATATATTTTATATTTCAAAATTATATAATTTACTATATTTATCCTCAAGATAGTTAATATAGTATATCGGATTAAATTCTTCACCTGTTGCATTTATTAATAACTCTTGTGGAGTTAGTGAAGCACCAAACTTATGTATTTTTTCTCTTAGCCAATCATTAATTAAATTAAATTTATTATTTGATAATATATCTTCTACATTTAATTCTTTTTTCATAGTATTAAATATTTGTGCAGCATAAGCAGATCCTAATGCATACGCTGGAAAATATCCAAATGATCCACTAGCCCAATGTACATCTTGTAGTATACCTAAACTATCATTAGGAACATCAACGTTAAGATATTGTTTCATTTTTAAATTCCATACTTTATTTAGATTTTCTGTTTTTATACTTGAATCAAATATTCCTTTTTCTATCTCATATCTTACAAGTATATGTAATGGATAAGTTAATTCATCTGCTTCTGTTCTAATGAATGAGGGCTCACAAGAGTTAACAGAACTAACAAATTCATTAATATTAACGCTCTTTAAATGTGGAAAATAATCTTGAAGTATATGATAATTAGATTTCCAAAAATTAATATTTCTACCTAAATAATTTTCAAATAATCTAGATTGTGACTCATGTATTCCACTAGTTATAGCAGTATTAAATATAGTACCATTTATTTCATCAGAATTTTGATGTTCATACATTCCATGACCAACTTCATGTATAACACCATATAAACTATATAAAATATCTTTTTCATCATATCTAGTGGTAATTCTAATATCATTTTTGCTAATACCACTTGTAAAAGGGTGTGCGCTTGTAGTAAAGTAACTCCAACTTTCATCAAATCCAAGGTAATTCATTATAATTTTATTAAATTCTTTTTGTTTATCTATATCATAAACACCTTTAATAATACCCTTATTAACACTATTCTTTTGTACAACTTTTTTAAGTAAAGGAATTATTCTTTCTTTAATAAGATTAAAAAATTCATCATATTTTTGAATAGTCATACCTTCTTCATAGTCATCTAAAAATAGTTCATAAGCATTTATATTATTATTTCTTTTTTTCGCGATTTTTTTACCATATTCAATTAATTTAATTAAATATGGTTCAAATAACTCATAATCATTATTTTCTCTTGCAACTTCCCAAACATCGCTTGAATCTAAAACTAATTTATTGTATTCTACGTATTCTTCTTTACTTAATGACTTTGTATCTTTTAAATTCTTTAGATAAAGAGTAACTTTTCTTTTATCAGTTTTATTTAAACTAGAATCTTTATCTAATTTTAAAAGTCTATTATAAATGGTATCGTCTGTTAAAATATTATAATATTCCCCACTTAAAAAACTATGTCGTTCATTTCTATATTTACTACCATCTTTAGGTGCAATAGTTTGAGTATCAAAACCTAAGGTTGATAATGCTAATCTATATGCAGACAACTTAAACTCCCAATTATTTATTACTTCCATATTTTCCTCCAATTATAAAAATAGAGATTTTACTCTCTATTTAACCTCAACTATTTTCATCATATTTGCAGATCCTTCTCCTGTTGGATAACCTGCAGTAATAATTATTAATTCTCCTGGTTTAATTCCATATCCCTTTGCAAAAGTACTAGCTAATTCATCATCATTAGTCATTTCATTTTGAACATCAGACAAAATAGGATAAACTCCCCAGTAACTTTCTAACTTTCTTTGAGTACTTTTTGTAAATGTTATTGCTAATATAGGGATATTAGGTCTAAACTTAGATATTCTTCTAGCAGTTGTACCTCCTTGGGTAAATGCAACTACTGCTGCAATATTATCTAGATTTAAACTAGCATCGGCTACAGATATTCCAATTGCATCTTGAACTGTATCCCTAGATGAACGTTTAGATAAATCTAACCTTTCTCTATAAGGGATAATCTTTTCTGCAGTACTAACAATAGTAGCCATAGTAGCACAAGCTTCTACTGGATAATCACCAGCTGCAGTTTCTGCAGAAAGCATTACACAATCAGATCCATCTAGAACAGCATTACAAACATCGCTTGCTTCAGCTCTAGTACATCTTGGATTAGCTGTCATAGAATCTAACATATGTGTTGCAGTAATAGCAGGTTTTCCTACTCTATTTGCAACTTTTATAATTTGTTTTTGATATATAGGTACTAATTCAGTAGAGATTTCAACACCTAAATCCCCTCTTGCTACCATAACACCATCAGAAGCTTTTATAATTTCTTCAATATTATCAAAGCCTTCTTGATTTTCTATTTTTGCAATAATTTGAATTTTAGGTTTTTCTTCTTCAATTAAAATTTTTCTTATTGCGTGAACATCTTCTGCTCTTCTAACAAAAGAAGCAGCAATGAAATCAACATCGTTTTGACATCCAAATCTTAAATCAGCCTCATCTTTTTTAGAAATGAAAGGCATTGATAAACTAACACCTGGAATATTGCATCCTTTATTTGAACTAATAGGACCATTTACTTCAACTCTGCATTTTAATTCCTTACCATCATTTTCTAATATTGTAAGTCTCATTTTTCCATCATTAATTAAAATATAATTACCTGGAACAACATCATCAAATAATTCTGGAGATTGAATATGAAATCTTTCATGAGTTCCTAAGATTTCTTCTTTTACTATATGAACAATCTCTCCTCTTTTATATTCTTCAGTATCATTTTTAAACTTGCCACATCTTATTTCTGGTCCTTTTGTATCTAACATAATCCCTAAATTTATACCAGTTTCTTCACTTACTTCATACGCTAATTTCATTCTTTGTAAGTGTTCTTCATAAGAACCATGGCTGAAATTTAATCTTATTATGTTCATACCCGCCTTAGCTAGTTCAGCTATTACTTCTTTTTTTTCGCTAGCTGGTCCAATTGTACAAACAATTTTTGTTTTCTTACCAAATAAACTACTATAATTACTCAAAATTTTTCTCCTTAGACTAATCGATCAAATAATCGATATAAATGTTTTCTTGATGGTTTAGGTCTTTGTAGTGCTTCTTCAATTGGCAATCCTACAATTTGATTATCTAAGATTCCAACACATTGACCACCCTTACCAGCCATTAATAAATCAACAGCATGCTCTCCCATTCTACTAGCCAACAATCTATCATAAGGCGATGGTGATCCACCTCTTTGAATATGCCCTAAAACAGTAGCACGGCCACTAAAATTTGTGTGTTGAGATATTTTTTTCGCTAATGCATCTACATCAGTTATTTTTTCAGAAATGATTACAATCGCATGATTTTTTTTGACTGCATTTCCAAGATACCTTAATCTTTCAAGAATATCAAGTTCATCATATCCGGTTTCTGGAGAAACAACTATTTCAGCACCACAATTTATTGCAGTATAAACTGCTAAATCTCCACATCTATTTCCCATAACCTCTACAACAGAACATCTATGATGGGAGCTAGAAGTATCACGTAGTTTATCGACATTTTCTACACATGTCTCAAGTGCAGTATTAAACCCAATTGTAAAATCGGTACCTGGAATATCATTATCTATAGTGCCAGGTAATCCCACACAATTTATCCCTTTACTAGTCAGTGCAAGAGCTCCTCTATAGGAACCATCTCCACCAATAACTACTAAAGCATCAATATTTTCTTCTTTTAAATTTTTAACAGCTAGGTTTTGAACTTCTTCATCCTTAAATTCAGAAAGCCTTGCAGATCCTAGCTTAGTTCCTCCACGGCTTATAATTTCAGAAACACTACTTTTAGTAAAATTCTCAAATTTCTTTTCAACCAAGCCTCTATATCCATCCCTAATACCAACAACCTCTATACCATTAGCCAAAGCTACACGAGTAATAGCTCTAATTGCAGCATTCATTCCAGGAGCATCGCCTCCCGAAGTTAATACACCTAGTTTTTTTACCACTTTTTCACCCCTCAAATCCATTTTTATTTTATCATTTTTTAAGTTTTAAATAAATCTTTATTATTGAATTCTTCTGTCTTTTCCTAATATTATTAAAGGTTTACTTAAAGTCTTGATTCGAGCAATTATTCTTTGAGCTTTTACTTTTTCTTGGACATTTCTATTATTAATCTCAAAGTGTTTTTCTAAACTAGTAAAATCTTCATTTGATGTAAACCATGTCCACTTTTTATTTTCCATTCTATCATTCAATATAGTAAATAAGATTTCATCTCTAAACCAAGAAGTTACACTTTCTGCACCAATATCATCTATCACTAAAAATTCACTGTTTATCAAAGATTTTACATCTTTTTGATATTCATTATTTTCAAGCTTAGATTTTATCTTTTGTGCAAATGTAGGTAGATTCACAAAAGAAACTACCTTACCCTCTTTAGCAAGCTTATTACAAGCACAAGCAGCTAGAAATGTCTTTCCAGAACCTATGTTCCCATACAAATAAAGCCCATAGTCCTTTGTATCAAGACAATCAAAAACCTCACTAATAACATTTAAATAAGATGAATCTTCATTATCTAAATTAATATCGGTAAAATTTATTGTTTTCATATATTCACTTAAATCATTAATTAAATAATTATTTAAGTGTTTTCTTTTTATATTATCTTCTACTAAATATCTACACATTGTTAATTCTGTAGAATAAACACCATCATATTTTAAATCAAATATTCTTCCTTTATTAGGTTGTTTACAATATTTCAATCCTTCACATTTATCACAAATATCAAGTTGATTAATCCATTCTCTATATTTAATTGGATATTTTTTTAATTCATCAAAATCAAGATTATTATCACTTAAAAATTTTAAAACTCTTTTGTCATTTTTTAAATTTTCAAAAGACTCAGATGTTTCTTCTAAGATTAATGCATCAAAATTTATTTTTTCCATATTATATCCTCTTTAATCTATCTTTAAGTTCATCAATTTTATCATCATTTAATGATAGATCTTTATCTTCTTTTAACTCTGTAGAATAATATTCAGGTAGTGGCATTGACTTAAATGACTTTGTAAATACCTTCGAACTTTCTGTTTTAGCCAAAGCTTTTTCTTTAGTATCTATATTCTCTCTTATCCATTCCCCAGCAATTTTTTCCACATAATTTCTTGGGAGTTTATTTTGATTTATATTTAATACATATTCAATCAAAACATTTATAACTTCATGTTTCATTTGTAATTGTAAACTTAAATAATCCAATAACTTTGCATCAACAGTAGTTACAGGCAAGCCATTTTGTTTATTTTGTAAAAAAACAATTGGAGAAACCATATAAGGATCCTTATTCTCAATTATTTCAGGTTTTTGACGCATTGCTAATCCCTTTAGCTTTTCTGTATCTAGTGTACCTTTTTCATAATTACTGCACTTTCCTACTAAAACACTCATTGTATCTTCTTTTAAACCATACAGTGTTGAAAGTCTCCCTATCAATTTTAAATTCTCTTCATTTCTAGCATTAATAGGAAACACCAAAGAAGACGTGTTTCTAATAAAGTATTCGTAATCAAAATCTATTTCACTATCAATTAATGAATCAAAATCATAACTAACTTTGATTTTTTCAAACTTAATTTCATTATCAAATGAAAATTCATTATCATAATTAAAACTAGAAGTAATATCAATATAATCAATTGTTGAAGCTTTATTAGCTAGTAATTTTGTAGTAGTTATTTCGTATTGTTCTATACCAATAGATTTTAAAAGCAGTTTTGACATATATTCACTTTTTAAAAAGTTATTTGTAGATAATGGAGAAATAATTTGATATATATAATTATTAATATTTTCATTTTCTTTTAAATAGCTTTTTAGTAACATCATCTCTTCTAATTTTAACCTTGATTCTAAGATTTCATCTAAACTCATATTAAGTAATATTGAAAGTCTACTATGGTCTTCTAATAGTATTTGATTATCAAACTCAGATAACAAAGTCATATATAAAGAAATAGGTTTATAGCCTATTATAGGAAGATAAAGTAAAAATAATGATTGATAATCATTTCTATAATCTATTTTAATTATTTTATACGTATCTTTAGTTTTTAACTCCATTTTTCACCTTATCTAACCAACTAATAATATCATTTTTAAATTCATTGATAGTTTTATCATTATATAACACATAATTAGACCTTACAATTTTATAGCTAACATCTAGTTGAGCATTAAATCTTTTTATTGCTTCTTCTTTTGTAAAACCTCTTTGTTTTACAGATCTATCAAGTGAAATCTCTTTACTAGTAGTAATCAATAAAATATAGTCAAACATATCTTGCCAACTAGCTTCAAACAAAAGAGGAACTTCAGCAAAAAAGAACTCATAATTTTTAGAATGTTTTATTATCTCATCTTTTATATAAGGATGTATTATTTCTTCAAGTTTTATTCTGGTACTAGGATTATTAAATATAATTGAAGATACTTTACTTAAAACAATTTCTTTTTCTTCATCTAATATTTCTTCTCCTAAGAGCTGAATAATATCTTTATACGCAGGATGAGATTTTTCATAGCAACTTTTTGCGGCTAAGTCACTATCAAAAACATAATATCCAAGTTCCCTTAAAATATTACTACAAACCGATTTTCCAGAAGACATGCTTCCTGTAATTGCTATTTTCACTATATTTTTAATATTTGACACTTATCGCAAAAATAAGTACCTCTTCCTTTCAACTTTATTTTTTTAATTTTATTACCGCAATTAATACATTTTGATTTATCTCTAAAATGGGTCATTGTATCAAAACTAAATCTTCCTGTAATTGAAGATGTATAATCTTTTATACTCATGCCACCTGCTTCTATAGCTTCATTAAGGACAGATTTAATATTAAAATCTAATACTTCACAATCTTTTATATCTAATTTATTACTAATACTTGCAGGATGAATTTTACTTCTAAAACAGATTTCATCTGCATAAATATTTCCTATCCCAGCTAAAAGTTTTTGGTCCATTAAAATAGATTTAATATTTCGTTTTGAACTTTTAGTAATTTCTTTAATAAATTGTGCATCAATGAGTTCACTATTTGCATCAACACCAATATTGATTATAGATTCAATATTAATGTTTTTATTATATAATTCAACAGTTGAAAATTTTCTAACATCTTGATAATAAAGATTATTATTTTTAAATTTAAAAATAATATGAATATGTTTTAAATCAAGATTACTCCCATAATAAAATTTCCCTTCCATTCTTAAATGAATTATTAAAATATAATCATCTAGTTCTAAAATTAAATATTTCCCTTTTCTATAAAATTTTCTAATAAACTGATGTTTTAAATTATTTTTGAAATCTTCTATGGATGTTTTAATAATCTTTTCATAATTAACTATTACATCAAGTATTTCTTCATCTTTTAATTTTGTTTCTAATGCTTTTCTTATTGTTTCTACTTCTGGAAGTTCAGGCATTATTTAACCTCTAACCAATTATTCCCTATTTTACACTCAGCAACTAGAGGTACTTTTAATTTCATAACGTTAACCATGCCATTTTGAATTATTTCTTTCATAACTTCTACTTCTTCCAATTTAACATCAAATATTAACTCATCATGAACTTGTAAAATCATTTTAGATTTCACATTTTGTTCTTTCATCATCAAACTAATATCAACCATTGCAAGTTTAATTATATCTGCTGCACTTCCTTGTATTGGAGCATTCATAGCGGCCCTTTTGCCAAATTCTCTTACCATATGATTCTTATCTTTAATTTGTGGTATCATTCTTCTTCTATTTATTAATGTTTTAACATATCCATGTGACTTACAATATTCTACTACTTCATCCATATATTTTTGAATTCTAGGAAATCTTTCATTATAAACTTCCATAAATTCTTTAGCTTCTTTTCTTGATATATTTAATTGTTGGGAAAGGCCAAAATCACTAATTCCATATACTATTCCAAAGTTTACTGCTTTTGCTTTTCTTCTAGCATTAGAGTCAACTTCTTCTTGAGTAATATTAAAAACTTCCATTGCTGTTTTAGTATGTACGTCCATGTTTGAATTAAAAGCATCAATCAGGCCTTCTTCATTAGCCATATGACCCAAAACTCTTAATTCAATTTGTGAGTAATCACTTGCAATCAATATATTTCCTTTAGAAGGAATAAAAGCTTTTCTTACTTGACTACCTTGTTCATCTCTTACTGAAATATTTTGTAAATTTGGATCGCTACTAGATAATCTTCCTGTTTGACTAATACTTTGATTAAAAACAGTATGAATTTTATTATCTGTTTGAATATATTTTTTTAATCCTTCAGCATATGTACTATATATTTTTTGTAGTTTTCTATATTCCATTAAGTAATCAATAATAGGATGAAACCCAGATAGCTTTTCTAAGACATCCACTGCAGTACTTCTTTTCTTTTTTGAAGGCAAACCTAAATCATCAAATAATACTTTAGCAAGTTGTTTTGGAGAATTAATATTAAACTCACAATTTGCTTCCTTATATATAAGATCTGTAAGTCTATTAATTTTTGCTAAAGTTTCTTTTGCTATAACATCAAGTACTTCTTCATCAACACAAACACCTTCTTTTTCCATCTCAAATAAAATTTCACTTAAAGGCATTTCTAAATTATAAAACAAGCTTTCTAATTCATATTCCTTTAATAAAGGTTTAGTTATTTCATAAAGTTTAATTATATTTTTAGAAAATGTAGTACTATATTCGATACTACTTGAATTTTTATCTACTGTATCTAAATTATATTCCTCTACTATTTTGTCTAAACTAGTTAAAGTACTGTTACATAAAAAGGAAGATATCATAACATCAAAATCAAATTTAATATTTAAATTTAATGAATTAGCTAAATGTAAATTTCTTTTTATATCATAGCCAATTTTATAAGATTTACCTTCTAAAAAATTGATTATATTAGAATTGCTAATAATATCTTTTAAATATATGTAAATATTTCTTTTCCCATTATTTAATGCAAGACCTAAAACTTCTGCTTTAAAATAACTTTCATTATTATCATCAAAGAAGATAGCAACTTCAGCATTTAAAAAATCTTCTGGAATATATGTTACAACTTCATATTTTGCTTCTATATTATTAAAATTTATTTCAATTAAATCCTCATATCTTTTCTTTATACTATTCATTTCAACTAATTCAAGAAATTCAACAAGTCTTTTATAGTTAGGTTTGAACTTATAATCATCGTCATCTTTTTCTATGTCTACATCACATCTTATTGTAGCTAATTCTTTACTCATGATTGCAAGACCTTTATTGTTTTCTACCTTTTCTTTTAATTTACCTTTTAGCTTATCAGTATTACTTAAAACATTTTCAAGTGTATTAAATTCACCTAAAAGTTTTAATGCAGTTTTTTCTCCAATACCAGGAATTCCAGGAATATTATCTGCTGTATCACCCATTAAAGCTTTTAAATCAATTATTTGTTTTGGGGTTATACCATATTCTAACATAAGCTTTTTTTCATCATATTCTTCTACTTCACTAATTCCTTTTTTCATAAGCCAAATAGAAGTAGTTGAGTCAATTAATTGAAGCATATCTCTATCACTTGTTAAAATATTTATATTATATTCAGGATACCTTTTAGCTAAAGTTCCTATAATGTCATCTGCTTCTAAACCCATCTTATCAATATGTTCAATACCATAAGCATCTAAATAGTCTCTAACAAGTTGAAACTGGGGCACCAATTCTTCAGGTGCTTCTTTTCTTGTACCTTTATAATCAGGATAAATCTCATTTCTAAAAGTAGATTTACCTGCATCAAATGCAACCACAACAGAATCTGGCTGAATTAAATCCATAGCTTTTTGTAACATATTTGCAAAGCCATATATAGCATTTGTTGGAATCCCCTTCTTTGTACTCATCATTCTTCCATACATAGTTGCATAAAAAGCTCTAAACAACATGGAATATCCATCAACTAGTAACATTGTTTTCATAAAATTCCTCCAAGCTAATTTTATCATACTATTGCATTAAAAAAGCCAAGATTGCTTGGCTTATTTAGTTTCTTTTTGAAATTCTGCAAATATTTGAGTATGTAATTCTAAAGCATCATCTTCAACATTTTGTATTATTTCACCTTTTTCAATTAAGTCATATTTATCTTCAGGCAATATAATTAATGGTTTCATTTCTTCAGAGATATATTCTTCAGCAGCTTTATTTGTAACAAAATATCCTAACCACTCAAATCCTTTTGCTGCAACTTCTGGTCTATTAATATAGTCTAAAAATGCATAAGCTGCATCAGCGTTTGGCGCTTGGCTTGGAATAAATGCTGCCATAATACCAAAGCCTAAACCTTCTTCTGGATATACAACTTTAAAATCAGGATTTGTTAATAATGCTTGATTAACTTGAGATGTATACATAAATGCTACACTTACTTCACCTGTTATTAAGAAGTCTTGTAAATTACTATCATTTATAATTCTTATATTAGGTGCTAGCTCTTTTAACTTATCTCCAGCTTCTTTTATTTCTGTTAAATCATTGGTATTAAATAAATATCCTAATGATTTTAATGCAATTCCATTTATTACTCTATAATTTCCAATAATTGCAAGATTATCTTTTAATTTAGGATTCCATAAATCACTATATCCATTGATTTCAAAATCAATTTCATCAGGATTATAAACAATTAAAGGTATTCCAGCACCATAAGGTAGTGTATATTCGTTGTTTGGATCATAGAATTCATTTTCATAAATTGGATTAATATTATCTATTGTAGAAATTTTTGTCCTATCTAATTTTTGTACTAGACCTTGTTCTATTGCTAATTCAATAATATAATCATCAGCTATAACCAAATCATAATCTTTACCCTGAGTTTCTTCAAGTTTCGCTAACATAGTTTCATCAAAATCAAAATTTGAATAATTAATTGTTATTCCAGTTTCTTTAGTAAATCCATCTAAAACCTCTTGTGGAAACATTCCATCCCATGTGTATAAATTTAATGTTGTTCCTTTCAAAGGCATCGAAGAATCATTATTTGAATCAGTTGTGGTATTTGAAGAACTGCAACCACTTAGCATAAGTGTACTAAGCAATACTAATAAACCAAATTTTTTTAATATTTTCATTTTCATCCCTTTCTTTTTAACTAATATCTAGTTTGAGTTTTATTTGTAGACTTTTTATTAATAATTTCAAATAAAAATATACAAATTACACTGATTAGTAATATTACTGTAGCCAAAGCATTAATTTCCGGTGTTACACCTGTTTTCATTTTTGTATATATTTTAATTGCTAAAGTATTTACAGTTGGTCCAGTAGTAAATATAGAAATAACTACATCATCAAAAGACATCGCAAATGACAATAACACTCCAGATAAAATTCCGGGTAATATATATGGAACAATAATATCACGAAATGTTTCATAAGATGAAGCCCCTAAATCCTTTGCTGCTTCTTCATATGAGGGATCCATTCCAATAAGTCTTGATCTTACTAACATAAATATATATGGTATACAAAATGATGTATGAGCAATAATTAATGTAATAAATCCAAACGGCATTTTAAAAAAAGAAAATACAGCAAGAAATGCCATTCCCAATATAATTTCTGGAATCATTATTGGTAATGTAGAAAAATAAGATATCATATTATCAAAAAAAAGTTTAGTCTTACGCATTGCTAATGCTGCACTGGTACCAATAATTACTGCAAAACTACAACTGAATAATGCAACTATTAAACTATTTATTAAAGACCTTCTTAAGTCATTATCATTAAATAATTGCTTATACCAAACAATTGAGGTTCCACCCCAAACAGAAGATATTTTTGATGAATTAAATGAATAAACAACGGTAAGAATTATTGGTAAATAATTTATAATTGTTACTACAACTAAAAATAAAATAGCTTTTTTTGAAAGTTTTTTCAAAATAATCCCTCCAATTCATTAGTTTTAGAAAATTTTTTATATAAAGATAGTATTAAAGATGTTAATAGCATTAATATAACACTTAAAGCTGCAGCAAAAGGTGTATTTCTACCCTTAGTAAGCTGTTCAGAAATAACAGTACTTATTAATACGATTTTATTTCCTCCAAGTATTTCTGCAACATAAAATAATCCCATACTAGGTACAAATGTAAGTACAATACCACTTAAAATTCCTGGCATTGTTTGTTTAAGCGTTATTGATTTAAAAGCTTCAAATTTACTTGCTCCTAAATCTCTAGCAGCTTCAACTAAAGACCAATCCATTTTTTCAACACTTGAATAAACCGCAAGTATCATAAATGGTAATAAGAAATAGATCATCCCAATTACTACAGCTGGATATGAATAAAGTAATTTTAGTGGTTTATCTATTATATTAAAAAACATAAGAATTTTATCAAGTACACCATTACTTCTAAAAATAATAACCCATCCATTTAACCTAATTAAACCACTTGTCCAAAATGGAATCATTATTAAAATTAATAACCTTTTTTTCCATGTGTCATTTAATCTACCCATAAAATATCCAAATGGATAGCCTATCAATAATACTAATGATGTAGTTATAAAAGCTAATTTTAATGAATCAAAAAAAATACCCATATAAAAACTACTGAATACTTTACGATAATTATCTAATGTTAAATTAAACGTAAATCCCCAAGTATGAGCTTTTGTTAAAAAACTTAGAATAAACATATAAACTATAGGAAAGATAACAAATAAAATTGTATAGAGATAAACTGGTAATCTTAAAAGCCATTGACCAAGTTTTTTATTTTTCATTGTCAATTACCTCAACCTGTACACACTTATCCCACCCTATAAAGACTGTATCTCCAACTGATACAAGTACATCCATTCCATTATGACTTGATGTGATTATTTGATTATCCTCTAGTAGATATTTAACTTTAGATTGACCACCAATAAAAGACTTTTCTATTACTTTGCATTTTAAATCTCCATTATTTAAATTTACATTTTCACTACGAATAGCGTATGTTTTTCCATCTTTTCTATAGATATTTGTTTCTCCAACAAATGAAGCAACATAGCTTGTTTTAGGACTATAATATATTTCATTAGGTGTTCCAATTTGTTCAAATAAACCTTCATTCATTACAACGATTCTAGTAGACATATTTAATGCTTCTTCTTGATCATGAGTAATATAAATAAATGTTATTCCTAGTGTTCTTTGTATTCTTTTTAATTCTTCTTGCATTTGTCTTCTTAAAACTAAATCTAAAGCCCCTAATGGCTCATCTAACAACAAAACGCTAGGTTTATTAACTATTGCTCTAGCAATCGCAACTCTTTGCTTTTGCCCACCAGATAAACTATCAGGCATTCTAGATTCAAAGCCTTCAAGCTGTACAAGGTTTAAAGCCTCTTTAACTTCTTTTTTTATTTCACTTTTGGATATTTTCTTTATTTTTAAACCATATCCTATATTTTCTTCAACATTCATATTTGGAAAAAGTGCATAGTTTTGAAATACAGTATTAACATCTCTTTTATTTGGCTCAAAATTAGTAATATCTTTCCCATTTAATATTACACTGCCACTATCGGCTGTTTCTAGCCCTGCAATTATCCTAATGGTTGTAGTTTTCCCACAACCACTTGAGCCTAATAAAGTGATAAATTCACCTTTTTTTATATCTAAAGAGATACCCTTAAGTACCTCTAGACCATCAAAACTTTTTTTAATATCTTTTAACTGAAGAATAACTTCACTCATTATATTACCTCCTATCCTTTTTTTTAGGACAAGAAGTATTATACATCAAAAGTGCAATTCTATCTTTAACTTTACCTAAATTATAATCACTTACACCTTCATTATCTAATACATATTTTTTTACGATTCTATTAGCTTTAAATGGATCGTTATACATAGAAACTCCATCTAATTTAAAGTCTCTTTTTCTAAAATAAGGATCAAATATATAACAATCATCGTCTTTTATGTCAGTTAATAATGAAAAATGAGGTACACCTGATATACATTTAAACACGACAACGCCATTATTATTTAAACAATGTTTAATTTTTTCATTAGAATTTATATATACTTCTTCACAAGATAATAATTCACATTTTAAATTAAAGTTTACTTGCTCACTATAATGATTCAAATATTGGCATAAAAAAACAATAGAACAATTAGAAGTTCCATACATTCCTTGAATTCCTTTTTTATTATGTTTATCTAAAGTATATTTATATATATTTTTTATTAAGTCAGGTAATATTTTATCTCTATCAAATAAATAGTTTAAAGCATTTAATATAGTAACTGGACCACAATCATATTCACTAATTTGGTAACTTAACGGACTTTTCATACAAACCCCCCATAAATATTTATTTAAAAACTAAAACAAACATCGATATAAAGCTTTTGAAAAGCTAATAGATAAATTAACAAAACTATAATTACTATTTGTAAATATATTAAAATAACTAAAACTATTCATACAAAATCACTTCATAATAACATAAATATAATATTGAAAAATTTGAATGTCAAATAATCTAGTTTAACCGTATTAATCTATTCTTTTTTTCCGTCTTTTTCCTCTTCTTCAAGATTTTCTTCTACATCATCCAAATCAATATTTTCCTCTTCTATTTCTTCTTCTAACTCTTCAGTTGGAGTTATAGAACTTGTTTTCTCAATTGCCATTGTTTCTAAAACACTTAAATTTTCATACATTATCGATAGATAATCTTTTCCTTCACTTTCTTGACTAGTTGTTAAACTACTAAGATTACTTAGCTCTACCCTAGTTAAATTTAGTTCTTCTTGTAATTGATTAAATAACGCAATCATATCAGAAGTCATATTTGGTTCATAAACAATGTATTGTACATTATCAGCTATGATTCTATTTTTAATAATTTCTAATTGTTCATCATTAGGTAATGCACCATATTTAGATAATATTACTGGATATAATTGTATTCCATATGTTTTTTGCCAATTTCCAAAGCTAGCTGACATACTCACAAACTTAATCTCTTTATTACTTGAAGCAACTTTTGTGGCTAAAGATTGATATGCAGCATCAATTCTAACTAAATCAGTTTCTAATAATTTATAGTTTTCTTCGAAAATATTTTTATCATCAGGGTATGTTGTTATTAAATATTCTTTAATATCCTTAGACATACTCAGCATTGCAATTGGATCTAGCCATAAAAATAAATCCTTAGTATTAGTGTCTATCATTTCAAAAAGTTCACCTTTATAGTAAGGACCTTCTATGTATGTAACCTCTTCGTCTGTAATTATTGGTGTATATCTTTTAAATGTATAAATAGCATTTAAATTTGATAAATCTAATCTTTTGTCTATTAACTTTGAAATTTCAGTACTATATACACTTAAATATGGTTCTAATTGACCTATATTTATCAAAATAGAAGAATTAGATAAAATTTCATCATAATTACTTAATATTTCAGATCTTTGAACTATTGTATTATTTTGAATAGTTACTGAATTAATTGTATTCCCTGCAAGCCTTTGAATTATATAGCCAATTGGATATACGGTATATGCGATTTGAGTATTTGTTGCGGCACATCCACTAATTGAAAACATAACTAATATAGTAACCAGCAAAGATATTATTTTCTTTTTCATGCTGAAAAACCTCTCTTAATATTTATAAAGTATATCATATCACACACGTATTTTTAATTTGTTAATTTTCTTTTTTCTTCCTTATATACTTTCAAAATTACTCTTATACTCATAAACAATGGAATAGAAATCATTATACCAAGTGGGCCAAGTAACACCCCACCTGCAAACACACAAAATAATGTCCATAATGGTTCTACTTTACTATTTTTTGAGTGAACAATTGGTGCGATTATATAGGCATCAACAAATGATAAAACTACTATACCAACAATTAAAATAAATATATTAATTGTTGGTAAAGTGAGTGCAGTTAAAATTCCAACAACATTTGCAATAGTGGCACCAAAATAAGGTATAACAAGTCCTAAAGCAGTAAGAAGCGCTATAATAGACCAGTCTTTACTCCCTATCAAATAATACAATATAGAATATTCTATAAATTTAATAATCATTAATATAAATAAACCTCTAACATACTCACTAAAAGCATAACTTGCTACATATAAATATTTCGGAAGCTTTTCACTAATTTTACTTGCGATATCTTCAATAACACCAGCAATCTTTTCCCAAGTAAGTGACATATAAATTACTATTACTATCGCAAAAATAGAGTTAGTAATAAACTTAACTAAATAAGAAAATATTTGAGGTATCATTATCGTAATATTAGGAAGCCAAGTTTTAGTATCATTTAATATAACAATAAGTTCTTGAATAAAACTATCTAAAATAATATTTGGAGGATTATCTATAGAATTTAGATAAAAATCATAAAGCCAATTTACTCCAGTAATTAAAGAATTAATAAAACCATATAATCTTGAATATATAGATGGTATTAAATTTAATAAAATTATAATAACAATAGAAAATACAAGAAAAAAGATAATAAAAACTGTAAATTTTCTAGAAACATTTTTCTTTTCATAATTTATTACTATAGGTCTAATAATAAACGCAATTAAAAAACCAACTACAAATGGAGAGAAAATTTGAATTAACTTTTTAATAATGCTCATCCACACATTATCAGTTAATTTTAATAATAATATAACTAATAAAATTAAAATTAACTTAATTAAATTAGAATTAAATGAGCTTTTCTTAAAATAATCTAATGTTTTCTTAATTAAATTCATGTTACTCCTTCTACTATAATATAATTCTATCATTTTATTTAAAAATTCACATAAGTTTCGATTGTGCTAAACTAAAATATCTATTACTACTTACAATAATATGGTCTAATACATTTATTCCAACTAAAGAAGTTGCTTCAATTACCTGCTTTGTCATTTTTATATCTGCTTGGCTAGGAGTTGGATCTCCACTAGGATGATTATGAATTAACATTATCTTACTAGAAGATACCAAAAGTGCTTCTTTTATTATCTCTCTTGGATGTACTAGACTATGATCAATAGTTCCCTTAAATAAAATTTTATAAGTTATTATTCGATTTTTAATATCTAAATATATTACCATAAAATTTTCTTGTTTATTAAAACCAATTTCTTTGTTTAACCAATTAATAATTGCTTTAGGTTCATCTATAACATCTACAGTTAATGCCTCTTCAAAAGCAATTCTTCTTGCTATTTCAATACACGTTAAGATTTCTAATGCTTTAACTTTTTTTATACCTTTAATTTTTAATAAATCATTTAAATCTACACTGGAAAGATTTCCAATTCCATTACAACTAAATAGAATATCATCAGCAATACCTAAGCTAGACTTGCCTTGATATCCATTTCTAATAAGAATGGCTAATAATTCTCTATTGCTAAGTGAATGTATTCCAAACTTTAAAGCTTTTTCTCTAGGTCTTTCTGTTATAGGTAGTTCTTTTACAAGCATTTAATTACCTCCATTAAATAATACAAAAACCTTATAAGTATCCTATTTAAACTAAAAAGTATAAATTTTGAACCGATTTTTTTTAATCAATCATGATATTATAAATTAGGAGGTATGAAATGCAAAAACATCAATTAAAAAAAATAGTACAATTACAAAAAGAAAATAATCCAACAGGAATATATTCAGTTTGTAGTGCAAATGAATTTGTTTTAAAAGCTGCATTAAGAAGAGGTTTGCAGACAAAAACACCCGTTCTTATTGAAGCTACAAGTAATCAAGTTAATCAATATGGTGGATATACAAACATGTTACCAGAAGATTTTAAAAATTTTGTTTATAAACTTGCAAAAGAAGAAAATTATCCATTAGAAAATATTATATTAGGTGGAGACCATTTAGGACCACTGACCTGGACTCATTTAAATGAAGAAGAAGCAATGAAAGAAGCGAGTAAACTTATTGAGTTATATGTACTTGCTGGCTATACAAAAATACATATAGATACTTCTATGAGATTAAACGATGATGATACAAGTATTCCTTTATCAACTCAAGTAATTGCAAACAGAGGAGCTAAACTAGCTAAAGTTGCTGAAGATGCATATCAACAATTATTAAAGAAAAATAATGATGCAGCTTCACCAGTTTATATAGTAGGAAGCGAAGTTCCAATTCCAGGAGGTTCTGTAGCAGTAGTAGATGAGGGTGTCCAAGTAACAAAAATAGAAGATTTTAAAGCAACATATAATACATTTGAAGAAGCATTTAAAAATAGAGGATTAAATGATGCTTGGGATAATGTAATAGCATTAGTTGTTCAACCAGGAGTAGAAGAAAAAGATGCAGGATGTACAGAATATGATAGAGAAAAAGCAAAAGACTTAATGAACTCTATTAAAGAATATGACAATATTGTTTTTGAAGGACATTCTACAGACTATCAAACAAAACAAGCATTAAGAGAACTTATTGAAGATGGTGTAGGAATACTAAAAGTTGGACCAGGACTAACCTTCGCAGCAAGAGAAGCACTATTTGCACTTGCATTTATTGAAAAAGAATTGTTTAAAGATACTGATACAATTCAAAGTAATTTTATGGATGTATTAGATACAGCAATGTTAGAAAATCCTAAAAATTGGCAAAAACATTATCATGGAACAGCCCAAGAGATTGCTTTAAAAAGAAAATATTCATTTTCTGATAGATCAAGATATTATATACCTACAGTAGATGTTAGTAATTCAATTAATATTTTATTAAAAAATCTAGAAAATGGTGTACCTTTAAATTTACTTAGTCAATTTATGCCTATTCAATACACAAAAGTAAGGGATGGCTTAATTAAAAATACTCCTGAAGATTTAATTATAGATAGAGTTATAAATACTATTGATGAATATTTACAAGCAACACATCAAGATAAATTGTGGATATAAAAAATATTAATTCAAATACTTATACAATTAATAAATAATATACATAAAAGTAGCAGTTTTTGATCGGGATTCCTGTCAAGTAGACACTCAAAATATCAAAAATCATTATAGTCCAGTTGGCAATATGCTGACTGGATTTTCTTTAAACTTTAATAGTTATTTCAATTATATTTTTTAGTATATCTATTTAAAAATATAATAATATAAAAAGAGACCTTATCATAATAAAGTCTCTTTTTGAAGGTTTAGAGTATTTTTCGAACTATTAGATTGTAGGATACCATTGGATAAGTGGTGTGTAATCTCCACCCCATATACCAAATGCAGCCCCAACAATACCAATAACAAGCAATAGCATTATACATTTAATTGTAGACCATCCTTTTTTCTTGATTAAGAAATAAAGAATTAGTGTAAGAACTAAAGGAATTAGTTGAGGTAAAACGCCATCAATAATACCTTGAACTTCAGTGAATACTTCACCTGATTGGAATACTATTTTTGTAGTTGTTGCACCATAGTTATTTGTTAAAGCACCTACAACAAATACACCTAGCATACTAGCTGAATGTGTAAATTCTTTTGCGTTTTTTGTAAGTAGTTCAATTGCAGTTGTACCAAGATCATATGACCAATACATTAACCAATATCTTACAATAAATTGAACAACATTAAATATAATTAGGAATAAAATTGGAGCAGCAATATTGCCAGAAATAGCCATATTAGCAGTAATACCTGCAGCAATTGGTACTAATGTAAACCAGAAAATAGCATCACCAATACCACCTAATGGGCCCATAGCAGCAACACGTACTGCACGGATTGTAGGAATATCTGCTTTTTGTTGCTCAAGTGATAACACAATACCCATAACAAATGTAACTAAGAATGGGTGAGTATTAAAGAACTCAAGATTATGTTCCATTGAAGCACTTAAATCTTCTTTATTTGTATGAATTTTTTCTAATCCTGGAAGAATACCATATAGCCAACCAGCAGCTTGCATTCTTTCGTAGTTGAATGAACCTTGTAAGAATAATGATCTTAAAACCATTTTATTTAATGTAGCACGATCAAGTGGACGTGCAGGCGTTAAATCTTTATAAGTATTTACATTAGATTCCATCAGAAGCACCTCCAGTTCCACCCATATTCTTAATTTTTACGTTCATGTTGTAATCATAAATAGCAATAGCAATACCTACAAAAGCAACAAGAACTAATGCAGGACCACCTAAACCAGCACTACCAAGTATAGCTGCTAAAGCAAATCCAGCAAAATAAATACCCCACATGTCATCAGCTAACATGATACGCATTAATACAGCAAATCCTACATAACGCATCATACCACCAGCAGCACTTAAGCCACCCATAATCCAGTTTCCTTGTAAACTACCAATAAATTCAGAAACTGCAGGGTTAGAAATGCTTAATACACCTATTAAAGTAGCAACTGCAAATAGTGAACCTAGTAAAATCATTGCAAAGTAATTTAGTTTTTCAATTCCTTTAGGATTAGCAGCTGCAGCTTCAGCATCAGCTTTTGCCATTAAACCTGACATAAATGTAAATGTTAATGTTACTCCATATTGCCCTAATAAAGCAAATGGAATAGCAGCACCTAACGCAGCGTTTACATCTAACCCACTAACTACAGCAAAGACTGTAGCCATAATACCACCAACAACAACGTTTGGCGGTTGAGCACCACCTACTGGCATACTACCAATTGACATTAATTGGTAAGCACCACCAACAGCTAGTCCTGTTTTAACATCCCCTAAAATAGCACCAACAACTGGTCCCATTACTATAGGTTGATAAAGTGACTCAAGAAAGTTAAATTGATCAATTGCTGCAATAAAAGTAACAATTAGAATCAATACTATCTGAATTGGACCTATCATACTTGTTCTTTTCCTCCTTTATTTGAAAAGTTTTGAAACATCTTCAGTGCCTTCTGTAGGAACTTTTCTAATTTCTAGTTCCACACCTAAATCTCTTAATTGTTCAAAAGCAGCCACATCTTCATCGTTAACAGCAACAACAGTAGCAACTTGACGTTTACCTTCTGCCATATGCATGTTTCCGATATTTACTTTTTTAATTGGGACACCACCTTGAACTAATTTAAGAACATCGATTGGGCTTTCACACACAATGAAGATTTTTTGAGCGTCACTAGCTCTATGGATATTATCTATTGTTTTTTGAATAGACCAATATCTTGTAGCAACTCCTGCAGGAGCAGCCATATCCATTAAACCTTGACGTAGAGAATTGTTTGCCACATCATCATTAGCAACTAGTATCAAATTAGCACCTATAGAAGTGCACCATTGTGTAGCTACTTGTCCATGAATTAGGCGATTGTCGATTCGAGTCAATACTATGTTTGGCATTTTACTCTCCTCCCCTTCAACTAAGGACAACAAACTCGTTGTTATCTATAATATATCATAAATAATTTTACTAATTTTTTATTTGGATTTTTTAGTCTATAATTTGCACTTATTAAAACCAATTTGAATTTTATGACTAATTTGTGTTTATTTTGTGAAATTTATGATATTATTTTGATGAAATGAGGTAAATTTTAAACTATGTTTAATAAAACAACAAGTGCTAACTTTTTAAAGTTTGGTCAAATTTCTGAAACATTTAGTAAACATTCTTTATCATTTGAACGATTTATCACTGATAATCATCAAGTAAATTTACTAAAATCCTATGACCATACTGTTTATATTAGTCCATTAGAAGGAATGGCAATGTTAGTAATTAGCGAAGATCCTGAACTTGATGAATTACAACTATTTGCAATACATAGAAATATTTCTATAAAAAAAGGAATGTATTTTGCTATTGTTCCAATGACAACTGTAATTTGCTATGACATATATTATAATCCTAGTGGAGTTATGCAAATATATAATTTACCAGAAGTTAAAACCTTTGATAATATACAATTAAAAACAAAAGTTGAAAATATAATCGCTTATTATTATGTTGTAAAAAGTCCTAACTATGTGTTTCCAGGTGAAACGCACTATCTATATGAATTAACATATGTAGATAATGGTTCATTACAAACAACTATAGAAGGTCAAAAATATATATTAAGTTCAAATCAATGTATATTTTATGGTCCAGGACAAAGTCATAGTCAATTTGTAATAGGACCTGAATCATGTTCTTATCTAACAGTAATATTTGAGGCTACAGGTGTAAGTAAAGATCATCTACTTAATAAAGTATTCAATGTAACAAAAGAACAAAAATCCATCATTGATGATTTTGTTAGAAATTCTAATAATTCTTTAGCTTATTCTGAAGATTTACTAGTTGTTACGCTAAATACCCTACTATTAAAACTACTGCAAACTGAAGCACTCGGAAAAAATCAAGATAAGGTAACTATCCCAATTACGCAACATTTTCAAAATAATTTTTTAGAAGAAATTGTAACGTATATTCATAATAATATTTATGGCCCTTTAACTGTAGAAGATATAAGTCAAGAGTTTTCAATAAGTAGAACTTATCTTCAAAGATTATTTAAAGAAAATTTACATACATCACCTAAACAATATATAAATGAAATTAAGTTATCTAATAGTAAAATGCTTATTAAAAAAGGACAGTATTCATTTAGTGAGATAGCAGATATGCTTGGATACTCTTCCATACACTACTTCTCGCGATTATTCAGTGCAAAATTTGGAGTTACACCTAGTGAATATTCTAAAAAAATATATGAATAAAAAAAAGATGCGTTTCACTTGAGGGTACTGAAAAAGTCGGTATAAAACAACAAGAAAATATAAAAGGGATTAAGTGTGAAAACAAGCATATTTAGTCCCTATTTTAGTCTATATGACCTTATTATTGACAAAGATAACTTTTGGAGGCAACTTAATGAACTAGTAGACTTTTCTTTTGTTTATGAAGAATTACAAAATAACTATTCAGATACTATGGGTAGACCAGCAGAAGATTCAATTCGTATGATGAAATATATGTTAATTAAAAGCGCAAGTAAATTATCTGATGTAGATTTAATACGTAAAACAAAAACAGATATGGAAATAAAGTATTTTCTAGGATACAATCCAGAAGAAACAAATTTCATTAATCCAAGTTCTTTAACAAAATTTAGAAGAATGAGATTAAAAGATACATCGTTATTAGATTTAATGATTTCTAAGACAGTTGAGATAGCTTTAGAACAAGGTGTACTTAATGCAAAGAATAAACTAATAGTAGATTCAACACATACACTATCAAGATATAACCATGTATCAGCACGTGAAGATTTATTAAAAAGAGCTAAAGAATTACGTAAAGCAGTATATGCACTTGATCCTTCAATGAAAGAAAAGATGCCAACAAAAACAGAATTAACAGGATTACTTGAAGATGCCATAGAATATTCAAGCAAACTCATTGATGTTATTGAGAAAGAAGGAGGATTTGAAAACTGTGAAGAAGTAAATAATAGATTATCTTATCTAAGTGAAGGTATTGAAGATATTAATAGTGAGAAAGAATATGCAAAAGACAAAGAAGCACGAATAGGACACAAAAGTGCTGATACAAACTTCTTTGGTTATAAATCACACATTGCAATGACTCCAGAAAGAATAATAGTAGCCGCAACAATCACAAGTGGAGAAAAACATGATGGTAAACAGCTACAATACTTAGTAGAAAAAAGTGAAGAGGTAGGAATTAAAGTTGAGGCAGCTATAGGAGATGGAGCATATTCAGAAAGAGACAATCTTGAATACACAGAAGAAAAAGGAATCACATTAGCTTCTAAATTAAGCAAAAGTGTAACACATGGAACTCGTAGTAAAAAGGATGAATTTGAGTTTAACAAAGATGCTGGAATGTATGTATGTAAAGCAGGACATATGGCGATTAGGAAAGTAAAAAGAGGAAGTAAAAAAGATAAAAATGGAATTAATACAAAAGTAGAATTATATTTTTTTGATGTAGAGAAATGTAAGGTATGTCCTCATAAAGAAGGCTGTTATAAAGAAGGCGCTAAAACAAAAAGTTACTCATTAAAAATTAAAGATCCAAAGCATCTAGAACAAATGAAGTATATTGAAAGTGATGAATATAAAGAATTATATAAAGAGTGCTATAAGATAGAAGCCAAGAATGCAGAGATAAAACATAATTATAATTATGGAGCCGCACAAACAAGTGGGCTTTTAGGTATGAATATACAAGGGGCTACAACGTTCTTTCTAACAAATATGAAACGAATTATAAAACTTATGGAATAATAATCATCACCTTTTTGTCTATAAAAATAGAAACCATTAAAAAACAGAAGAAATATTAAATTATTTTATAAATCTTCTGTTTTTAACTGTATAAAGTGATTACTTTTTCATTACCCTCGTTTCACTTTGCATCTTTTTATATCCCATCTGTTTCTTCTTCTGTATGAACTGCCATTTCAAATTTCATAGCTTGAGATTTACCTGTTGATACTGCCATATCAGCTAATGTATTTACATCGCTAATAAAACCTCTACCCATAGAAGTTTCAATTAGCATTCCTAGATTAGTACCACTTAAGACAATTATATTTTCTTCTCTTTTTACTGATAACTCTGCAGAAGTTTTAAATGGAGAACCACCAACTAAATCAGTAAATATAAGTATACCATCTTTACAATCTTTTAATTTGTCAATAGCTTGATTCAAATTGTATTCTAATTCATCAACTGAATTTTCTTGTATAAAATCTACAGTTTCATAATATTGTGGCATTCCTGCAATTAGTTTTACAGAGCTTGTTAAGCCAGTCGCAAAATTCCCGTGTCCTGTTACAATTATTCCAATCATAATTTATCCTCCTATTTATTATACGGATATAATGTTACTCCCTTAACTACCCTATTTACTTCACCGCTAGGACAAGGATTGTCGGGAGTAATATCTAACGAAATCGATTTGTATAATGCAATGAGTTGTGCACACATTATATAAGGTAAAGCAAGTTCAACGTTTTCTTTTTTACTTCCATTTAAATGATAATAGTAATCAGACAATTTTTCTGCTTCTTCATTATAAATGTTACTTATAACAAGAATTTTATTATTCTTGCGTTGAAGACTCATTTCACTAATTAAATCAAGCTCATATACTCTAGTATAGTTATCATCACTTAAATATACAACAGTTAATGTTTCACCATCTACAATAGACTTAGGCCCATGTCTAAATCCTAAAGGAGTATCAAATAAGGTAACAATCTTTCCAGAAGTTAATTCAAGCATTTTTAAAGCTGATTCTTGAGCAATTCCCTTAAGAACATTACTTCCTAGGTATACTATTCTTTTAAAATCAAAATCTTTAATAATATTTTCAAAATAACTATATCCTTCTTTATTTATAGTCTCACTATATTTAATAATATCTTCTAAACTTTTTTCAATACTATCTAAATCATCCAAATTAAATACTAAATATGCAGCTAAATACATATTAGTAAAACTTGAAGTCATAGCAAATGATAAATCATGTGTTTCTGGTGTTAAATTGATTGCTAAACTATTTTTTTCTTTTTCTGCTCTTTTACTAAGAGCACCTTCACTATTACAAGTAATAAATAGATTATAGATTTTATCACTTACAGCTTCTGCTGAATCAATTGCACCGATAGATTCAGGACTATTTCCACTTCTTCCAAAACTAATTAATAAAGTTGGTTTTGTAGTAGAAATAAAATTTTTAGGCATTGCAGTAATATCTGTACTAGCATAAGATCTTGCCTTAAAGTTGGTTTTTAAATTGATTGCAGAATAAAGAGCATTTCCCACAAACTCGCTAGTTCCAGCACCAGTAAATACAACATCATAATCTTCACTATCTAAAACTGAAGAAATAAACTCTCTAATCTCTTCCTTCATAGATTTTATTTGGTTAATTGTTTTTTTCCAAGTTTCAGGTTGTTGATTTATTTCAGATGCAGTATGAGCTGCATCTAATTGTTTTAATTCATTAGAATCTAAGTTATAAATTGTCATTTGTTGCCTCCATATACAAACAAATTATAGCAATCAAAAGTTCTTTTTCAATTAAATAACTAATTTACATAAAATATAAGTTAAAAAGTGCAAATAGATATAAGATATAATTATATTAGATTATAATATAATTAATAGTGGAGGTAAATTATGATTATTCAAAGTAAAAAAGTATGGTTAGCAAATCAATTCTATCCTGCGCAAATAAAAATTAAAGACAATAAGATAGAATCAATATTTGATTATGGAGAAAAAGAAGTAGACATAGACTATGGTGATAAAAGAATAGTTCCTGGATTTATAGATATACATTGTCATGGTGCCTATGGTTTTGATACAAACGATGCAGAACCAGAAGGCCTAAGAAAGTGGCTAAAAAATATTCCTAGTGAAGGTGTTACCGGATTACTTGCTACAACCATAACTCAAAGCAAACAAGTATTAACTGATGCAGTAAAGAATGTTGTTCAAGTATATGAAGAAGGTTATGAAGGTGCAGAAATTTTAGGTATTCACTTTGAAGGACCTTATTTAGATATGGCATATAAAGGTGCTCAACCTGAGCAACATATTTTAAAAGGAACAGTAAAAGAGTTTAAAGAATACCAAGAGGCTGCAAAAGGATTAATAAAATTAGTTACTCTAGCAAGTGAGCATGATGATAATTTTGAACTTACAAAATATTGCTCAAATAATGGTGTTGCAGTAAGCTTAGGACACAGTGGTGCAACATACGAACAAGCTGTAATGGCTGTAGCAAACGGTGCAAAATCTATGACTCATATATATAACGGAATGTCACCGTTTAACCATAGAAAAAACGGACTTGTTGGTGCTGCATTTAGATTCAAAGATGTTTATGGAGAAATTATATGTGATCTTAATCATTCTACTCCTGCAGCAGTAAATATTCTTTATAGAACAAAAAATCCTGATAAAACTCTAATGGTCTCTGACGGCCTTATGTGTAAAGGTTTTAAAGTAGGAGAAAAATTTTTGTTTGGTGGAAACGAAATAGAAATCTATCCTGATGGTAGTGCTCATTTAACAGGTAGCAAAAGTTTAGCTGGATCTACCATGAAAATAAATGAAGGACTAAGAAATGTTGTAGAAATTGCAGAAGTACCATTTGATTTAGCACTTAATTCTTGCACTATAAACCCTGCTACATTAATTGGACTTGGCAATCGTAAAGGAAAGCTTTATGAAGGCTATGATGCAGATATTGTTGTACTAGATGATGATTATTCTGTTATTCAAACTTTCTGTAATGGAAAAGCTCAATTATGAGCACAAAGAAAAAAATAATTGCTGGTAAAAATATTTATAAAGATAATAAAAATAGAGATGTATTATATGTAAAGTCAAAGAAAAACGGATATATTATCCAAGAAAAAGATCAAAGTAGCTATACTCTATATTCAAATAGATTTTATATTTCTATTATTGCTGGAATATTAGCTGCAAACTTTAACATTCCACTTATATATTGTATCATTGCATCAATTATTCTCGCTGTATTCTTACAATATAGATACCAAACTCATTTTCTGCCTTCTTTAGTTGTAATAAGCAATTTTAAACCAGCTAATAAAGTTTCAACACTGGATGCTATGGTTGCAGAAAAAGATAAAAAAAGAAACCTAACTCTAGCATTACTATATGTTTTATTTGGAGTACTAATAGTAATTAATGGAATTCAAATGAAAGTTTCTTATCTCATATTATTTGGCAATATACTGATATGTATAGCAGCAATATATATGGGAATAATGAACTTTATAGCATTTACTAGAATAAAATAATCTAAAGACTATAATAATCCGAACCTTAAAACTTGAATAAAGATAATTAGGTTCGGTTTTTAAATGAGAAAATAAAAAGATTAACTTCTGCACAAGGCTGAAATTAATCATTAGATTTATCCACTTTTTAATAATCCTATATTTATATGTAAATTAGCTTTTAACTTTTTAAAATATGTAATCTTCAATAAATTGAGCTACACCATCTTCTTCAACACTTTTACATATATAATCAGCGATTTCTTTTGTGTCATCACTTCCATTTTCCATACAAACTCCAACACCAGCCCATTCTAGCATTCCATTATCATTTGTAGTATCTCCAAATGCAACTACATCATTAACACTAATATTATGATGTTCACAAAATTTTTGTAAGGTAAATGACTTATCTACTTCTTTACTAGAGAATTCTAATAAGGTAGATTGAGTTTTAAAAGCTCTTATTGGTCCTAAATCCATATTATATATCTCTTTTTCAATCATTGGCATATCTTCTTCACTAACTCTAAACATTATTTTAAAGTTATCTTCTTTATAGAATTCACTCTCATCTTTAGCGACTATTATTTCTTTTTTGCTACTTGAAGCACTTTTTATAACAAGTTCAGTTATTTCGTTAGTCAACATTTTATTACCAATATACATAACGGGATTATATTTAAAAGGTTTCATTACATCTAAAGCTAGTTTTATCCATTCTTTTTTCATAATGAAATAATTTTCTTCAGTATTTAAAACATTATCTTTTAATTGACATCCGTTTAAACCTATAACCACATCAAAATCTTCATCAAGTCCCCAATCCTTATAGAAATGTAACTCATCTAAAGGTCTTCCTGAAGCTATTCCAAAATAAATACCCTTTTCTCTTGCTTTTATAATAATATCTCTATTTCTTTTTGATAACATATTGTGTTTAACAATTAAAGTTCCATCTAAGTCCCCTACTATTAACTTTGTATTTTTCATTACAATCCTCCTACAACATTATATCTTATATTTGAATTAAACTTAATTGAACTTTTTGAGTTTGTACGTTTATATCACTAATCCATACTTGAACAACATCCCCTACTGATAAAATCTCACTTGGATGTATGTTTCTAGCTTTGTTCATTTTTGAAACATGTAACAAACCATCCTCATGTAACCCAATGTCAATAAAAGCTCCAAAGTCTACAACATTTCTTACAGTGCCATACATTTTATCTCCAACTTTTAAATCTTTAATTTCTAATATATCTTGTCTTAATAAAGGTGCATCATATTTGTCTCTATAGTCCCTTAAAGGTTGATTAATAGTATCAACTATATCTTTTAGGGTATATTTATCGACATTTAACTCATTGCTTAGATCATCAAGATTTACATCTATTTTTTGTCCCAATTCTTTTACTTGATATTTCTTCATAATAGTTTTGGCAATATCATAACTTTCTGGGTGTATTCCTGTTTTATCTAATACCTCATCACCGTCACTTATTCTTAAAAATCCTGCACATTGTTCAAATGTTTTTGATCCTAACTTTTTAACTTTTAAAAGCTGTTTTCTATCTTTAAATTTACCTATTTCACCCCTATGTTCAATAATTGAAGTTGCAATAGACTTATTTAGGCCAGAAACACGCATTAAAAGCTCTTTACTAGCTGTATTAAGATCTACACCAACTAGATTAACTGATTTCAATATCGCAAAATCTAGCCTTTCATTAAGTTGTTTTTTAGGTAAGTCATGTTGATATTGTCCTACACCAATACTTTTTGGATCTATTTTAATAAGTTCTGATAATGGATCTAATAATCTTCTAGCAATTGATATTGCTGATCTTTGTTCAACCTGTAAGTTAGGAAATTCATCTCTTGCTATATCACTAGCACTATATACAGAAGCACCTGCTTCAGATACAATAGCATAGCTAATATTTAAATTATTATCTTTAATAACTTTTGAAACAAAACTCTCTGACTCTCTACTTGCAGTACCATTGCCGATAGCTATTAATTTAACATCATAATCTTTAATTAATTTTAGTAGCTTTTTAGTTGATTCTTCAACTTTACTAACAGGAGCATGAGGATAAATTACATCTATAGTTTTTAAATTTCCTATACCATCAATAACAGCAAGCTTACAACCTGTTCTAAAGGCTGGGTCAAAGCCTAATACACAACTACTTTTAACTGGAGGCTGTAGTAATAATTTTTCTAAGTTTAAAGAAAAAATATCAATTGATTGCTTTTGTGCTTTCTCACTTAAATCATTTCTTATTAGTCGTTCTACACTTGGGAATAGTAATCTATTTAAACCATCTTTAATAGCTTCAACTAAAAGATTATAAGCACTAGATTCCTTATTCTTAATAAATCCTTTAAACGCATAATTTTCTAAATATTCTACATCGTAATTAAAAGTAACAGTAATTACCTTTTCTTTTTCTGCCCTATCAATAGCCATTACCCTATGATTTGCAATATAAGCTACTTTTTCACTACGATCATAATACATTTTATAAGTTAAGTTATCATCTTTTGCGTTCTTTCGTTTTTTTGTAACTATAAAACCATATCTTATTATAGATTCTTGTACTCTCCATCTAAGTTTTGCATTATCACTTACTAATTCAGCAATTATATCTTTTGCACCTTGTAAAGCATCTTCAACACTTAAGACCTCTTCATTAAGATATTTTTTTGCTTCTAGATTTATATCTGCATTTTCTCTTAGGTTTAATAACCATTTTGATAAAGGTTCTAACCCTTTATTAATTGCATCACTTGCTCTAGTCTTACGTTTTTGTTGATATGGTCTGTATATATCATCAACCATAGATAACTTTTCACAAGCCATTATTTCTTTTTTCAAATCTTCAGTTAATTTTCCTTGAGTATCTATTAATCTAATTACATCTTCTTTTCTTTTTAAAAGATTTACTTGATATTCATATTGTTTTTGAATGTATAGTATTTGTTCTTCATCCAATTCTTTTGTAATTTCTTTACGATATCTAGCAATAAAAGGAACCGTATTTCCTTCTTCTAATAATTTTAAAGTATTTTCAACTTGTGCAACATTTATTTTTAATTCTTGTGCAATCGGCAGTATTAATTGATCCATTTTATTCTCCTTCATCTTATTTATAATAGCATAAACAATAAAAAATATTACTTTATTACTAATTTAAAATCTATTTTAAAAATTAAAAAAATGTTATACTTTTTTTGAGGTATAATCATGAAAAATAAAAAAACTCTTGCATTAATTATTTTAGCGTCTTCGTTAATAGTAATTGTAGGAATATTACTTACTTTTATGCTATTATCCAACAAAAAAATAGTAGTACCTGATTTTAGTGATAAAACTATTGATGATGTAGAAACCTGGATTAGTGAAAACAAATTAGAAGAAAGCGCATATGATTATATTTATGAATATAATGAAGAAATTGAAGATGATTATATCATAAGTCAATCTATAAATCCTGGTGAAGCATTAAAAGATGAAAAATTAATCATTACAGTATCAGATGGGAAAGATCCTGATTACATTGTATTAATACCTGATTTCAATAATAAAACACATGTTGAAATAGAAGAATGGTTTATAGAGAATTTATTTACTAATTATGAATTTGAATACGTACAATCAGATACTATAGAAAAAGAAAAATTTGTAAGCTTAAATGTAACAGATAATAATCAAGCAAGAAGTGCACTAATATTAGTAAGTATATCTTATGGAAAAGAAGTTCCAAAAGTTGAAATAGATATGCCTGATTTAAAAGATTATACTAAAACTAATATTCAAGCATGGGCAAAAACTAATGCTATAACAATGACATTTAAAACCCAAGCATCTAACACAATACCTGAAGGAAAAGTAATTTCTCAAAATCCTACAGCTGGATCTAAAATACTAACAGGAAGTAAAGCTACAGTTACACTATCTAGTGGTAAAGGAATTAGCGCAATTAGCTTTAGTGGTAAAACTAAAGAAGTAGCTGAAGCATGGATAAAAGAAAATGGATTAAAATCAACATATACCGATGTTTATGATGGTAAAATACAAAGCGGTCTAATTATAAGTAATTCCCCTAGTTCTGGAGCTATAGCTCAAGGTTCAAGTGTTTCATTTAATATATCAAAAGGACTAGTTCCAGTAGATAATTATACTAATAAAAGTAAAACTGAATTTGATGCATATATTAGTAAACTTAACGCTTCTTATAATAAATCAGCAAAAATTGGAGTTACAGTAAATAATGAAGAATCTAATCTTGCTGAAGGTACTATAATATCTCAAATTATTGCTGGAAAAAGTATAAGTACAACTACAATGGTTGCACCAGGAACAACGATTACAATTAAAATAGCTGTACCTAAAAAAATAAGTGTTGTAAGTAAAGCTGGTTCATCTGAAAATGACTTTAAAACTTATATCACAAATTTAGGCTTAACATTAGGAAGTAAAAGTGAAAGATATGACGATAATAAATCAAGTGGAATTATTATTTCAAATGATGTAGGTACATATAGTTTGAAAGCTTCAATAAACTATGTGGTATCTAAAGGTAAATACACAGTTGATCTTAACTCTTATGTAAACAAATCTTATTCAGAACTTGCAAATCAAATTAATAACGCTAATGCAATAGGCGCTGGATATTCAATAAGTAAAAATGAACAATATAGTGATAACATTTCTAGTGGTAATATTATTAGTTGTTCATTAAATGGAAAAGCTATTTCTTGTAATGTTTCAAAAGGGCCTCAAGTAACAGTGAAAAATTATGTTGGCATTTATAAACCATGTATTGTTAATTATTGTGAAGTTGATGGCTTAAAAATAACACAACAATCAATTTATAATGATACTTATGAAACTGGTATTGTAATATATCAAAGCATAGATGCTAATACCAAAGTTGATCCTCAAACTGCTATTACTTTAACAATATCTCTCGGGAAAAAACCAGAACCAACTCCTACCCCTACCACTATTCCTGCAATGTGTAAAGTACCAACATATAAGCCTCTTAGTATATTTAATGGACAGACATATGATCAAGCAGTAAGTAATGTTACCTATGCATTTAGCGATTTCCACATAGAAATTATTAAGGTAGAGGGAGATGATAATCCTGATGCGTTTAATGGAGTTATTAAAAGTATTACACCTTCTGATTTAAGTGATCAAACTATAGATTGTCTAACTAAATTTAAAATAGAAATATATTCTGGACAATAATAATTTTAAAATAAAAAGACGATTTGTGTTATGATTAGCTCCCTGTCAAGTAGGCAGGACAAATAAGTAAAACTAATTGGATGGTTATCCCCGAAGGATAATCGTCCTTTTTAAATCTTCAACTGTCTTGTATTTGTATTCTTGACCATAATATAGTTCTGATTTTAATATCCCAAAGAAGCACTCCATCAATCCATTATCAATACTATTTCCTTTACGAGACATACTTTGTTTTATGGAATGTTCTTCTAATGTCTTCACAAAGTAGTTGTGCTGATACTGCCAGCATTGATCTGTATGAAATATCCATCCTGATACATCTTTATTTAACTTAAGAGATTACTCCAACATTAATTTTACTTCATCAAGACTAGAAGTAGATGAAAGGTTGTAAGAAACAATATAACGACCATATACATCAAGTATAGGTAAAAGATATAGTTTCTTTACTTCAATATTAAATTCTGTTACATCAGTAAAACATTTTTCATTTAGCATGCTAACTTCAAAATCTCTTTCAATAAGATTATCCGTAACCTTACCAACAGTTCCTTTATATAATGAATACTTTCTTTTACTTCGTATAATCAAATGTAATCCCATCTTATTCATAAGACGAAGTACTTTCTTATGGTTAACCAAAATCCCTCTGTTATTAAGCTCTAAAGTGATTCTGCGGTACCCATAACGTACTTTATGTTTATAGTAGATATCTAAAACCTCATTCATTAATTCATCATTTTTAATATCACTATATTCTTTTGAAACATAGAAGTAGTAATTAGATCTAGATAGTCCAGAAATCTTTAATAAAATATTCAAAGGATATTTATGACGTAGTGAAGAAACTACTTTTGCTTTTTCTGATTTTCTTGCTTCTTCCTTTGTTCCACTATAGCTCTCAATTTTTTTAAGTATTCATTCTCCGCCTCTACATATTGTAGTTTTTTCTCAAGTTCTTTTATCTTTTCTTCAGATGTTAAATTATCAAGTTTTGTTTGTTCTGGTTTCGCTATTGGTGTTCTGCCTCGTTTCTTCTCAATGACATTATAACCATTTTCTTTGTATTTTTTAATCCAATTATGAAGAATACCATCTGAGCTAAGACCAATTTCGATTGATACTGATGTTGCACTTTCATAATTAATTTAAACACGATTAACAATCTCTAGCTTAAATTCTAGAGAATAATAGCGTTTTTTGTCTGTTCTTAATATATCTATTCCTTGGGTATCAATTAATTTAACTAAGTATTTAACATTCTTGGTATTGATACCATAGGTGTTAGATAGATTGACTACGGTATCACCATTTTTTCTTCTTTCATAAATTACTAGCTTTTGTTCTTTTATTAATTTTACAATTTAAAAACCAAACCCCCTTTTCTTTGTTCAAGATTTGGGGTTCGGTTCATAACTGCTAACATAAATCGTCTTTTCTTTTTAGTATGATTATAGATTAATTTATCTTTTTACTAAGTGTTAACCTAAACCTTGTTTTATTAAATTTCAAGCTATACGTATTATTTCCATCAATAATATCTTTAAATTCTGGACTATTAATATCATATATCTCAATAATATCTTTATAGTCACCATTAATATTTTCTAAATATACTAAGTAAGTGTCATCATCTAAAATACTTAAATCTACTTCACCTTCAAAACAAGTATTATTATAATCATATTTTGAATTGAGAATAGAAGTATAATCTGCAACACATTTTTTTACTTCTAATGGATATCTATTTATCGTACCATCACTACTAAGTAGTAATAAGTTATATTTTATATGGTTAATGTTTTTATAATTGACATTGTACATCCAAGATACACCTTTTATATTGAATAAACTATCCGATATATTTAGAGTTTCGTATCCAAATAGAGAATCTCTTCTTGTAGGTTTATTAATAGACTCATAATCAATACTTTTTTCATATACTGATAACTCGTATCTATAGCTATACATTTGTTTTTGTGTAAATCTATAAGTTTTATTTTCTATAGTTGTAATATTTGGAATATTATTTAAATCAGTATCTGTTAGGAACAATTCTTTAGTAGTCTTATCATTAGTAAGTGAAATCTTAATTGTATAATCACCTATAGGAATTTCTTTTAAATCTATTAAAGCTTCATATACAATTTTAGAATAATTATATCCATCATTTATATTAAATGGTGAATCTAAACTAGTTGTATTTGCATCTATTACAATTTTTTCATTTGTTTCCATATTTGTAAGTATTAATTGATGTTTTATATTAGCATCTTTACTAGCATCCATTTCTTTTATAAAAGCTAGGCCTTTAATACTTATAGAACTCTTTGTATCATCTACATATTCAAACTTTTCAATCGCTTGTCTAAATATAGTAACATTTGTACTAGGTGGCAAACTTGGTGTTGGTGAAGGAGTTTGTTCTGGTGATGGAATTGGCTCTTCACTAGGAATAATAATTTCCTCATCTTTTTTAATTGTCATAAATACATATTCATCTTCAATTTTAAATGAATATATTTTTTTATCGACTTTAACTTCTTGAGGAATACCATCAACTTTTTGTACATAGTTTATTTTATTATTATCTGGCAAAGTACTATACTCTGTGCTTATGCTAAAGAAATAATTTCCATAGTCAAGATTAGATAAATCTATATTTTCATTAGAAAAGCTAACAACATCATTATCACTAACACTACTATTTAGATTACTAATAGTTTCATTATATAATTCATCATATATCACTAATTTTTGTATTACTTTATTATCATCATTTACATGAATACCAGGCATATATGCTTTTCCATTTATACTTAGCTTTTGATCATTAAACTCAAATGATGTCACACCAAAAACAAATTCACCTGTAGGTTCTTTTCCAATATTGGTGTTAATTAAAGTGTTTATACCTGTAACATACTTATTTTCAATAAAGCCAACACTTTTATCCCATTGGTAAACTTCTCCTGGTTGAATTACATTAGATTCTTTATGATAAATAAGACTACCATTATTTCTAATTCCATTATTAGATTGAATTTTAACAAAATTACCTTCTTGACTTAGAATAGGTGCAATATAATTCATTTGATAAGTTGAACCATAAGCGGTTTTAAATAGTTCACCACTTGATACATTATTATTTTTATATACAGATACATTATAAGTATTCACTAAACCCAAACTATATTTATTAGAATCAGTTAGATGTCCATTATAATTATTTGCGGTTTTATCTAGCTGATATGCAATACCAGCAATTTTATAACCCCAGTATGGATCAGCTGCATATTTTACATTTAATCCAGACCCCTTATTACCTAAATGCATACCAAAAAATCTAGTGTCATTTATATCTAAATATCCTCTTAGATTAATAGACATATGTTCATATATTGCTTGATTTATATTAGAAAAATACGCTGCATCATTAGGGTTAGAATCAAATGCTGACCATCCAAATAAATTATTTCTATTCATCGCAAAATTACTAGTACCATAAGCTGATTCAAGACATGCCATAGCAAAAACTAATGCAGCATTTACACCATAAGAATTTTGATTATTAATGAATGTTTGACCTTGATTGTAAAGCTTTGAATTGCCACTAATACTTTTGCTAGACAAAAAATTATTGTATGCATCTGCAGGTATATTGCTTTGACTTCTTAATGGTAAGAATAAGTAATAACTATAGTATGTATTAACCTTATTTTTATAATTTTGATCACTATAAAAATCATAACCATTATAGCTATAGTAAATAGCATTTGTATTCATCCAATCAGCTGCAGGACCAACAACAATCTCATATTTTGCAGGCCAAGTATTACTAGACCAACCACTATGAGCTATAAAAATTAAATCTCTGTAATTTCCATTATTTTTAACAGTAAAATATCCTTGGTACACTCTTGTATTAAAAGGCTGTTCATTTAAACCAGTAGTATCATTTCCTCCTAAATATAAAGGCATTTGATTGTTAATAAGTTTTGTTGGAACAAGATCTACATTTTTCAAATCAATATATCCATCAAATCCTGTAACATTTACATGAACCATACCATCTCCAACATCTCCATACTGGTCTGTTGAAAAATATGCAAATTCTCTATGCTTTGTTACATAAGTTGTTTTTCCTTGTTTATTAATATATTGATATATATTTGCTGTTGGGCTACCACTTCTCATTGGATAAGAAACTGCAACACCGGAACTCATTGCAATAATCTTTGTTGGGCTATAACTCGCATAGTGTCTTACAACAGCATCATTTCCTAATGAATACATCTTCTCTTTTGCACTTGCAAAGTTATTAAAACATGCTTGTTTTATAAATGTTCCATTATCACTAACAATAGAAACCTCATATGAGGAACATTGCATAGGATAAAGATTATATTCAACTGCTGCTTTAACAACAAAACTCTCCTTATTTACAACTAAAAGATAAGTAAATGCAATTGAAACACTTAATATTATTTTAATTATTTTATTAATCATTTACTTTCCTCCTAATTTAAGTCAACATCAACTACTATCCAATTATCAGAACCCTTTACTTTTAATTTTAAGACTCCTTTATAAGTTACAGGATTATCTATTGGATTATATGCTATAAAAAATAAACTACCTTTATCTTTATCAGTAATTTTTTTACCAATAATATTAGAAAATTTCATTGATTGTATACTTGAATCTAATGCATCAAATATATTATTATCATTTGTTATATATTGAGCATCTTCAATCTCTATAATATCACCCCATAATGATACAGTTTCTAAATTAAATGCATATACTTGAACAGTTGATGGTAATAAGTATTCACTTGTTACACCTGATATTGTTTGACTCATAGTATCACCTGTAATATCAAACGCGCTCGATACACTCATTTGATATGTTTTTCCATCAGTAATTATATCATCAGCTTTATAAATTAATAGTTCAGGATCTGCTAAATGAGAATTTAAATCAAAACTTAGTTTCTGGTCATCAAAACTTATATTTACATCAAGCTTATTTGCTGTTTTATTTAATATAGGAATAAATATGTTTGCAAAAAAAGTAGTATCATTAGATATTAAGTCAAATACAACATTTTGTCTACCAAGAAAATATGATTTTCCTTCTAATTTATTTACATACTCACTTACTTCATTTAGTTTAATACCTTCATCACTAATAAAATGTTCTAAAGATATATTTGAGTTTGTTGAAGATTTTACTCTAATTTTTGCAATCACAAAATTAAATGGGACACCATCTATTTTAAACACTCTATAATCTGCTAATTCAATTTTAATTCCACTAAGTTCCTTAGTCTCTTCTGGTTTTTCTTGATTTCCAACTTCAGGTAATGAAGTTGGTTCACTTAGATTATTTGTATTATCAACATTTAAATATTTGATTGTTAAAAATACAATACTTATTAATAATAAGATTGTAATAAAAATCAATACTATAGTTTTAAAATATCCTTTTTTAATAATGATCACCTCAATATTGTCATTATACAATATTTAAATATTATATACTTTATCTTTTTAATATAAAAGGAAGTGAATTATTACTCACTTTGAATTGCCTCTATTATATTTAAATTGGCAGCACGCTTAGCAGGTAAAAATCCAAATATTATTCCTAATGAAATTGAAAATATTACCGCAAAAAATACATATGATATATTTATTGGAAGATTCATATCTAATAAATTAAGTGCCAGTTTAATAACAGTAATACCAAATATTATTCCAATAACACCACCAAGTAAAGTTAATAAACTAGATTCAATAATAAATTGAAAAGAAATAGCTCCTTTACTGGCTCCAATAGCACGTTTAACACCTATTTCCTTTGTTCTTTCAACAACAGAAACTAACATTATATTCATAACTCCTATTCCAGCAATCAATAAAGATATAGATGCTATAATACTCATAACAATTGATAGAATATTTGTAACACTTGTTATCTGGGATATTATCAAAGACAAGTCCTCTTGTATATATCCATCTTTAGTATTTGTGGTATTATGAAGTTCATTCATTTTATCTACTGCTAGAGCAGTTGTATCATTTAAATCATAACCAGGATCAATCTTTATTGACATAAATTGTATAGAACCAGAAGAAAACATAGTATCATACGCTTTGTCATACAATAAAATAATATTATCAATATTTGAATTATTACTCGAAGAAACTCCAACTATTGTAAATAGTTTATTATTAAGTTTTATAGTTTTACCTAATGCCTCATCTATTGTTAGCTTCATACTATTTTCAATAAACTTATCACTAACAACTGCTATACTCATTCTTTTATCTTCTGGATAATCTCTAATATATTTTCCCTTAACAAGTTCTAAATTATAAAAATCAATAAAGTTTTCTGAATCCCTTTTAATATTCATAGTTATATTTTTTCTATCCAAGCTAACATTAATACTACTTGAATAATGAGGAAGTGCATCACTAATTCCATCAATTTTAATTAGTTCAGCTGTATCATCAGGATCAAATCTATAATTTACTTCTCCAATACCACCAAAACTAGAAGCAAAAGAAGTATACAAGTTAGATTCTTCATCAGATTTATCGGAAGTATAATTTATATTAACAGTACCGTTAGTTCCAGTTATCGCACTAGAAATAGCTGCATTAGCAATATCATTAATAGAAAGTATTGTAAATACAACTGCAACGCCTATTACTATACCAATAAGAGATAAAAATGTTCTTAGCTTATTATTAAATAATTCATTTATTGAAAGTTTAATGTACTCAAAAATCATAAATTCATCACATCACTTTCAATTAGTCCATCTTTTATTGTAATTATTCTATCTGCACTTTTTGCAACACCTATATCATGTGTTACAACAACAATAGTATTACCTGAAAGATGTAATTCTTTTAATAAATTTAAAATATTTTTTGTTGTAGTAGAGTCTAAAGCACCTGTAGGTTCATCTGCAAATATAACATCAGGAGAATTAGCTAGTGCTCTTGCAATTGCAACCCTTTGTCGTTGCCCACCTGAAAGGGTCATTGGCTTTTTATTTGCTTGATCTAATATTTGCATCTTATCCATTAATTCTAAAGCTCTTTTTTTTCTTTCTTGACCATTTATTCCTGCATAAAGCATTGGTAATTCCACATTTTTTAAACAAGTTATATTATTCATTAAATTAAAAGATTGAAATATAAATCCAAAAGATTTTAATCTAGTTTTAGTAAGTTTTTTTTCAGAATAATTACTAACATCATTTCCATTTAAAATATATTGTCCTGATGTTAAATTATCAAGTAAACCAAGAGTATTTAATAAGGTACTCTTTCCACTTCCACTTTTACCCATAATTGAAACATACTCGCCTTTTTCAATCTTAAAACTAACTCCGGCAAGTGCTCTAACCTCATTTTCTCCTGGATTAAATATTCTAGTTACATTTTTGCATTCAATTATTGTAGGGCTCATTATTTGCTCACCGTAATTTTTGCAGTATAGCCATATGGAACTTCATCTGGGATTGTAATATCAACATTATAATATGATGTTTCAGTTGATTCTAAATTATTTGGTAATATATCTTTAAATTTTATGTTAGTATTAAAAGTTTTATTTAGACCTTCTATCTCAACAGAAACTTTTTCTCCAACATTAAATAAATTATATTCATATTCGCTTACATTAATTCTAACTATTTTTTCTTTAGAATAAATTGTTATATAAGCGCTACTTGTATTAAAAGAAGAAGTTGTATTATCTTCAATAATCTGATATACAATTCCGTCTATTTCTGATTTGACAGTATAATCATCTTTACTTTCATTAAGTTTTCTTATAGATTCTTCCGCTTTAATCCAATCAACTTTATTTTGAGCAATTAATCCTTCAGTTTTAATTATTTCACTTTCTAAATAAGATTTATAACCTGTATCTTCAGAATCAACTCCTTCAAGCCACTCTTTATATTCTTGTATTCTACTATAATAATCATCCAGTTGTTCTTGAAGAGTTACAAAATTATTTTGAGTAACTTTTATTTGAGCATCTATTGAATAATCATAAACGTAGTCAAAAAGAATAGTACCTTTTAATACTTCATCTTTTTCATTTACATATGTATCTTTATATTCCTTAGTAGCATCTTTCATATAATATCGAGATTCTAAAGGAATAACTTTTCCTGTATATATTACACCACTGGTAGTTTCTACAATATCACTACTAGCATCTTCCATTCCCATATCTATAGAAACACCAGAATTAAATCCATCACCAGTTGGTGCTTTCATAAAGAATATTATATATATAATACCTATAGCTAATAATATACCTAAGCCAATAAGTATTTTTTTACCAATTTTCATTTCAATTATTCTAATATCTATAACTAAAGTAAATAGTAAATAGTAAATAATTATAGTTATCTTTTCCTTTCTAAAGTTTTAGTAATTTAAAATATTTATTTTAAAAATAAAAAAATATTTAGAGTAAATTGACTCATTAAAATATTTTTGTTTAATTACTATATTAATTTATATTTATGTTTCTTTTCAAAGATCTTATAAGTAAACATTTAAATAAGTTAATATTTTCATACTATTTCATTATAACTTATTAATCTTTAAATTTCTTATAGTAACCTTATTATATAAAATAAACATTATAAATCATTTAAATAAATCTTAAAAAACATAAAATCCTAAATATATTTATAAAATATCTGTAGTTTTAATAACATTGAATAGTTATTATATATAGATAATTATTCTATTCCTTTAGGGTTATTTTTAGAAAAATTCCATCCATCCTGACACATTTCATCAATACCATATTTTGCTTGCCATTTTAATAATTCTTTAGCTTTTGTTGTATCAGCGTAACAAGAAGCTATATCCCCTGCCCTACGATCAAAAATTTTATAAGGAATTTCTTTTTTACATGCATTTTCAAATGCTTGTCTAACTTGTAAAACTGAATATCCATTTCCTGTACCTAAATTAATAGCCTCAATTCCTTTATGTTTTAATGCATATTCAATAGCTTTTATATGACCTAGCGCAAGATCTACAACATGTATATAGTCTCTTACACCAGTTCCATCAACAGTGTCAAAATCATTTCCCCAAACACGTAAAAAGTCTCTTTGCCCTGTAGCTACTTGAGCTATATAAGGCACTAAGTTATTAGGAATTCCAATAGGTGTTTCACCTAATAGTCCGCTTTTATGTGCACCAATAGGGTTAAAATATCTTAATAATAAAATACTCCAACTATTATCAGAAGCATAGATATCTTCTAAAATTCTTTCATTAAATAATTTTGTTGTTCCATAAGGATTAGTAGTACTTAATGGGAAATCTTCTTTAATTGGTAGACTTGCAGGATCTCCATATACAGTAGCACTAGAACTAAAAACAACAGTTTTCACGCCAAATTCATTCATAACTTCATAAAGATTTAAACTGCCTGCAATATTATTTTGATAATAAACTAATGGCTTTTCAACTGATTCTCCTACAGCCTTATATCCAGCGTAATGAATTACTGCATCGATTTTATTTTCAGAAAAGACCTTTCTTAAACCATCTTTATCAAGTATGTCACAATTATAAAACTTTGGCCTTACATTAGTAATAGTTTTAATTCTATCTAACACAACTTCTTTAGAATTGTATAAGTTATCTAAAACTATAACTTCATAACCTTCATTAATTAATTCAACAACAGTATGACTCCCGATGAATCCTGTACCACCTGTAACTAAAATTTTTGCCATATACCCTCCTATATGATTTTTTTATCTTCTTTTATTTCATTAATGCTAAACCAGTAAATAATCATTGCCATAATCATCATAATTAATATAGAAATTCCTAAATTTAAATTAATTTCAGAAATATTATTAGTTAAAAATAATTGATATGCAGATCCAACTAATAATCCCATAATACCCATATATGTTATTTGATTATATTTACCAAGTAAAAATCTTATAAGCTTTGCACCTAATAATAAACCAGTAACTCCTCCAAAAAAACTAGGAATCAATAAAGGAATATTGAAATTATTAATCGCTTCAAAATATATCGTTTGGTACATACCCATTACGATTAATAACATACTACCACTTATCCCAGGAATAATCATAGTTGCTGTTCCAATTATCATTGATACAAATAATGCAACAAAAGAGAGTGGAGTTAAAGTTGTAAATAAAACAGTACCAGAGCTTTTATCTGCATTAACAAAACTTAGTAATACCATTAATACTAAAGTAAATATAAATATAATAATTGATGGAATTTCTAACTTTTGTTTATTTCCTTTTGTTGCTTTAGAATAAATTAGTGGTAAACTACCAATAATTATTCCTATAAATGCAAAATAAGTATGTTGAGGATAATTTTCAAAAAGTATTTCCATTATCTTACTTAATCCAAGAATTCCAATGGCAACTCCAGTTCCTAAAGGAATTAAAAAATCTAAATTATCAAAAATCACTTTAACTTTTAGTGTTATACATTCCATTAATCTATCATAAATATTAAAAATAATAGCAATAGTTCCACCACTAACCCCAGGAATTACATTTGCTATGCCAATCATCATACCAATTAAAATTAGTTTTATATTCTTCATAATAACCTCACCTTACAAATAATCTTGTAATATCTTGCCATGTTGCAAAAATCATTAACGATATCATTAAGATCCAACCAAATGCCATAATAGCAGTTTCAAGCTTTTTGTTCAACTGTTTATTAGTAATCCATTCCCCTAATACAATTAAAGCTCTACCACCATCTAATATGGGTAAAGGAAGTAAATTAAAAATTCCAACATTTAAAGAAAATAAAGCAATTAACATTAAGAAACTAGAAAAACCAAGTGAAACAGTTTCTTGAGCAACATTATAAATACCAACTGGTCCTGATAATTGATCCAAACCTTTTCCTGAAAATATACGAACTATTGATACAAACAATGTTTTTGTAGTATCAATCAAATAAGAAGCTCCATATATAAATGCATTTCCTATATTAATAGTAATAACCTCACCATTTGGTATCATTATCCCTATTAAATAAATATTCTCAGTTTCATCAAAATATGGTGTAACTTTTAATTCAATTGTTTCTTCATTTCTTAAAACAGTATAAGTCATTTCCTTACTTTCACTTTGAGAAAATGGCAAAATATCATAGAATGAATCAGGTTTAATGATTGTGCCATCATTTAATACAACCTTAATAATATAATCGTCTTTCATAAATCCTGCAGTATCAGCAGGACTATTTTCAACTACTCCAGCAACCACAGGCAAGGGTGATTCAACATAATACTTATTAGAAAGAAATATAAAACTCATAATTAGCCATGCTAGTAGAAAATTCATAAAAACTCCAGCTAGCATTATAATAATTTGTTTCCACTTATCAATTCCTTTTATAGTTCTTTCATAAGGTACATCAATACCTCTATCATCAGAATCTTCTCCTGCCATCGCCACAAAACCACCTACTGGCAATAATCTTATACTATAAATAGTTTCTTTAAATTGTTTACTTATTAGTTTAGGACCCATCCCTATAGAAAATTCATAGCAATAAACATTAAATATTTTTGCAGTAATTAAGTGTCCAAACTCATGAACTATAACTATTGATGATAATAATATAATAAAATAAATTAAACCCATTAATTTTCACCTTCTATCAAACTATTTACATAAATTCGAGTTTCTTTATCAGTTTGTAATAGTTTTTCTAAAGTTACATCTTTATAATAATCAGCATTTTCTACAGCTTTAAAAACTAAAGTTTCTATATCTAAAAAAGAGATTTTACCTTCTCTAAAAGCTAAATTTGCAACCTCATTTGCTGCATTTAATACAGCAGGAAGATTTCCCTTCTTTTTACCAACTTCAAAAGCTAATTTTAATAATGGAAATCTTTCAAAATCAATTTTTCTAAAATTAAGTTGTCCGATATCAGAAATAGAAAAGTCACTTTTAAAATTAAGCCTTTCAGGATAAGATAATGCATATTGTATAGGCACTCTCATATCAGCGCTACCAATTTGAGCCATTATAGCTCCATCAATATATTCAACCATAGAATGAATTACACTTTCTTCATGTAATACCACTTCAATATTCTCATAATTAATATTAAATAAATAATGCGCCTCTATAACTTCAAAACCTTTATTCATCATGGTTGCACTATCAATAGTTATTTTTTCTCCCATTAACCAATTAGGATGATTTAAGGCCTGTTCAATTGTAACATCTTTTAACTCATTTCTTGATAAATTTCTAAAAGATCCACCAGAAGCAGTAATTATTATTTTTTTTACTTGAGAGAGTTTATTTCCTTGAAGGCATTGTAAAATAGCAGAATGTTCACTATCAATTGGAAAAAGTTTACAATTATTTTTTTTTAGTTCTTCATTTACAATACTTCCTGCAACAACTAAAGTTTCTTTATTTGCTAAAGCAACATCTTTTTTATTTCTTATAGCATTAATAGTTGGCATTAATCCAACAAATCCAACTAGTGCATTTATAAGTAAATCATATTCAACTATATTTGTAAGGCTTATTAATCCATCATCACCATAGTAAAAATCAACATCAACAAACTCTTTTTCCAATATTTCTTTATCATCTTTTGAATACACACAAACAGTTTTACATCCTAAAGTAGTAATTAGTTCCTTACATATTTTTATATTTTTTCCCACACTAAAAGCTACTATTTCAAATTTTTCCTTATGTTTTTTTATAACATCAATACTTTGTAATCCTATTGATCCAGAAGCTCCAAGCAACACTATTTTTTTCATAAATCACCTATTAAAAACCTATTCTTCCCATAAATAATATTAAGATCGCATACATATATATAACACTAAAAAGAAGACTATCAATTCTATCTAAGACACCACCATGACCAGGAAAAAGTGAACCAAAATCTTTAATCTTATAGTGTATTTTTATAGCACTAAATGATAAATCTCCTATTTGAGATATTATTGGTAAGGTTAAAGAGCTAAATATAACTAAATATAATGGCATTTCTAAAAATATTAGACCAAAAATAAGTGAGATAGAAGAGCCTGCAAAATAACCTCCTATAGCACCTTCCCAAGTTTTATTTGGTGATATCCTTGGTACCATTTTATGTTTGCCATATTTTTTTCCACTAAAATATGCCATTGCATCAGTAATATAACACGCAAGACCTATATAAAATATATAACCAAAACCTAATTCATACATTGCAATAAAACCTTTACAAGCAATTGTTAAAATTAGAGATATTAATAACATATAAGTTAGGGCATCAATGTCTATTGTTTCACTAATAATATGAATAAAAAACAATACAATAATATATATAGATAACATTGGTACATAATAAACATTATCAACATTATACATAACTATAATAGATAAAAATATAAATAATGTTAATGGCCAATCTGCTTGTTTATTCCTAAGTGTTACTATTTCAAATGAGGATATTCCACATATTGCAAACATTAATATTCTTAAAGGAATTCCGCCCAGATAAAGTGGTGGAAGTACAGAAATTATAATTAAAAGTGCTGTCAATATTTTTTGTTTCACTATTACACCCCTCCAAAACGTCTATCTCTTTTTTCGAAAGCTTCAATACATTCTTTTAACATTTTTGGTGTGAATTCAGGCCAAGCAACATCAACAAACATTAATTCACTATAAGCTAATTGCCATAGCAAAAAATTTGATATTCTTTGTTCTCCACTAGTCCTAATCATCAAATCTACTTCCGGCAATTCATTTGTATACAAATAGTTATTAAAATTATCTTCAGTCAATTTTAGAGATTCATCTTTTTTATATTCATCTAAAAACTTATTAAAACCATTAATTATTTCTCTTCTAGATCCATAATTCATTGCAAAATTTAAAATCATTCCAGTATTATTAGAGGTTTGGTCAATTGCTTTTTGTAATACTTTTGCAGTATCTTTCGGGATGTCTTCCATTTCACCTATCATTGTAATCTTAATATTCTTTTCCATTAATTCTTTCATAAATTTATTAAAGAATAGAAAAGGCAATTTCATTAGGTAATCAACCTCATCCTTTGATCGCTTCCAATTTTCTGTACTAAATGCATATACAGTCATTACTTTTATGCCTTCATCATTTGCCGCAACTGCAATATTTCTTACATTATCCGTACCAACTAAATGACCTTGAGTTCTTGGATAACCATGTGCCTTTGCCCATCTACCATTTCCATCAAGAATAATTGCAATATGTTTTAAAGTAGTCATAAACATTCCTCTATTTCTAAAACATTATAGCATATACTAAATTATTTGTATTTTTTTATATAAAAACTCTCTATTTTTAGAGAGTTAATCAACTATTTTTAATTCTGTATTCAAATCAAATATATGTATTTTATCAGCATCAATTAATAGTGAAATATTATCATTAACTCTTGCCTTGGTCTTAGGATCTACTCTTGCTGTTAAAGAAGTACCTAATAAATCAAAATATAAAAACACTTCAGAGCCTACCATTTCATAAACTGAAACAGTAACATGTAATTTTTGTGTAAGTGGTTTTAAAGATAAATCTGGATCATATAAGTCTTCTGGTCTAATTCCCATCATTACTTTTTTATCTAAATATCCATTTTCTTTTAACACTTTAGTTTTATAGTCAGGGATTTGTATTTCATGTCCTTCAAATAATAGAACTCCCTTGCCATTTTTTTCTTCAAATGTTGCAACAATAAAGTTCATTTGCGGAGATCCAATAAATGAAGCAACAAATAGATTATCTGGTTTATCATATAAATTTGTTGGTGTATCCACTTGTTGCATAATTCCATCACTCATAACAACAATTCTAGTTCCAAGAGTCATTGCTTCTGTTTGATCATGAGTAACATAAATAATAGTTGCATTTAGTCTTTGATGTAATTTTGATATTTCTGTTCTCATTTGAACTCTTAATTTTGCATCAAGATTGCTTAAAGGCTCATCCATTAAGAAGACTTTAGGGCTTCTTACAATGGCTCTTCCCATTGCAACTCTTTGTCTTTGACCACCTGATAATTGTTTAGGCTTTCTATCTAATAATGGTCCCAAATCTAGAATTTCAGCTGCTTCTTCAACCTTAGCTTTAATTTCTTCTTTTGGCATTTTTCTTAGTTTTAAGCCAAATGCCATATTATCAAATACACTCATATGAGGATATAATGCATAATTTTGAAAAACCATTGCGATATCTCTATCTTTAGGCTCAACTTCATTCATTCTAATTCCATCAATTAACAACTCACCATCAGTAATGTCTTCTAATCCCGCAATCATTCTTAGTGTTGTTGATTTGCCACAGCCTGAAGGTCCTACAAAAATAATAAATTCATTATCTTCAATTTCTAAATTAAAATTTTTTACTGCTTTAAACCCATTCGGGTATACTTTTTCTATATTTTTTAATGATATATGTGCCATATAAATCTCCCTCTAAAAAGATAATATATCTTTGATCTTTTAAAATATATAGCTAAAGTAACCAAAAATTAATAATTTTTTAATAAAAGTATAATTCTTAATAACATTGCATCATCAAAATTTCTAATATCTAAATTAAGTGTTTTTTGAATTTTATCTAGTCTATAAATTAATGTATTTCTGTGTAAATATAAATCTCTAGACGCTCTAGCTATATTTAAGTCACAATTTATAAACATATTGATTGTAAATATATCTTCATCAGATAATTTATCAATATCATAAGATTTTAATAATAATTTTTTTTGATTATCATTAAAACTCTTTATTAATTCATCAATATTATTACTTGAATATTTATATAATAATTTTTTTTCTCCAAATATGTAAACTAAATTTAGTGCATCATAGGCTTGTTCATATCCCTTTATTAGATTTAATATATTAATTATTTTATTGCTATAACCTATTTTAACAGGATACATTAATTCAGTATTTATAAAGTTAAGAAGTTCTTTACTTAAATCTAAATTATTAACAATCATTAATAATTCTCTATTTACAACATATGTGTAATCAATATCAAAAACTTCATTTATACTCTCATTTATTTCATTAGATTTACTATTTGATTGTAGTAAAAAAACATAAAAGCTATAATTATTTAAATTTAGTTTTTCTATTTCTTTACCACTTATTTTTTTATTTATAATATTATCTAGTATATTCATATTTAATAAAAGATGCTTATAGCATCTTATACTTTCATTACTTCTTTTTCTTTGTTTGATGCAATTTCATCAATTTTCTTAGTATATTTATCAGTTACTTTTTGAATTTCATCAAGTATATTCTTTTGTATATCTTCTGGCAATTCTTTATTCTTTTTTGTTACATCATTAGCTTCTCTTCTAATATTTCTAACTGAAACTTTTGATTCTTCTGCCATTTTAGAAACTTTTTTAACCATTTGTTTACGAGTTTCTTCTGTTAATTGAGGGACAGTTAATCTTATTTGTATACCATCATTTTGTGGAGTTATTCCTAAATCAGCAATATTTATTGCTTTTTCTATATCTTTTAAACTACTTGAATCATAAGGTTTAATTAGAAATGTTCTTCCTTCTTGTATAGAAACACTCGCAATTTGTTTTACTGGTGTAGGTGAACCATAATAATCTACATTAACCCCATCAAGCATGGTTGTATTTGCTTGACCAGTTCTTATTGTTTTTAAATCATTTTCTAAACGTTCCAAAACCATTTCATTTTTTAATTCTATTGAATCTAATATTTCGTATGACATTATTTAACCTCCTTTTTAATAACAGTGCCAATACATTCTCCTAGCGTTGCTCTTTTTATATTACCATGTTCATTCATGTTAAACACTACTAAATCTATATCATTATTCATGCACATACTTGTTGCAGTAGCATCCATAACTTGTAATTCTTTTTGTAATACATCCATATAACTTAAAACTTCAAATTTTGTTGCAGTAGAGTCTAATTTAGGATCTGCAGAATAAACTCCATCAACTCCATTTTTTGCCATAAGTATTACATCAGCATCTATTTCTGAGGCTCTAAGTGCCGCAGTTGTATCTGTTGAAAAATATGGACTGCCTGTGCCTCCTCCAAATATTACTACTCGTCCTTTTTCAAGGTGTCTTATTGCTCTTCTACCTATAAAAGGTTCAGCAACCTTTGGCATATCAATAGCAGTTTGAACCCTTGTAGGAACATTTGCTGTTTCAAGTGCACTTTGTATAGCAAGTGCATTAATGACAGTTGCAAGCATTCCCATATAATCAGCCTGTACTCTTTCAATACCCATTGTTTCTGCTATTTTTCCTCTAATAAAATTTCCACCACCAACTACAATCGCTATTTCAACACCTAAATCATGATTTTCTTTAATTTCATTTGCAAGTCCTTTTAAAACTTCTGGATCAAAATTATTACCATTAGCTGATAATGCTTCTCCACTTAATTTTAACAATATTCTTTTATACATTTATTGTCTCCTATTTATTTAAAGCTATTATATCATTTATAATTAATACTTTTAATATTATACAAAAAAAAGGCGAAAAATCCGCCTTATTTACCTATTTGTTTTGCTACTTCTTCTGCAAAGTTTTCTTCGCGTTTTTCAATACCTTCTCCAACTGCATATTTTACAAATTTAACAACAGAAGAATTATTATCTTTTAAATATTGACTACATTTAATATCTTGATTCTTAAAGAACACTTGATCAACTAAAGTAATATCTTGTAAAGATTTAGATAATCTTCCTTCTACAATTCCAAGTAAAACTTTTTCAGGTTTACTTTGTAGTGATTCATCATTTTTAACAAGACCTTCTTGTACACTTCTTTCATGATCAATTATTTCTTTTGGCATATCATTTCTTGAAACATATTGAGGTGACATAGATGCAACTTGCATAGCCATATCTTTTGCAACTTCTTCACTATTGCTTTTAACAACAGCACAAGCACTTATCTTACCACCCATGTGCATATAAGTACCAAATAATTCATCATCAGCTTTTTCCAGAATTTCAAACCTTCTAAAGCTTATTTTTTCACCAATAGTTGCAGTTGCATCAATAAATAATTGTTCTAATGTAACACCATCAGTTTCAACTTTCAAAGCTTCTTCCATAGTAGTTGGATTTGCATTTAATACAATATCAACTACTTTATCCATTAAAGCTAAGAATTGTTCATTTTGAGCGACGAAATCTGTTTCTGAGTTTACTTCAATTAAACAAGCTTTATTTCCACTTGCTTTAACTCTTGATAAACCTTCAGCAGCAATTCTACCTGATTTCTTAGCACTTTTTGCTATACCTTGTTCTCTAAGCCAATCGATAGATTTATCAATATTCCCATCATTTGCTTCTAGTGCTTTTTTACAATCCATCATACCAGCACCAGTTTTTTCTCTTAACTCTTTAACTAAAGCAGCTGTAATAGCCATTATTTAGCTCCCTCCTTATCCTCTTTTGTAGCCTGTGTAACAGGTTTTGAATCTGTAGAAGGTTCAACCGGTTTATTTTCACGTTTAATAAAACGACGTTCTGAATTACTTCTTCTTGCAGCTTGTGCAGCACGTCTTTCTTCATATCTTTGACGACGACGTTTTTCTGCTTCAGCAGCTTGTTCATCAACTCTAATTAACACATCTTTCATTGTTATATCATCTGTATCATCATCTTGATGAGCCACACTTAATACTCCACCTTTTCCTTCAACTATAGCATCTGCCATAAGCGTAACCATAAGTGTAATAGAATTTATAGCATCATCATTAGAAGCAATTGGGAAATCAATTGGATCAGGATCAGCATTTGTATCAATTAATGCAAATACTGGAATTCCAAGTTTCTTTGCTTCTGCAACAGCATTATATTCTTCAGTAGGATCAACAACAAATATTGCATCAGGTAGCTTCTTCATTTCTTTAATTCCACCTAAGAAATTTTCTAATCTATCTTTTTTCTTTTTTAAAACTGCAATTTCTTTTTTAGTATAAACATTAATAGTTCCACTATTTTCCATTTCTTCAATTTCTAATAGTCTTTTAATACTTTTTTGAATAGTACGGAAATTAGTTAAAATTCCTCCTAACCATCTTTGGTTAACATAGAATGAACCAGAACGTAATGCTTCTTCAAGAATTACTGTTTGTGCTTGTTTTTTGGTTCCAACAAATAAAACTTTACCACCTTTTTCAGATATAGTTTTTAATTCGTCATAAGCTTTTTCAATCATTGGAATTGTTTTTTCTAAATCAATAATGTAAGTCCCATTTTTAGCAGTATAAATATACGGTTTCATTTTTGGGTTCCAGCGGCGAGTTTGATGTCCAAAATGTACACCATTCTCTAGTAATTTTCTCATAGTAACAACAGCCATTTATTTTATTCCTCGCTTTCCGTTGTCTCCTCCATCACTTCTAACACTGACAACGCATATGCGCACGGGTCAATGAATCCATGATGTGTGTAGTACGTCAATTAGACGCCGTTTAATAATATAACATATGAAGCGCTATTAAACAAGTTAAACCCTTTAAGTATCAATATTTTTTGACCTTGGGTGTGCTTTTTTTACTGCACTTTTTAATCTATCTACTGTTATATGAGTATATATTTGTGTTGTAGATAAATTTTCATGACCTAAAAGCTCTTGTACAACTCTTAAATCAGCACCGTTATCTAATAAATGTGTTGCAAAAGAGTGCCTAAGCATATGTGGATGCACATTTGTTTTAATACCAGCTTTCAATGAAGCATCTTGCAATAGCAATTGTACACTTCTATCAGACATATTTTTACCATTTCTAGATAAAAACATATAACCATTCTCTTCTTTTAATAAGGTAGGTCGTGATTCTTTTATATATTTATTCATAACATTCGAGCATCTTTTATAGAAAGGTATCATTCTTTCTTTATCACCTTTACCAATTACAGTTAAATAGTTTTCTTTTAAATTTATATTACATATTTTTAATGAAGTAGCCTCACTGATTCTTAAACCGCATGCATATATTGTTTCTATTAAACAACGATTTCTAAGCTCCATAGGATCACTTAAATCAAAAACATCTAATATAGACATCATTTCTTCAAAACTTAAGAATGACGGCAATCTTTTTTCTGGTTTTGGGTTTTTAAAAGATTTAATAGGATTAACTTCCACGTTTTCAAATTTATTTAAATATCTATAAAA
>JAAZCQ010000040.1 GCA_012513225.1 Erysipelotrichaceae bacterium
ATTTGAAACAGAAAACTTAACAGGAACAACAGGAACAACAGCAACAGCATCAAATAAAACATATGATGGATTTACATACGATTCAACAGTAGCGGGAACACTAACAAGTGGAACTATAGCTGGAGATGGAAGTTTAGTATTGAAGTTATACTATACAAGAAATACAGATACAGTATATAAAGTAGAACATTATAAAGAAAATTTAAATGCTGATACTTATACATTAGTAAGTGATGATACAGAAACATTGACTGGAACAACATTAGGAACTACTGTAGCAGTTGCTAAAACATATCCTGGATTCACAGCACAAACAGTTACTCAAGGAACAATAGCTGCTGATGGAACAACAGTAATAAGAATAGATTATAAGAGAAATAGTTATACATTAACTTATGAAATAACAGGAACATACTTTGCTGATGCAACTCATGCAACAGAAGAATATGAATTTGAAGCACCAGTAGTAGCAATAGAAACTCCATCACAAACTGGATATACATTTGTTGGTTGGACAGGAGTTCCAGCAACAATGCCAGCAAGTGATGCAACAGCAACTGGATCTTATACAACAAATACTAATACAGTATATAAAGTAGAACATTATCAACAAAATGTTGCTTTAAATGGATATGAATTAATATCTACAGAAAACTTAACCGGTACATCATTAGGAACAACTGCAGCTTCTGCTAAAACATATGATGGATTCACACCACAAACATTTACTCAAGGAACAATCGCAGCTGATGGATCAACAGTAGTTGAAATATATTATAATAGAAATAGTTATACTATAATATTCAATTCAAATGGTGGTACTTCGGTTGGTTCTATTACAAAAATTTATGGAGAGTCGGTAACTAAACCTACTAACCCAACAAGAACTAATTACACCTTTGGAGAATGGTATAGTAATTCTGGATTAACAGCAGTATATACATTTACAACAATGCCAGCAGAAAATATAACTGTTTATGCGAAATGGACAGCAAATCAAACTGGAATATCTGCAGAAATTAAAGATAATGCTCAATTATTATTTACTAAAGGCACAACATACGATATAAAAGATTTTATTAATGTTTATAATGTATATGCAGATGGAACAAAAACATTGACTACAGACTATTCTACAGATTTTACAACCGCGGCTGTTGTAAATAATAAAACATTAAATATTACCCAAAACTTGTTTACCAACAATATTTTAAAATATACTGTTATAAACGAAGAAGCTTATCAAACAAAATTTGAAATAAAATCTGCTTCTGGAAGTTATAGGAAAACAACACTGTCAACATGTACCACTGATTGTGATACATCTGCTAAAACTTCTTGGGTATCAAAAACAACTCCTTTTTTCGAAATAATAGAACATTATGCGGAAAATATTGTGGTTAATAAAGTTAGTATATTATATTCTGGTTCATCAAGTTATACTCAAGCTACTGTATCGGATGTAGTAAGATGGAGTAGATGGACTGGCGGAGCAAAATGGGACCCAGTTAGAATTGTTGATTATAATGGATCAATAATTGATAGAGTTGCAGTTTCATACACTAGAAGTGGACATGGTGATTTCGTAGTAGTATTTAAGTTTGATAGTGCAACTAATACATTTACTGCAATTGATGAATATTTAGGTACAGTAGTTACTAACAGTGCTTCGACAAATTCCATTGAACCTATTATGTTAAACAAATCAATGAATTCTTTTGCACCATTGAATGAAACAATAGAAGAACCAGATCTAATTAATGATGATTTAATCTCTAATACTGACACAAATTCATCTTTATTGAATGACGATCAAGAAATAGATGAAAACACTATATTAGTCGATGAAACAGAAAATTATCAAGAAATAGATGAAAATATATTATTGGAAGATGAAACGCCAAATGATCAAAAGCCTAGTGAAGAAGAAACGATAGATAGCAATAGATTATTTGAAGTTATTCTTACAGAAGAAGAAATAACAGAAGATTTAGTTGAATAATATATTAAAGACTCTAATATTTATTTAGAGTCTTTTTTTTATTAAAAAATATGTTATAATACATCTATAATAATAGGAGAACTTATGGATTGGTTGGGTATTAGAGAATTTATTAAAGATAGTTTTATTTATATAATTTTATGTATACTAGTAATACTATTTGTTGTATATGTAGTTAGTTTTGGTCAAGTAATTGGCCCATCTATGAATAATACTTTAAGTACTTTAACTGGAGTAAATTCTCCAATTGTTCCATTAGCTTATGCATTAGATGCAACAGAACAACCTAACAAAGTAGTAGCACCTTCAACTACAGCAAATGCAGGATATAAGTTTAATACATGGAGTCCAGCATTCGAATTATCAAATGTAGTATCAGAAGATACTACTTATGTAGCACAATTTATAGTAGATGAAAATCAAAAATTATTTGATTATAATATTAATTACTTTATTGAAGATACATCAACAGTAGTTCCTGGAATAACAAGTCCAGTAATTGGAACAGGTATCTTAGAAGAAGAAATAGCGATTGCACATCCAACATTAACAAACGGATATAAAGTTGTAGCATCACAACCAACAAGTATGACATTAACAAGTGTTGCAGCTAATAACGTTAAAACAGTTTATTATGAAATAGATACATATTCAATTACATACCATTTAGATGGTGGTACAGCTAATAATCCATTAACTTACTCAGCTACAGACAATATCACTTTAAGTAATCCAATTAAAACTGGTTATAAATTTGTCGGATGGAGTGGAACTGGAATTACTGGAACTTCAATGGAAGTAACAATTCCAACTGGTTCTACAGGAGACAGAGTCTACTATGCTCATTTTGCTCTTGACAGCTCACAAGCTGTTGAGATGTCACTTGATTACATGGTAGCAGTTACTCAAGGAGATGCTTCATTCAGTGGTCAAGCCTTTAAAGACTTAGGTTTAAAAGGAAAGAGCATGAAAATCATCGATGGTAACATCTATAAGTATTCAACTTCTAGTACGATAAGAATAGGACTATTAAGTACTAATCCTAATGTTTCTTATAAATTAACTATTAATGGTGTTACTCAAGCAAAAGTAACTATGAATCAAACAGAATCTCATATTTATGAAATAGTAATACCAGCTGGAGTTGAACGTCTTGATATTGACTTTAAAGGATGGGGAAATATTGTAATAGGAACCTTTGAGGTAATCGAAGGAAGTCCTCAATCTAATATTAGTCCTTTTAGTTCTCCAATGATGGTAGAAGAGCCTTCAATTGAAGAAGAGCAAAATTTAGCTACTGAAGAAGTAGAAGAAGTTCTAGAATTAGTTGAAGAAACAAAAGAAGAAACTGAAGTTGATGAAATTTCTGAGGTGACTAATCAAGAAGAGTTCATCAAGGAAGAAGAAGTAATTGAAGAAATAGTTGAAGAAGAAGTTTCTGAATAATTAAGAGAAAACAAACTTGAAAGATAGTTTGTTTTTTTATGTTAATTATATGGTATAATTACATTATATTAGGAAGTGAAAAGTATGTGGTTAGATATAAAAGAATTTATTAAAGACAGTATAATATGGATTTTAATATTCTTAGGAATGTTTGTTTTTATAATTTATGTCTTAACCTTTACTCAAGTAGTTGGTCCTTCAATGGAGCCGGTCTTAAAAAATAAAGATGTGGTTGTCGTCCAAAAGTTATTTCGTAAATATAGGCGGGGTGATATCGTAACTCATAGGGCAGGAACTGATCAAATCTTCATTAAGAGAATAATTGCTCTAGAAGATGATAAAGTAATAATTGAAGATGGGAAAGTATTTATAAATGACCAAGAATTAAAAGAAGATTATGTCTTAGAAGAAAATAATACTAAAATTTTAAATAGAGAGTTTGAAGTAGTTCCCAAGGGTCATTATTTAGTCCTTGGTGATAATAGAGATAACTCTAAGGATAGTAGAGATCTAAGCATTGGTTTTATTAAAAAAGATGATATTACAGGTAAAGTATTTTTTAAATTCTTTCCCTTTAATAGAATAGGTATAGTTAGGTAGAGGAGAATTATTATGGCTTATATAAAATTTAGAGAGATGGCTCATTACTTCAATTTTCATAAAGAAATTGATAAGAAGGATTTACCAGAATATGTACTTCAATATGTTTTAGGAGATGAAAAGATTTGGAAGGCTTATGGAACTAGAAGAGACAAATGTGTCTTTACTAATAAAAAGTTAATTTTATTTGATGTTCAAGGAATAACAGGAAAGACTAAAAAGATTCATATCTTTCCCTTTAATAGTATTTCATCATCAGCAATAGTTTATAAACCGAGAACAGTCTATTTGTTATTTACCTTTACTAGTGGTTATCAAATGAGACTTAATTATATTAATTTAACAGCTGAAGATAAAAAGGAATTGAGAAAACTTTGGACTAAATTAATCTCTTATTGTCAGAACAAAGAAAAAGAATTAGATATCTAATTCTTTTTTATTTACTTACTTCACTAAAGATCTTAGCATCATAGAAGTGCTGATCTTTTTGTACTTCCATTAATTCTTTATGACTAATTAAGAAGAAGGTGTGTTCAATTATATCACTACCATCACTCATGACTGGATCATTCCAGGTTAGATCTAGATGCAACCATTTTCCCTCAAGATAGACGGTATTAGAAAAAAAATAGAGGAGTGGCGAAATCAAAAATTGATAGAAGAAAATGAATATACATTTTTAGTAGCTAGTTTAGTAGAATCTGCAGACAAAATAGCTAATACTGCATCGGTATATGGAGCATTTCTAAAAAAGATAAAGAATAGTGCTTCGAAGCCACTGGAATTAAAACCATTAGAAATTATTGTTACTGATAAAAATAAAAAGTTTGAAGTATATAATAACGATTGTAATGAACTAATTAAATCTATATCTGGAGATATCCTGTATATGGATCCACCATATAATCATAGAACATATGATACAAACTATCATATGCTAGAAACAATTGCTTTATATGATGAACCTGAAATTAAAGAGAAAACAGGGCTGAGGAATGAAACTACAAAAAAATCAAAATATTGTATGAAAAGAGAAGCGACAGAAACATTTGAAAATCTTATTAAAAATGCCGATTTTAAATATTTGCTACTTAGTTATAATGATGAGGGAATTATACCTTTAGATGAAATAGAGAGAATAATGTCAAAGTATGGAAAATATAAAAGATATGAGCAAAAACACAGAAGATTTAAGGCAGATACTAAAAGAGATTATCTTAAAGATTTTACAATAGAATATATACACTGTCTTGAAAAAGAATAAAAAAACTACAATCGATACTACTACCTGTCAAGTAGATATTAAATAAAAATGGTTTTATTGATATAAAACAGGTGGTTTATACCCTAAGTTCTTTTGAATACGTTGATTGTTATACCAATCAATGTATTTTTTTATTTCTATTTTTGATTCTTCTTTAGTTTTTAATCCAATATTTTTTAGATGTTCTTCTTTAAGTTGTGAAAACCAATTTTCAACTGGTGAATTTTCCCAACAAGCACCACGCCTAGACATGCTAACCTTATATCCTTTGTTTTTAATTAAATTTTGATAATACTCAGTTAAATAAACTGAACCTTGGTCGGAATGAACAATTCCATTTCCATTCTCTAAATTTCTAAAAGTATTCATAATTAATTTAGCATTATTTCTATTTGATGATTCATGTGCTATAATTTCATTATTAAATAAGTCTTTAACGACCGACAAGAACAGCCATCCATCTGTGCATTTAATATAGCTAACATCAGTGGATAGTTTTTCTAATTTAGAAGAAGCGTTAAAGTCATTATTTAAAAGATTAGGAACTGCATTGCTGTAAGTTCTTTTTCTTTGTTCTCTAAAAAATAATGGACGTTTTCTTCTTGCTTTTGTTGTCAAACCCAAAGCATGTTTATACCTTCTAATTAATTTATGGTTCAAGTTTAGGTCATACTCAATCTTTATATGATGCTTAAGTCTTATAACACCATAAACTTCTTTTGTTTTTATATGCTCTTCTGAAATAATTTGAGCAATATTACTGTTATAGTTGTTTATTATTGGTTTTTCTTTATTAACCCACTTGTTATAACTTTTATAGTTTATATCAAGAGTTTTACAAACAATAGTAACAGGATATTCATTTCTTAATTCATCGATTATTTGATATCGTTCGATTCGTGTGACTCTCCACGGATTTTTTTCAGAAGAGCGAAAGACTTTTTTAATATTTCATACTCCAAATCTTTATCTAATTTCTTCCGCCCTTGCTTTCCAGCAAGGGATTCACCATTCTCATATTTTCTCTTCCAATTAGCAATCATTCCTTCTGATTTAATATCATACTTATTTGCAAGATCACGGTAAGAACCACCAGCTAATTTTTCTTTAACTATTTTTATTTTTTCTTCTTCTGTCCAAACTTTATTTTTTCTTTTCATAATAAAATACCTCCAAAGTTTTGATTAAATTTATTTTAACATATATTTATATGTCTTTTTATTTAATGTCTACTTTAAAGGTATTATAGTCAAGAATTCTTTTTAATGAAATAGCAAATGTAAAAATAATAAATCGAACTAAGAAATAATTAGAACACATAAAAGTGTTCTTTTATTTTGTATTAAAATAGAGTTAAACACTTTACTTTATATTTATTTTATTATAAAGTATATATCCAAGGAAGAGATATACATGTATGAAAAATATTATAATAATTTAAATGAAGAATTAAAAAAATATTTTAAAATTATTTCAAATGAATTCCCATTATTTTTAATTCCTTATATAGAAACAAAAACTATGATGAGACTTAACAATATTAGTTTTTTCTGTGCAATGGAATATGGAAATAAAGACCTATATAAATTTAAATATTATGTATCAAGACTTACTCATAGTATAAGTACATCTTTAATAGTATGGAACTTTACTAAAGATAAAAAACAAACACTAGCAGCACTTTTCCATGATGCAGGAACACCTGCAACAAGCCATGTAATAGATTATTTAAATAATGATTATGTTGTACAAGAAAGCACTGAAAAGAATTTAAAAGACTTTTTATTAAAAGATAATAAAATAAAAACACTATTAACTAAAGACAATTTATCAATTGAAGATGTTACTAACTTTAAAAAATACACTTTAGTAGATAATAAAAGACCTAAATTATGTGCTGATAGATTAGATGGTATATTTTTAACTAGTTTAGCATGGGCAAAAAACATAGACTTAGATAATATAAATAAAATATATAAAAATATATATATAACAACAAATGAATATAGTGAAAAAGAATATTCATTTAAAAATAAAAAATATGCTGAAGATTTAATTAATTTAAACAATAAATTTAATGAATTAACAAATGATATATTAGATTATAACTCAATGCAAATGTTATCTAATATAATAAAATATTTAATAGAGCAAAAAATTATTAAATATAATGATTTATATATTTTAGATGATCATTCTATATTTAAAATAATAAATAAAGAATCAAGTAAAGATAAAATATTAAATGATAAATTAAAAGACTTTACAACACTAGAAAATATCCAAACTAAAAATATTCCTAAATTAAAACAAAGAAAATTAAATCCTCTAATAAACCAAAACAGGTATTATTAAAGGCTCTATTGTATTTAAAGATAATATTTGGTACAATAATATAGGTTTTTAAACCAAATAAGCACATTTACTGATTAATTATTTCTAGTGGCCATTGGTTGTAATAATTAAGAAGACGTAAATGGAAGAAAAACAAAGGAGAGTGAAATTATGGCTGTTGTTTCTATGAGTTATTTATTAGAAGCAGGTGTACATTTTGGACACCAAACAAAAAGATGGAATCCTAAAATGAAGGA
>JAAZCQ010000034.1 GCA_012513225.1 Erysipelotrichaceae bacterium
ATGGCTGATATATGCTATTATTTTCTTGGTAATTTAATGTATTTGTCATGCTTAAATTATACCAAAAAACACGCTATTTCTTCTTGAAGTTTGCGTGTTTTTTATTTGGGAATGCTTATTTATCTGTCACAGCCCCTTATTCATCTAGATTCCAAATTTCTTTATTATAATCAAGTATTGTTCTATCACTTGAGAAGAAGCCCGCTTTAGCAATATTTACACACATCATCTTTCTCCAAGATAATCTATCTTCATATCTACTAAATACATATTCTTTAGTGTTTATATAAGCTTCTAAGTCTAAGAAAGTCATAAACCAGTCCTTATTAATTAATTCATTTTGAAGATCTGTTAATGCTTTTAAATCTCCATATTTTACTAATGAAGGATCAGTTATAAAATCTACTAGTCTTTTAATATTTGCTTTTTCATAATAGTGTTTTGCAACATAATCATGATTATTATAATGATTAATTACTTGATTACTTGATTCACCAAATGTGAAGATGTTTTCATCTCCTACTTGTTCTCTAATTTCTACATTAGCTCCATCTATAGTTCCTAAAGTAATTGCACCATTCAACATAAATTTCATGTTTCCAGTACCACTAGCTTCTTTAGATGCTAAAGAAATTTGTTCTGATACTTCACATGCAGGAATTAATTTTTCTGCATAAGATACATTGTAGTTAGTAACCATTACAACTTTTAAGTGTTTTGATACAACTGGATCATTTTCAATTAAATCTTGTAAACATTTTAATAAGTGAATAACATTTTTTGCAGTAGTATACGCAGGTGCTGCTTTACCACCAAATATACAGGTGATTGGTCTTACTGGTATATTTCCATTTTTGATTTCTAGATATTTGTATATTACATAAAGTGCATTCATTTGTTGACGCTTATATTCATGCATTCTTTTTATTTGAATACAAAATATAGAATTTGGATCAATATCAACATTTTCTCTTTCTTTTATATAAGTAATTAATTTTTTCTTGTTATTTTGTTTAATTATATCTATTGCTTCTAGGGCATTGTAATCATTGTGGAAGTATAATAGTTTTTGTAATTCATTTGCATTATCATGCCAACCAGTTCCTATCATTGAATCTAGCCATTGTGCAAGATCATAGTTTGCATGCATTAACCATCTTCTAAATGTTATACCATTAGTTTTATTATTAAATTTTTCTGGATATAATTTATAAAATGGTTTTAATTCTGAATTTTTTAGAATTTCTGTATGTAAAGCTGCAACACCATTGATTGAATGAGAATAGTGCATATCAATTCTTGCCATGTGTACTTTTCTATCTTCATCAATTATTTGTACATTTTCTTTTTTATGTTTTGAATTTACTACCGCATCTAGTGCTTCTATAATAGGCATAAGATGAGGACATACTTGTTCTAAGTATTCATATGGCCATTTTTCAAGTGCTTCTGATAAAATTGTGTGGTTTGTATAAGCACAAGTTTTAGTTACGATTTTTATTGATTCTTTCATTTCAATTCCTTCTTTAGATAATAGTCTAATTAATTCAGGTATTACTAAAGTAGGGTGGGTATCATTTATTTGAATTGCTACATGCTTATGTAGTTTTCTTAAATTATGACCTTTTTGTTTTTCTTCAAGAATTATTAATTGAGCAGCATTAGATACCATAAAATATTGTTGGTAAATTCTTAGTAATTGTCCTTCTTTTGTAGAATCATCAGGGTATAAGAATAAAGTTAATACTTTTTCTATATTTGTTTGATCAAAGTCAATTCCTTTTTTTACTACACTTTCATCAATTGTTTCTATATCAAATAGTCTTAAAGAATTTACACCATTTTTATATCCAACAATATCAATATCATATAACTTTGATTTTACGGTTAAATCTTTAAAAGGAACTTCAAAAGAAATATCTGTTGGTTTTAACCATGAATTGGGAGTAATCCAATCATTTTTTTCTTCATACTGTTTATTGTTTTTATATTCTTGTTTAAATAGTCCAAAGTGATAGTTTAATCCAACACCATCTCCATTTAAACCAAGAGTAGCAATAGAGTCTAAAAAACATGCGGCTAATCTACCTAAACCACCATTTCCTAAAGAAGGTTCATTTTCAATTTCTTCAATTTCTGCTAAACTTTTCCCATTATTTTCTAATAAACCTCTTAAGTCTTTATATATTCCTAGGTTTATTAAATTGTTAGATAATAGTTTTCCAATTAGAAATTCTGCAGATATATAGTATAATTTTTTATCTTTTTTAATGTCTGGTTTAGAATTTACCATTTCTTTTACAAGCTTTTGTAACGCTAAATATATTTCAAAATTAGTAGCGTCTTTTATTTCTTTGCCAAGTAAATTGGTTAGAGTCTTTTCAAGTTGCATTTTAAAATCTCCTTTATCGCCCTTATGTTAGCATAAGAAAACGTTTTCTACAATGAATTTTATATTTGTTATAAAACGGGTTATATTTTATTTTTAAAATATAACTTGTTCATATGTTATTCTTAATATTTCATAATCTAAAAGTACTTGTCTTCCAGTTTCATGACTCATTAGTCGTTTCATCTCATTTATTGCGGTTTGAGCTATATTATAAAAGTTTTGTTTACAAGTTAATATATTATTTCCTGCATAACCTAAAAGTGTAATTCCATCATATCCACAGCATAGTTTGTTTATATTTAATTTTTTTAATGCATTTGTTGCGCCAATGGCCATTAAATCACTTGCACATACAATAGCGTCATAGTTATTACCAATTTTTAATGTTGTTTCATATGCTTTTTTCTCTGAGAAATCACAGTATTCAATTTTAAGATTAAATTTTTGTTCTTTTTGTAACTTCTTAATTCCTTCAATTCTTTGGTCTGTTACATATCCGTTTAATTTTCCCGCAAGGTATAGAACATTTTTTATTTGGTTATTTTCAAATGCAGTTTTTGCAACATCATATTGTCCTAAATAATGATCAACTGATACAGATGATGTTTTGGTATTATAAATTGGTGCATCTACAACTACTGTATTAAATATCTCTCTTTGTATTATTTCATGTATTATAGTGTCTTCTTTGTTTAATCCAAAGACTACAAGTCCATTAATACCTTGTGATTGCAAATATTGTATAAATTCTTCAACATTTAAATTAAGAATAGTGTAATTAAATAAAGTTATTACATGTAAACCTAGTTTATTTGCTGTAGTAAAAGAACCAAGTAAATATTGCATATTAATTTCATCAATTGCTTGTCTTTGATCATTAATATATATATACAAAGCTACTCTATTATTGTTTTTACTTGATAAAGCACTTGCAATAGTATTAGGCACATAATTTAATTCCTGAGCTACTTTAAGAACTTTTTCTTTTGTTTCTTTTGATACATTTGTATAGTTATTTAATACTTTACTTACAGTACTTATAGCAACACCTGCTTTTTTTGCAACATCATTTATTGTAGCTACCATTGAAAATCTCCTTGTTTTTAATTATACACAAAAATAATAATATATCTAAATTATTTAAACGACTAACCAAAAGTTGTAATTTCATTTTTACTGAATACAATATATTTATTTTAGTGTAATATGTCTATAATAGTAAGTGTTAAATTGGAGAATTATATGAGTGTTTGGTGGAAAGATGTTGTTGGATATCAAATATATCCTTCAACATTTAATGATTATAATAAAGATGGTCATGGTGATATAAAAGGGATAACAAAAAAATTACAATATCTAAAAGATTTAGGTATAGGTTTAATATGGATTGGACCAATTTATAAATCTCCTAAAGTTGATAATGGATATGATATTAGTGATTTTTATAGTATCGATGAATCTTATGGAAATTTAGATGATGTAAAAATAATGTTAAAAAAAGCAAAAGAATTAAATATTAAGGTGATTTTTGATTTGGTTTTAAATCATACTTCTTCTAAACATGAGTGGTTTATAGATGCTTGTAATAATATTGATAGTATTTATAAGGATTACTATATTTTTAAAGATCCAGTAGATAATAAACCTCCAAATAATTGGAAAGGCTTTTTTCAAGAAAGTGTTTGGACTTATGTAGAAAAGATTAATAAATATTATCTTCATATTTTTTCTAAAGAAATGCCTGATTTAAATTGGGATAATAAAAATTTAAGGAAAGAAATGTATAAAGTTGCAAGATTTTGGTTAGATTTGGGAGTAGATGGATTTAGACTTGATGCAATAGCACATTTAAGTAAAGATAAGACTTTTAAAGATAGTAAATTATATAAGGATGATTTAGTTTATGATACAAGCAAGTTTTCTAATAGAAAAGAAATATTTAAATATTTGAAAGAATTCAAGAAAGAAGTTTTAGATCATTATGATTGTGTAACTATTGGAGAAGTTGGAGGTTGTGCTACAACTGATGAGGCTTTAAAATATTCAAGTTATGAAGATGGTTATTTTAATATGGTTTTTAATTTTGACACTTGTTGGGAAAATGGTGCTTATGGCTCTATTGATAAAAATGATGATGAAATTAAAACTAATGTTTTAAATATGAAAAAATTATTTGAAAAATGGTATGAAAATATAAATGGTAAAGCTTGGATGCCTATATATTGGTTAAATCATGATCATCCAAGAGTTGTTAGTCAATATGGAAATATTGAGTATAGAAATAAATCGGCTAAAATGCTTGGATTAACTTTATTGTTTATGTATGGAACACCGTTTATATATCAAGGTGAAGAAATAGGGATGTCTAATGTAAATCATGACTCCTTAGATAAATTTACTGATGTAAATGCAAAAAATATAATAAAAGAGTTTGAAGATAATTATAATGATTATGAAATTTTAAGATTTTTAAATAGAACTTCTAGAGATAATGCTAGAACTTTAATGCAATGGAGTAGTAAACAAGTAAATTATGGAAAAATTTATTTAAATGAAAATTATAAAGTTGTAAATGTAGAGGATAATTTAATAGATGAAGATTCTATACTTAATTATTATAAAAAAATTATTTCATTAAGAAATAATGAATTTCATAATGAAGCAGTCTATGGAAAATTTAAATTAGTTTATAGAAATAATAAAGATGTGTTTGCTTATAAAAAAACATCTGATAAAACTATAGTGGTCATAAGTAATTTTAGAGACTATATTGTTACTTTTAAGGATTATGTAAGTGATAATAAAATTATTTTACATAACTATAATGATGTAATGATTTCAAATAACAAACTTGTACTAAGACCTTTTGAATCATACCTGATATTAATAAAATAAAAATTTTGAAAGCGCTTGCGCGTTTTGCTTTACAAATTTTAAATTAAGTGATATATTTAAAACATGAAACGGAGGAAAACGTTTTCCGAAAATGAGAAAACGTTAAGAAAGTAATGAAAAAAATAGTTTCCTTATTACTTGCAACAATGATGCTACTAAGCTTAGTTGCATGTAGTCAAACAGCAACAACTCCAAGTGAAAATCCTTCAACAAGTGATACAGTCACACTAAGAGTATGGGGATCTCAAGATGATCAAGAAATGCTTCAAGTTATGATTGATGAATTTATAGCAGCTAATCCTGATACTGGTTGGCTTATTACTTTAGGTGTAGTTAGTGAGGCTGATGCTAAAACTAAATACCTAGAAGATCCAGAAGCAGCTGCAGATATCTTTGCATTTGCAAATGATCAAATTACTGATTTAGTTAAAGCTGGTGGTTTATATAAAATCACAAGAAATGCTGATGATATCAAATCTAGAAACTCTGAAGGTTCTATAGAAGGTTCATCAGTTGATGGACAATTATATGGATATCCAATGACTGCTGATAATGGATATTTCTTATACTATGATTCTAGTGTTTATTCAAAAGAAGATGTTAAATCTTTAGATACAATGCTTGAGGTAGCTAATGCTGCTGGTAAAAAAGTATTTATGGATGTTTCTAATGGATGGTATATTGCATCATTCTTCTTAGGAAATGGTGGAACATTTAGTGTTGATGCAGATGGAAATCAAGTTGTAGATTTCAATAACGAAAAAGGTTTACAAGCTGCAGAAGCAATTAAGGCATTTACTGCTGATCCTGCATTTTTAACTGGTGATGATTCAATTTTTACAGCTGGTATAGGTGATACTATTGCTGCTGGTGTTTCTGGAACATGGAATGCTAAAGCAATTGAAGAAACATTAGGTGAAAATTATGCTGCTACAAAACTTCCTGAATATACAACTACTGATGGTTTAGTTCAAATGGGTTCATTTGTTGGATACAAAGTATTAGGTGTTAATGCACTTACTGAATTTCCTGAGCAAGCAATGGATTTAGCTGATTTCTTAACTAATGAAGAAAATCAAAAAATTAGATTTGAAGAAAGACAACTTCTTCCTTCTAATAAAAATGCAGCTAGTGAATCTGCTGTTTCTAAAAATGTAGCAATTGCTGCTTTACAAGAACAAAACCCTTATGGAACTTCTCAAAAAGACGTATTAGGAACTTACTGGGGACCAGCTGAAGCATTTGGAACAACTATGGAAGCTAAAGATTATTCAAAAGATCTTCAAACTTTATTAGATGATATGGTTGCTCAAATTCAAGCACCTGCTAGTAACTAATTTAAAAGATTTTAAAAGGGTAAAACAGTTGTTTTACCCTTATTTAATATATAAATAAAGCTATGGGGGTGTATTGTGGAAGATAAAAAATTTTCTTTAAAAATTAAAGAATATTTAACTTTATTTAAAAATAGCATTAAATCATTTTTTGAAGGATTTATAAAAGGAGATATAATAACTAAAATTTCTTACTTTGTAATGGGATTTGGAAGTATTGCAAGAAAACAATATATAAAAGGTTTTTTATTTTTATTAATTCAGATATTTTATATAGTATATATGATGAAAAATGGACTTTACTATTTGAGTATGTTGCCAACTTTAGGAGTGAATACTCAAGGTGAAGTATGGGATGAGGCTGCACAAATATTTAGAATATCAAAAGGTGATAATTCTATGTTACTTTTACTTTTTGGTGTAAGTGTTATTTTATTAAGTGTTGTAGTTTTTGTTTTATATATTATTCAAACTAAAATTGCTGTTGAAAATCAAAAAAGAATTGAAGAAAATAAAACTATTTCAAAATTTAAAGATGATATAAGAGATTTATTTGATAAAAATTTCCATGCAACCATTTTATTTTTTCCAATTGTTTTAACTATATTATTTACAGTTATTCCTTTAATATTTATGATATTAATGGCTTTTACAAATTTTGATAAAAATCACCAACCTCCAGGAAACTTATTTACTTGGGTTGGTGTAAATAATTTTAAAAATGTTTTTGGTAAAAATCCATTATGGTCATCAACATTTCTTAGATTGCTTGTTTGGACAATAATATGGGCTATATTTGCAACATTCTTAAATTATATATTAGGAATATTAATGGCTATTATTATTGAAAAAAAGGGGATTAAATTTAAAAAGTTTTGGAGGACTGCATTTGTTTTAACAATCGCAGTTCCGCAATTTGTAAGTTTAATGTTAATGTCTAAACTTTTACATGATCAAGGAACATTAAATATATTGCTTCAACAATTTAAAATAATTGATAAGTTTATACCGTTTTTAAGTGATCCTTTTATTGCTAAGGTTACAGTAATAGTTGTAAATATATGGGTTGGTATTCCTTATACAATATTAATTACAAGTGGAATATTAATGAATATACCAGAAGACTTGTATGAGGCAAGTAAGCTTGATGGAGCTAATTCTTTTCAACAATTTATATATATTACCTTACCTTATATGCTTCATGTAACAACACCTTACTTAATAACGCAGTTTGTAGGAAATATTAATAATTTTAATGTAATATTCTTACTTTCTGGTGGAGGACCTTTATCACTTAATTTGTATCAAGCAGGAGAAACTGATTTGCTTGTTACTTGGTTATATAAGCTTACAGTAAATGAACAAAATTATGCTTTAGCTAGTACGATTGGAATAATTATATTTGTGATTGTAAGTACGTTCTCTTTAATTGTATACAACAAGTCTAGTGCGGTTCAATCGGAGGATGAATTTTCATGAAAAAGAGTACAATATTAAATGCGATTACTTATTTATTTTTATCTATAACTAGTTTTATATGGGTTTTACCTATTGTTTGGTTAATTATGCAATCTTTAAGGGGTGAGCCTGGTGCTTTTACTTCATATGTTATTCCAAAAATATGGACATTTGATAATTATATAAAACTATTTACTGAGACAAAATTATTTAATTTTCCTAGATGGTTTTTAAATACATTGTTTGTTGCAGTTTTTACTTGTATTATTTCAACAATTATTGTATTACTTACAAGTTATGCATTTTCAAGACTTAGATTCAAAATGAGAAAACCATTAATGAATGTAATTCTTGTTTTAGGAATGTTTCCAGGCTTTATGTCAATGGTAGCAATATATCACATACTAAAAGCTTTTGGATTAACACAGAGTCTTATATCTTTGATTTTGGTATATTCTGGTGGTGCTGCTATGGGATACTATATTGCAAAAGGATTTTTTGATACCATTCCTAGATCAATTGATGAGGCTGCAATAATTGATGGTGCTACAAAGAATCAGGTTTTTTGGAAGATAACTCTTCCAATGTCTAAACCTATTATTGTATATACAATACTTACTTCTTTCATAGCTCCATGGGTGGATTTCATATTTGTATCAGTTATTATGAAAGATAATTATCAAAACTATACAGTTGCCTTAGGGTTATATCAAATGATAACAAGAGAAAATATTACTGCTTACTTTACTCAGTTTTGTGCAGGAGCAGTAGTAATAGCTATACCTATTACTATATTGTTTATAATAATGCAAAAGTATTATGTAACAGGAGTAACAGCTGGTGGAGCTAAAGGATGATAAGAAAGGTAGTCCTTTCTTTTCTTCTTTTATTATCATTAGTAGGTTGTCAAAAAGAAGTTTATGATAGTGATGTTTATTATGAGATATTTGTAGGCTCATTTAATGATAGTAATAATGATGGTATTGGTGATTTAAACGGTGTTATTGAAAAATTAGGATATTTAAAATCTTTAGGTATTAAAGGTATTTGGTTAATGCCTATTATGGAAAGTGATACCTATCATAAATATGATGTAAATGATTACTATAAGATTGATAGTGATTATGGAACAATGGAAGATTTTAAAAAACTTGTTAAAAAAGCTGATAATTTGGGTATTGATATAATTATAGATTTACCTTTAAATCATACTTCTGATACACATAGCTGGTTTGTTGAAGCAAAAACACATGTATTAAATGGAACATGTGATACTAGTGATAAATGTAATTATTATAATTTTAGTGAAACACAAGAGTCTGGTTATGAATATTTAGTTAATAATGTCTATTATGAAGCTAGATTTTGGAGTGAAATGCCTGATTTAAACTTATCTGATGAAAATTTAAGAAAAGAAATAGAAGAAATTGTTAATTTTTGGTTAGATACAGGTATTAAAGGATTTAGATTAGATGCAATATTATATTATTATCAAAATAATGTAGGTGATAATAATGAGTTTGTATCATGGCTAATGGATGTAATACATAATAAAAAAGAAAATGCATTTGTGGTTGGTGAAGTATGGTCTAGTAATAATGTTATATTAGATCATTACAATAGTGGAATAGATTCTTTATTTGATTTTGGTATTAGTGGACAAGAGGGTGCAATAGCAAAAGCTATTAATAGTAGTAATGGTAAATATTTATCTGAAAATGTTCTTAGTAACTTTAATCAAATAAAAAGTATAAATGATAAAGCTATTAATAGTATATTTTTATCTAATCATGATCAATCTAGAAGTGCAGGCTATTATAATGATTTAAATAAACAAAAGCTTGCGGCAAGTTTATATCTATTATCTCCAGGAATTCCTTTTATTTATTATGGTGAAGAAATAGGGATGAAGGGTAGTGGAAAAGATGAAAATAAAAGACTTGCAATGCTATGGGGAAAAGAAAATGATGCAAATAATCCAATTAATAGTGACTATCCAAGTCAAATTAATTCTAGTGTGAAATTACAAGAGAAAGATAAGGATTCTTTATTAAATCATTATAAAAAAGTAATTAGTTTAAGAAATAAATATATTGTTAATAAAAATGTAAATAAATATGAAGTTGATAATCAAAATATTTTTGCTTTAGATTATGATGGTATAATTGTTTTAATTAATCTAAATGAAGATAACGTTATTGTAAATATAGATAAAAAGATTATTGGTCAAATTGGAGATAGTAAAATAATAGGGTCCAATTTAGATATTAGTGGTTATGGTTTAGTAATATTAGAGGATAGATAATATGGAAAAAAGAAGATCTGGGGTATTAATGCCAGTTTCTGCATTACCTTCTAATCATGGTATTGGAGATTTTGGTAAAACTGCTTATGAATTTGTGGATTTGTTAAAAGAAGGTGGATTTAGAATTTGGCAGATTCTACCATTAAACCCACTTGGTTATGGTAATTCACCTTATCAACCTTATTCATCTAAGGCTATGGATGATTTATACATATCTTTAGATATTTTATATGAAGAAGGTTTGATTAAAAAGGCACCAGCATATAATAAGTATTCTTCAAAGATTGAATATGATGAACTTAGAGCATATAAACAACATTTTCTTAGATTGGCTTTTAAAAAGTTTGTAAAAGATGAAGAATATGAAAAGTTTGTTAAATTTGACTGGGTATATAACTATGCAGTATTTTTAACATTTAAAAAGAGTAATAGATTAAATTGTTGGAATGATTGGCCAAAGTTTATGAAAAATTGGATTATAGATAAAAAATTAGATTTAAGTTTGTATTCTAATGATATTGACTTTGAAATGTTTGTACAATTTATCTTATATAAGCAATGGATAAAGTTAAAAAAATATGCAAATGATAAAGGTATTGAAATAATGGGTGATATGCCTATCTATGTTGGTATAGATAGTGATGATGTTTGGGCAAATCAAAAATTATTTTTACTTGACTCAAAAGGAAAGCCGACTTTTATTGCAGGAGTTCCACCTGATTATTTCAGTGAAACTGGACAAAGATGGGGAAATCCACTTTACAATTGGCCTAAATTAAAAAAATCTGGTTTTAAATTTTGGATTGATAGATTAGATTATAATTCAAAACTATTTGATATTATACGTATTGATCATTTTAGAGCTTTTGATACATATTGGAAGATACCAGCTAGTTGTGATACAGCTATAGAAGGAAGATGGGTTAAGGCACCAGGCTATGCATTTTTTGATAAAGTTTTTGAAGAGTTACCTTCTATTAATATAGTGGCTGAAGACTTAGGAGATTTAAGAAAAGAAGTTTTAGAACTAAGAGATCATTATAATTTTAAAGGGATGAGAATAGTTCAGTTTTCTTTTGATCCAACTGGAATGTTAAAAGACAATGAAAATTTAATAATTTATACTGGAACACATGATAATCAAACTATTAGAGGTTGGTATTCAAAACAAAATAAAAAATTTAAATTACAAACTGAAGAGTTCTTTAAAGAAAATAATTTAAATTATGGAAATATTGGCTTAAATATGGTTGGCTATACTTTAAGTAGTAATGCGGAAATTGCGATTGTTCCTTTAATGGATATTTTAAATCTTACTGATAAATCAAGATTAAACACACCAGGTACTGTGGGGAATCCAAATTGGCAATATAGACTTACAAGATTTACAGGATTTAAAAAGCTTACTCCTAAATTAAAGGAAATGAACATTAGATTTCAGAGAGTGAAAAAGTAAAAAATACTATTTAATAAATTTTGACATTATAATCAGATTTGTTACAATTTTATTAACTTAAAATTTATTGTTAAGAAAATATTGCGATTTTAAGAATTGTTAATTTATATAAAGAGGAAATGAAAAATGAAGAAAAACTTAGTAACAGTAATATTATCTCTATGCATGGTAGCTTTATTTATACCTTTAAATATTTATGCTGAAAATAATGAAAAATATGAAGAAATAAGTGAATTTACCACTACATTAGAAGATACAGAAATACATGTTTATATGACAAAAGGAGCAGGTACAGTAACATTAACTGATCATAATGAAGATATAAATACATTTCCTATAAGCAAAGGATATAGAGAGTATAATGCTAATGCTAATCAAGGATGGGTTTTTAAAGGATGGACTTTTGAACAATGGTTTGAAGGAAATGATTTAGGAAATGATACAGAAACTATTCTTTTTTTCGCAACTAAGTATTCTTTTTCTCCTACAGGGGAAAATTCACTTCATATTTATAATGGTGGAAAAAAAATATCTATAAATCGTTTAAGTTCTAGGGGAGAGACAAGCGAAAATATTATAATTTATAAAATTTTTGCAAATTTTAACCCTATAATTACACCTATTGCATACGATGGAGGGGCTATTTCTCCTTCTATTGATAAAGAAGTAGATTATGGATCTAATTTATCTTTAGATATTGTTGCAGATACTAATAAATGTATTAGTTATATTAAAATTGATGATGTTGAGATTGATGATGGAAAAGATCTAGATACATATACATATACATTTACAAATATTACTAAACCACATAAAATTGAAGTTTTCTTTAAAACAAAAGTATTTACTGTGACATACAAAGATGGTTTTGATGGATCATTATTTCAAGACAAAATTGAAACAGACTTAGAAACAGGTTCACCAACCCCACAATTTGGTAAAGAACCTTCAAAAGAAGGATATAGATTTACAGGATGGTCACCAGAAATAAGTGATATAGTAAACGGAAATCAAATATATACTGCAACCTGGGAAAGGACATATACTGTAACATATAAAGATGGTGTAGGTGGATCCTTATTTCAAGATAAAATTGAAACAGATTTAAATGTAGGTGATCCAACTCCAAAATTTGAAGGAACACCAACAAGATTAGATTATTCATTTTTAGGGTGGTCACCAGAAGTAAGTGAAACAGTTAGTGGTGATCAAGTATATACTGCAACTTGGAAATTTAATTTCGATGATAGTTCACAAACTAGTGATACAACAACATATATTGCTACTCCTTACTATGAAGTAGTTAATACTAGTGAGGAAACTACTATGTATATATGGATAGTACTTATTGTATTATCAAGTGCAGCTATTATAGCTATTAACTTAAAAAAACGTAAAAAATAAATGATAAATTCATTAAAAGATAGAGTAATTTCTATCTTTTTTGATAAAGAAAATAATTATTATTTAGGATAATTTTATATTATATTTAAAAACATCATTAATGTTATATGCTATAATACTTTAAAATGAGGATAATAAAATGATTATATTTGAATTTATTAAGGCTTTTATTTTGGGTGTAGTACAAGGTATTACTGAATGGCTTCCTATTAGTAGTACTGGGCATATGATTATAGTTGATGCTTTTATGCCTTTAAAAGTTTATAGTGATGAGATAGTTAATAAGCAATTTGTTGATATGTTTTTTGTGGTAATACAGTTTGGAAGTATACTTGCTGTTTTATTACTTTATTTTAATAAGTTAAATCCATTTTCAAGCAAGAAAAGTCAATCTCAAAAAAGGGATACTATCATGCTTTGGGTTAAAGTTGTTATTGCAGCTCTTCCTGCAGCTGTTATTGGTTTATTATTTGATGATTATATTGATGAACTATTATATAATCCTTTAACAGTAGCTATTACATTAATACTGTATGGAGTAATATTTATTTTAATTGAAAGAAATAAACCTCAATCAAAAATTAAAAACTTAAATGATTTAAGTTTTAAAACCGCATTTTTAATTGGTGTATTTCAAACACTTGCATTAATTCCTGGTACATCTCGTAGTGGTTCTACTATACTTGGTGCTATACTATTAGGTACCTCTAGAACAGTGGCTAGTGAATTTTCTTTTTTTCTAGCTATTCCTGTTATGTTTGGTGCAAGCTTATTGAAATTAATTAAATTAAAAATATCTTTAGGTTTTATTGGTATAGCAATATTATTAGTGGGAATGATTACTGCTTTTTTGGTATCAGTTGTCGCTATAAAATCGTTAATGAAATATATTAGAAAGAATGACTTTACAATATTTGGATATTATAGAATTATATTAGGTTTAGTAGTGATTATATTTAGTCTATTAAAAGTCATATAGGTGTTTTATGCAATTTAGTACTTTAGGTGCTTTATTTCTAGAAGGGATTTTGTCTTTTTTTTCTCCATGTGTACTTCCATTAATTCCTTTATATATGGGGTATTTAACACAGGGTGCAAAAAGTGAAGAAGATGGTGTTATTTCTTATAATAAAAGTAAAGTGATGCTTACAACAGTATTTTTTGTTTTAGGAATCAGTACTGTATTTTTTGTAATCGCATTAAGTGTTTCTTCTTTTACAAATGCAATGAATAATTATTCTGTTATTTTTTCTTTAATTGGTGGTATGTTTTTAATATTTTTTGGTTTAATTGCCATGAAAGTAATTGAAGTCCCTTTATTTAATAGAGGTTTAAATCTGCCTTTTAAAATTGATCTTAGTAAAATGAATTTTATTACTGCTTATTTATTAGGTTTTATATTTAGTTTTTCATGGACTCCATGTATTGGTCCTATGCTTGCTAGTGCAATGATTAAGGCTGCAAGTGCTTCTAGTAGACTTATTGGAATGGCATATATTGGTGTTTATACTTTAGGCTTTATTTTAATGTTTTTGATTCTGGGCTTATTTACAGAATCAGTTCTTAATTTATTAAAAAAATATCAAAATATTTTAAGAAAATCTGGGTTTGTTGCTGGTGCAATAATAATTGCTTTGGGTATAAATATGATATATGGAAGTTTTAAGGAGTATGATGTTTTATTAGCCCAAACAAACAAGATAGAACAAAATACAAATGATAGTGGATCTGATGAATTATTAGATGTTGAAAGATATGGATTTACTTTAAGTAATGGTGAATCAAATATTAGTTTAAAAGATTATTTAGGTAAAACAATAATTGTTACTTTTTATGGAACATGGTGTCCTTATTGTAATGAAGAACTTTATATACTTCAAGATATTCATGATAATAGAAGTGATGTAGAGATTTTGTTAATAGCTACTCCAAATGATGGTAAAGAAACGGATATTAAAGGAATTGAAGCTTATATGAAAGAAAAAGGATTTTCTTTAAATGTATTGTATGATACAGATTATTCTATAAAGTCTATGTATGGTGTTAGTGGATATCCTACTACATATGTTTATAAACCTGATGGAAGTTTATTAGGCTATGTTCCAGGATATGTTGATGATGCAACTATGGAAGACATTATTAATAAAAGTTTAGAGTAAATATAATTATTAGAAAGGTGAAATATAAGCGAAATATATTATTAGATGTATTTATAAATCACAATAAAATAAATTGCTTATATATTAAAAAGTCATATGAAAAAAATATTTAGAGTTTTAGGTGCATTAGTTGGTATTATTACAGGTTTAGTATTTATTAAATTTTTATATAAACCAAAAAAATAAATTTTTGAAAATTTTCATTAGTATTTATTGCATTCAAATTAGTCGTAATGTATAATAAAAACGTTATGAGGGTCTAAAAAAAACGGCTTTAATGTCGCGTAGTTTAGTAACCTCTTTTTTCGTGAAATTTTTATTTTAAGGAGTGAATATGAAATATATTTTTATAACAGGTGGTGTTGTTTCGGGTTTAGGTAAGGGAATTACTGCAGCTTCTTTGGGAAGACTTTTAAAAGCTAGGGGATTAAAAGTAATCTCACAAAAACTTGATCCGTATATTAATGTTGATCCAGGTACTATGTCTCCATATCAACATGGAGAAGTTTTTGTGACAGAAGATGGTGCAGAAACAGATTTAGATTTAGGGCATTATGAAAGATTTATTGATGAAGATTTAAATAAGTTTTCTAATATTACTACAGGAAAAGTTTATTGGAATGTTTTAACAAAGGAAAGAAAGGGAGAATATTTGGGTGAAACTGTTCAAATAATTCCTCATATTACTAATGAAATAAAAAGATTTATTTATTCTGTTGGTGAAAAAAGTAATGCTGATATAGTTATTACTGAAATTGGTGGAACAGTTGGTGATATTGAATCTCAACCTTTTATAGAAGCACTTCGTCAAGTTCAATTAGAACATAATATTGAAGATACTTTATTTTTACATGTTACTTTAGTTCCTTTTATTCCTGGAAGTAATGAATATAAATCAAAGCCTACTCAACATAGTGTTAGAGAACTTCAAGTAAACGGTATTACTCCTGATATTATTATTGCAAGATGTGATGGAAGCTTACCTGATGATATAAAAGAAAAAATCTCGTTATTTTGTAATGTTAAACCTGGGTATGTAATAGAGAATATAACAGTTCCTAGTTTATATGAGGCTCCATTAATGCTAGAAAGACAACATCTTTCTAGTATAGTTTGTAAAGAATTGCAAATTGATGCACCAAATATTGATTTAGAAGAGTGGAACAAGACAGTTGATAAAATACATGCTTGTGATAAAACAGTTAGAGTTGGAATAGTAGGTAAATATGTAAAATTACATGATGCATATTTATCTGTTACAGAGTCTTTAAGACATGGTGGCTTTGATTGTGGTGCCAATATTGATATCAAATGGATAGATGCTGAAGATATTATTGAAGAAAATTTAGAGAAAGAACTAGGTGATGTTCAGGGTATTTGTATTCCTGGTGGTTTTGGTGAAAGAGGAGTTGAAGGAAAGATTTTGGCTGCAAAATATGCAAGAGAGAATAATGTTCCTTATCTTGGACTATGTTTAGGTATGCAAATTGCTGCAATAGAATTTGCAAGAAATGTATTAGGTTACAAGGATGCAAATTCTAGTGAATTTGATAGTGAAAGTAGCCATAAAATAATTGATTTTATGCAAGATCAAAGTGATGGTATTAATAAGGGCGGTACAATGAGATTGGGAGCTTATCCTTGTGTTATTAAAGAAGGAAGCTTAATGCATAAAGCTTATAATACTTTAGAGATATCTGAAAGACATAGGCATAGATACGAATTCAATAATGAGTATATAGATGAATTTAATGAAAATGGTTTAGAGATAGTTGGTACATCACCTGATGGAAAATTAGTTGAAGCAATAGAAAATAAGAATTGTGATTTCTTTATTGCTGTTCAATTTCATCCAGAATTTAAATCTAGACCTAATAGGAGTCATCCTTTATTTAGAGCTTTTATAGAAAAAATTAGTAAAAATATTTAATTATATTTGTATTATAGGTGTTACTTATGTATAATATTCTACGTTAAGAACACCGTATAATCTTAAGGAATATGGCTTAAGAGTTTCTAGGTAGCACCGTAAATGTTACACTACGATGTATACGAGTTTTTGGTGTTTACCAGAAACTTTTTGCTTTTATGGGGTTTTTACAAGGAGGAAGAATATGTTAGAAAAGGTTTTTAAGTTAAAGGAAAAGGGGACTGATGTAAAAACAGAGATCATTGCGGGTATTACAACTTTTTTAGCAATGGCTTATATTTTATTTGTTAATCCTTCAATTCTTTCAGAAACAGGGATGTCATTTGATGGTGTTTTCTTTGCTACAGCAATAGCAAGTGCTTTTGCAAGTATCATGATGGGGGTTCTTGCAAATTATCCAGTTGCTTTAAGTGCTGGTATGGGAGTTAATGCTTTCTTTGCATATACTGTTGTTTTAGGATTAGGTTATTCTTATGAGGCTGCATTAGCTGCAGTTTTTGTTTCTGGAATGATTTTTATTTTAATTTCAGTTACTAATTTAAGAAAAATGGTTATTAATTCTATTCCTAAGAATATGAAGTTTGCAATTGGTTCAGGAATTGGATTTTTTATTGCATTTATTGGATTTAAAAATGCAGGAATTATTGTTTCGAATCCTGCTACATTTGTTAGTATTGGTAGTTTAAAAGATCCAACTGTTTTACTTGCAATTATTGGTTTATTTATAACAATTGCACTTCTTACAAGAAAAGTTCCTGCTGCAGTTTTCTGGGGCTTAGTTGCTACTTCTATTATTGGAGTAATAATGAATTTTATGGGACTTGGTGAAGGTTTACCAGCTTTACCTACAAATATTATTGCGGTTGAGTTTGATACTTCACTAGTTGGTTCTTTTTCAAAAGGATTTGGTGAATTATTTTCAAGCCCAGTAAGTGCTGCGGTTATAATATTTTCATTCTTGTTTGTTGACTTTTTTGATACAGCTGGTACTTTAGTTGCTGTAGGTAATGATATTGGTTTAGTTAATGAAGATGGTGAATTAGTAGATGTTGAAAAAGCTTTATTAAGTGATTCAGTTGGAACAGTTGTTGGAGCTTTCTTAGGTACTTCTACTATTACATCATTTGTTGAAAGTGGTAGTGGTGTTGCTGCTGGTGGTAGAACTGGATTAACTGCAGTTACTACTGGTGTATTATTTATATTCTCTATTTTCTTTTCACCTTTATTAAGTGTTGTTACTAATGCTGTTACTGCTCCTGCTTTAATAGTAGTTGGTATTTTAATGGCTCAACAACTTAAAGAGATAGAATGGAATGATATTGCTGTTGCTACTCCTGCATTTATTACAATTATTGTAATGATTCTTGGTTATTCAATTTCTGATGGTATTGCAACTGGTTTCTTATTTTATACAATTACAATGTTGGCTTCTAATAGACATAAAGAAATTCAACCTGTAGTTTATATATTAGATTTAATATTCTTATTATATTTCTTTACAAAATAGTTGATAAAATATTGTAGAATATAAGTGGGTATAATTACTCACTTATTTTTTAATTTATGGAGGAAGTATGAGCGACAAGATAATAGTCTTAGATTTTGGTAGTCAATATAATCAATTGATTGCAAGGCGTATTCGTGAGTTTGGGGTGTATAGTGAGCTTCATCCTCATACAATGACTTTAGAAGAAATAAAAGCTTTAAAAGATGTAAAGGGAATAATTTTTAGTGGTGGTCCAAATAGTGTTTATGATGAAAATGCACTTAAGTGTGATAAAGAAATATTAAATGGAGATATTCCTTTATTGGGTATTTGTTATGGAATGCAGTTAATTCATCATGAATTAGGCGGTAGTGTTAAATCGAGTGACAAAAAAGAATATGGTAAAAGTGAAATTGAATTATTAGAGGATAATTTATTATTTTATGATATTCCAAAGAAAAATATAGTGTGGATGTCTCATGGTGATCAAGTAGATAATCTTGCAAAAGATTTTAATGTTATAGCAAAATCTGATACTTGTCCTATTGTTTCTAGTTGTCATGTTAGTAAACCTATATATACTGTTCAATTTCATCCTGAGGTTAATAATTCAGAGTATGGAAATAAGATTTTAGAAAACTTTGTTTTTAAAATTTGTAAAGCAAATAAAAATTGGTCTATTTCTTCTTTTATTGATTTAGAAATAAAGAAAATACAAGATAGTGTTAAAGATGAAAAAGTATTATTAGCTTTATCTGGTGGTGTTGATTCTAGTGTAGTGGCTGCTTTGCTTCATAAAGCTATAGGTGATAATTTATATTGTATGTTTATTGATCATGGTTTGCTTAGAAAAAATGAAGCAGAGAGTGTTATGGAAACATTTAAAGAAAAGATGAATTTAAACTTAACAAAGATAGATGCTAGTGAAAGATTTTTAAATAAGTTAAAAGAGGTAAGTGATCCAGAGAAGAAAAGGAAAATTATAGGTAATGAATTCATCTATACTTTTGATGAAGAAATTAAAAAGTTGTTAGAAGGTGAACAAATAAAATGGCTTGCACAGGGTACTTTATATACTGATGTTATAGAAAGTGGTACAAAAACAGCTCAAACAATTAAATCACATCATAATGTTGGCGGATTACCAGATGATATGGAATTTAAATTAATTGAGCCTCTTAATACTTTATTTAAAGATGAAGTTAGAGCTTTAGGTTTAGAGTTAGGTTTACCAGAAGAAATGGTTTATAGACAACCATTTCCAGGTCCTGGTCTAGGTATTAGGGTTCTAGGTGAGGTTACTAAAGAAAAACTTGAGATTGTTAGAGAATCAGATGCGATTTTAAGAGAAGAAATAGCTAAGGCTGGCTTAGACAAAGATATATGGCAGTATTTCACTTGTTTACCAGATATTAGAAGTGTTGGAGTCATGGGTGATCAAAGAACTTATGATTACACTGTAGCTATTCGTGCAGTAACATCCATTGATGGAATGAGTGCTGACTGGGCTAGAATTCCTTATGATATTTTAGATAAGATTTCAAATAGAATTGTAAATGAAGTAAGTCATGTAAATAGAATCTGCTATGATATAACTTCAAAACCACCTTCAACAATTGAGTGGGAATAAGCGACAAAAGCTCAAAAACACTTTAAACACAGGGTTTTAGGGCTTTGAAAAGGCTAACCGGGACAAAATTGGGCAAACATTCCAAAAGGAATAACAGCCAGTATTGTTTCAGGTGGCTTAAAATTAGACAAAAAGATAGACCGTAGCTTAATCGTTACGGTCTCAGACTGTTGACAAAATACCTTGTTCAAATTGAATAGGGTATTTTTTTATTATATTTTCTATAAAAATAATATTTTTGGATAAAAAAGACGTATTTATCACACTATCAGAAGATGACTTCCAGGTCCATAAAGCCATCTTTTTCAAGTTTAAGTCCAGGATTATGTCCGCACTCTCTGATGACAACTTGGAACATAGTATTTGGCTTAATTTTATGCACACTAGATTCAAATTACTGCATAAGTTATTATCAAATGAAGGGGTAATTTTTGTTAACTTAGATGATTCTGAAGCTGCATACTGTAAAGCTCTGATGGATGAAATTTTTGGAAGATCCAACTATTTGAATGAAATAATCGTTTCTACAAATGAATCATTTGGTTTCAAAAGTACTTCAGATATGATTTTTAAACAAGCTAACCATATTCTGTTTTATGCCAAAAACAGAAGTGAATTTGAAATAGATAAAGCATCATTATTAATTGAACGTGAATATGATACACAATATAAATGGGTGTTCTTTAATACTGAGGCAGAAGAAAGTGACTGGTATTGGGAAAATATAAATACAGTAGTTGCTCGTGAAAATGGATTTGAATCCAGCAAGGCTGCTAAAAAAGAGTTGCATGACTCTTTCGATATAATGGTTGCTAACTACGCTATAGAAAATGCAGAAAGAGTCTTTAGAACAGCATCAGTCAGCGGAGGAGCGTTACTTAAAAGAAAAGAAACTATAGCAATTTCAAAAGGGTTGAAAAATAAAATAGTATGGTATCCTGATGATGACATGGATTATATGTTTATTGGTGGGGAACGTGTTATTTATTATCGTGAAAGACTAAGTGAATTGGATGGACAACTGTTACCTGCAAAATTGGTTATCGATATTTGGCTTGATATCTCAGTTGAAGGTCTGGCTTCAGAAGGTGGAGTGTCATTTCCAAAAGGTAAAAAACCCGAAAAACTTCTGAGAAGATGCATAGAGATGTCAACAAAACCAGGTGATATTGTTCTAGACTCCTTCTTAGGGGAGGATATCATAATAGTGACAAGGGGTATAAACGCTGTATTTAATAGGGTTTTGAAGCTTCCACAAAGTCACAAAATGACAAATTGGTGTGTTGCTTAGAGCTTTTATCTAAGAAATAAAGGTCGTGAGCAGTGCAGCAGTACCCCTTTTATAATCAAGTTATTTATAATAAATTTGAATTTTAGGAGGAGGAAGTCTGGCATCAAGTAAAGAATATTTGGAATTTATTTTTAGGTCAGTTATCAGAATTAGATGAAATTACATATCGAATCATGATGGGAGAGTTTATTATCTATTATCGAGGTAAGATTGTGGGCGGTATCTATGATGATAGATTACTTGTTAAGGTAGTAAAATCGGCAGTTAATCATATGCCTACAGCTTCGCATGAATTACCTTATGAGGGAGCAAAAGAAATGTTATTGGTAGATGAAGTTGATAATAAAGAGTTTTTGATAGATTTGTTTAATGCTATGTATGAGGAGCTGCCAGCTCCAAAACTAAAAAATAAAAACAAATAAGTTCCAATTTACGATGATGTTAATTTATGTTGCTTGTGGCAATGCCCAGTTTTGATATTTGATAGAGATACCAAAACAAAGGAGGCATAGTTTATGCTAAATGAAAACATAAAAAACCTAAGGAAATCAAAAGGAATATCACAGGAAGAACTTGCGATTAAGTTGAATGTAGTAAGGCAGACAGTATCTAAGTGGGAGAATGGATTATCCGTTCCAGATTCCAGTATGCTGATATCTTTGGCGGAAGAACTCGATACTTCAGTAAGTATCTTGCTTGGAGAAACTGTAAATGAAACAAATCAGAATGACTTAAAGACTATTTCCGAGAAACTAGAGGTTATTAATCTGCAACTTGCAAAGAAGAGCGAAAACAGAATAAAGGCTATTCGTTGGTCACTTATAGCGTTATGTTCAGCTATCGTGGTTGTATTTATTACATTTGTGGCTATGCAAAGTTCTTATTAAAATTGGAATTTCAATGACCCAGAATTGGCAGTTGCAGGTACTATATTACACGGTATCGAGTTTATATTCGTTAGACTTGCCCCATTGACACTTATTGCAGGAGTAGTTGGCATTCTACTGACATATAAAAAGCGATAAGTTCCAGTTTTTCCGGGTATGTGACAGTTAATAAATTTGAACCTCAATTGAACAGTGTAATCTCAATTTACGAAAATGGATAAAATTGGTAGATCTTAATTTTTGGTGAGGAATAAATAAGTTGGTGTTACAACTGTACTGACAGAGCTATATAGAAAACCCCTGATATCAAACTAATGTTACAGGCTTAAAAGCCCCATTTCATCACCTTTCTTTTCTGGAAAAAGGCTGATTTATCCTTGATCCTACAAGAGGGGGAGGATGTCATAATAGTGACAAGGGGTAAAAACGCTGTATTCAATAGCCCCTTATGAACCAGATACTGAGAACATCTTAGATATAAACCGACTTTATAAATGTCGGTTTATATTGTTATAATGTCTCTTGTTTGATACAATAACTATCAGGTGAGAAAATGAGCAGATTTATTGAGTCAGAGACCTTAGAACTTAAAGAAAAATATACGGATTCCATATCTAAAGAAATTGTCTCCTTTTTAAACGCAAATGGGGGTACTCTTTTAATTGGTGTTAGAGATGATGGAGTAGTGGTTGGTATTGAAAAAATTGATGAAACACTAAGAAAGGTTTCTGATATTATTACTTCTCAAATAGAACCCAATCCGCAAGATGAAATTACATCCGAATTAAGATTTGCGGATGGTAAAACAATTATTGCTTTAAAAATCAATAAAGGAAGCAGGAACATTTATTGTCAGAAAAAATATGGATTTTCTTCAACTGGTTGTACGGTACGAATAGGTACATCTTGTAAGGAGATGACATCAGAACAAATCAAAATACGTTATGAGAAAAATTTTATCGATACTGAATATATGCTGAAAAGAAAATCAAGATCAATAGATCTATCTTTCAGAGAGTTGAAGATATATTATACCGAGAAGGGTTATCATGTCGATGACAAATCTTTTGCGACAAACTTGAATTTGAAAACGACAGATGGGAACTTCAATTTATTGGCGGAACTTCTTTCTGACAAAAATAGTATTCCCTTAATTTTTGTAAAATTTCAAGGAAATAATAAAGCTTCTATATCTGAACGGAGCGACTATGGCTATGGGTGTTTAATAACTTCATACGAAAAGCTAAAAAATAGATTGATTGCTGAAAATGTTAATATCTCAGATACAACGGTAAGACCAAGAAAAGACACTTATTTATTTGATTTTGATAGCGTTAATGAAGCGGTGATCAATGCACTCGTCCATAATGATTGGACAATATCGGAACCTCAAATTTCGATGTTTCAAGATAGACTGGAAATTTTATCTCACGGTGGATTACCAAGTGGCATGAGCACAAACCAATTCTTTGAAGGAATTAGTAAACCAAGAAATAACACTCTAATGAGAATTTTCTTGACAATGGGATTGACGGAACATACTGGTCATGGAATTCCAACCATTATCAATAGATATGGTAAAGAAGTTTTCCAAATTGAAGATAACTATATACGTTGTACGATACCCTTTGATACGCAAGTACTATCACAAATAGAAAAGGTCGGTTTGAATGTCGGTTTGAATGTCGGTTTGAATAAAACAGAAAAAAAAGTAATCCATCTACTTATTGAAAATCCAGCTTATAATGCTGAAGAATTAGCCAAAAAGATTGGTGTAACAAAAAGAACAATTGAAAGAACCTTCGTTAGTTTACAGGAAAAAGGATTCCTTGAAAGAGTTGGATCAAAGCGTGATGGAAGATGGATGGTAACAAAGTGAAAACTATAACGATTTGTGGCAGCATGAAATTTGTTGAAGAAATGAAGCAAATTGCCTGGAGACTTGAAGTTAAAAAAGGGTTTAATGTACTACAATGTGTCTATAATGAGTTGAATGAGCCTATAACATATGAAGTACAAAAACGCCTTGCTTCAGCACATTATAGGAAAATTGATATTTGTGATGCTGTTTATATTGTTGATATTGATGGTTATATTGGTGAATCAGTTGCTGATGAAATTTTATATGCAAAAGAGAATGGAAAAGAGATTATTTTTCATAGTGAA
>JAAZCQ010000019.1 GCA_012513225.1 Erysipelotrichaceae bacterium
GGAGTGGCTTGGTGGCACAAACGAGATGGAGCTGATTCCAATGTTAATGAAAGCACTTTTAACCAGTTAGTTACTATTAACCATATACCCAAAGTAGAAAACGATCTTATTATTGGTAACGCATTTTTAACTTTAGGGTTAGATAATTTTTCTTCAATCAAGAGTATTACAAAGAGAACCAAAGAGATAGAAAGACTTTTAAAAATAGATACTATCCCAAAATATGATAAAGATATTTATTATTTACCACTTATTAGAGGGCATTTAGATGTTAAAAATGCTATTAAGAATCTTACTGATTTGCAGAATAAGATTATTGAAAGTTTTTTTTGGTTTGATATTCAAGATGAAAAAGATGAAAAAAACTACACCTTATTACAAGAAGGAAAAATTGTTGCTGCTTGTTGGCATTGGAATGAGAAATATGTCCAAAACAACGATTATCTAGCTTTAAAAAATCTTATTATTGCGGAGATGATGTATCTTACTATTTCTGGTTCAATAAATATTTTAAGAAATACTTTAGAAGACTGGAAATTAATAATTAATAATGAAAAGTTTTGGGATGATTTTAATAAGAGATTTCAAGATAATGATGAATTTGGAACAGATATTCAGCAACTTCGTTCATTCAAAAATGAAGTAATAAATCTGCTTGGAGAATACTATTTTAGAATAAGTGATGCCTGGGAAAATGATAAAATTATTACATCTTTTATTTCAATTTTTGGTGTAATTCCAAAGAATTTACGGGATACAAAAGCAACACCATTATTTAAAAAAATTTATGACATAAATAAAAAAATTCATTCTATGTACTCTGATGACAATAAAAGTGGTCTTACATCTATATCAAATATAACAATAATTATCGAGAAATATAGTAAAGACATTAATGACGTATTATCAGAACTATATAGATATGGTCTGAAGGATGATTATGAATTAAGAGATTTATGTGAAGACTCTGGACAAGCGATTAGGAATCTTGCTATAAACATTTTAAATACAATGGATTCTAAGCAATATCAAGACACCCGAGCTTTAGCAGAAACCTTATTAAAAAAATCAAAAGAATATGCTACATCATTTGTTTTGCAAGAACAAATACAACGTGATATTAGAGATTTAGAACGACAGAAAATGCTTGAAGCAGAGATGAAAAAAGTTGAAATAGAAGTTAAAAATAGCAACTTTGACAATGCCCAGAAGATACTTTTAAAGATTGTAGAGACAGAAAGTAATGTAGCAAATAAGAGGTTTTTTGTTGAACAGCTACTGGTTCTTCGAAAAGCTGAATTGAATCAATTATTCAAGAAATATATTAAATCAAAGAACTATTTTGCTGCTGAGGAAGTAATTGACGTTATGATAAAGGAAGAGACAGACTTATTACAAAAAATGGAATTAATTAAGGTGAGGCAAGAACTTACCATGAAGTCTCTCTTTAAATATTGAAGAGTTTAGCTTATTTTTTCATGGAGGATAATTATGATACAATTACGGAAACCAGTGTTGTATAATGGATTTGAAATTAAAGATGGGGTAAAAACTATTAATCGTTTGGTTCATGAATTATCGGTAGATGTTTATAGGCTAACAAATAATAATTATTTAGTATTGTTTATAGGCATAGAAATTAAAGATTTACGTATTGCTAATTATGATATCATTGAAGTAAATGTAGGTGATATGACTTATCCTGCTACTATACTAAGCAAATTTTCAAAATCATCATTAAATAAGTTAGTTGCTACTGCAACCAAAAAATATGGATTTTCATCTGTAGAAGGAATGCATGATCTAAAAGAAATACTTATAAATGATGTAATCAACCCTTTAAGGGATTCAAAAAAATATGCAAAATTTAAGGTATCTATACCAAATGGTATTCTTCTATTTGGACCTCCAGGTTGTGGAAAAACTTTCATTATTCGCAAACTTGCCGAGGAACTAGGTTATAATTTTATGGAATTAAAGCATTCAGATGTTGGATCACCCTATATACATGGTACAACAATCAGTATTGGTGAAACTTTTAAAGAAGCAAGGGCAAATGCACCATCGATTGTTTTTATAGATGAAATTGAAGGGATGGTACCTAAAAGAGATAGACTTACTTCTAATTCTGAATATAAAAGGGAAGAAATTAATGAATTTTTGATGCAATTAAATGATGCAGGAAAGCAAAGTGTGTTAGTAGTGGGAGCTACCAATAGGCCTAACCTAATTGATGAAGCTATAATTCGTACAGGTAGAATGGATAGGCTTATTTACGTATCTCCACCCGATTTAAAAGCTAGAGAAGAACTCTTCAAAAAATTCCTGAGTGATAGGCCTATCCATAATTTAGACTATCATAAATTGGCTTGGTTTAGTTCAAATTATTCATGTGCAGACATAGAATATATTTCAACTGAGGCTGCTCGTGAAGCTGTTAAATCTGATTTGGATTTTATAAGTCAAGAAGTCTTAGAAAAAGTAATTTTTAAGACTCCTTCGTCAATCAGTAAAGAGGAATTAGAACAAAATGAACATTTTATTGGGAAGCAGAGGAGATAGATGATTTTAAGATTTTGTGCGCTTATTAGTTTCTATATAGTAAGAGTCTAATAATAGTGTATATTAAGCTTTACGTGTTCTTTGAATTAAGTCATCCCATGGTATCATTAGATCTAATGCTTAGGGGTTGGTTTTTACATTAGATCCTGGCAATCTAGCTAAGAGAAACTCTAAATATTTATAGGGATTTAAATCATTGGATTTTACGGTTTCTACAAGAGAGTATACAGTTGCACTTGAATTTGCATCTTCTCGACTACCGCAGAAAGTCCAGTTTTTCTTCCTATATTGATACCATGCTTCAAGATACAGGTTGGCAAAGAGAGTCAAATTGGGTAGATGAACACCCAATAGATGATATGCCTAATAAAGCTGGCAAAGGTTTTGCTAATTTTTTGGAAAAATTTAAATAAAAACTACTTATATTTATGACTAATGGCTATGATATTCGTTTATGGGATGATAAGCATTATCCGGAAAGACAGGTATCAGGTATTTATTCTAAAAGAGATTTGAAAAGATATTTTAATATTATAAAAGTCCGTACCCCTTAAAAGGTGTACGAATAAGTGATGAAATATCTGACCGCTACTATCAAAAAGAAGCTATTCAGGCTATTTGTGATGTATTTGGTGAACGTAATTGATGTAAGGCTCTACTTTATCATGCAACCGGGGAGCGTGTCATAATAGTGACAGGGTGCATAAATGCTTTAAGATCAAGGGTTTCAGGAACTTTAGTTAATATGATTCATGCATTGCTTAGAGTAATTAAGTATAATTATTGTAAGCAGTGCATGAGAAGTAAA
>JAAZCQ010000044.1 GCA_012513225.1 Erysipelotrichaceae bacterium
AATAGGAGCTCCAGTTACCGTTATTCCATGTGTTATAGAAAATGAGTCTGGATAGATAGGTAAATTATTTCCTTCACTATCCATTAGATAAATCCAAAATAGATTTGTTTTCCCATTTTCTAATGCAACTGTGTCAAAAAAATTTCCATCTTCAACTTTTATCTTATTACTATTATAAAAACCGCTTTCTGAACTGATTAGAATATAATAGTCTCCATCTGAGGGTACTTCAATAGTTCCAGTAATAAGTTCATCTTCTTCTGAAGTCATTGAATCATAGTTTAGAGATATTTTAATCTCATTAGCATTTGTTGGTACACGAAACTTATCAATAATACTTGAAGGAATTCGTTGTCCAAGTCCATATACAGCTGCTCCTTTCGCAACTATAGTAAGTGGGTTAACAGAAAAATCAGCTTCTATCCCTAAATCTTCTTCAACTCTACTTCGCACATATGGTATGAGTGTTGTCCCACCAACAAATATTATCTTTGTTATATTGTGTATAGACACCCCTGAAGATTTAATAGCATCTCTTGAGGCTTTCAAGGTCCTTTCAACTAATGGTGAAATAAGTTCATTAAATTCTTTACGAGTATATGTAAATGTAATATTTACATCGTTCCCTTCTCGATCTTTAACTCCTAAATCATCGATTTCAATGGCAACTCGTTCATAGGATGATAGTTCAATTTTTGCTGTTTCTGCTATCGATTTTAGCTTTGCAAATGCAGTAAAGAAATTGTTTTTATCAAAGTTATAAATCTGATGGCTTTCTAAAATTTTGGGCTTAATTACCTTATCAACAATCAGTTCATCAATATCTTTTCCACCACTAAAGTTATCACCATAATGACTAAGCACAGTTAGTATACCATCTTTTGCCGAGATAACTGCTACGTCAAAAGTTCCTCCTCCAAAATCATAAATTAGCCAGTTTTGATCGTTTTTAGAGTCAAATCCATGACCAATTGCAGCGGCTATTGGTTCCTGTAATAATACTACGTGAGGAAATCCAGCCAACAATCCAGCACGTTTAGTCGCTTCATTTTGCATAGTTTCAAACATAGCTGGTACTGTTATTACAACTGCTAAAGTGGATATTTCAGGATATTTCCTTAGGACATCATTTTTTAGAGATTTAAGAATTTCAGCAGAGATTTCTTCAGGAAAAAAGTCTTTATTTGCTCTCTCAATATAGATCTTATCAGATGTCCCCATTAAACGTTTTACTTCACCCTTGTAATTATCTTTTTCGTCATTTGAAGCGGTTTTGTACAATCTTTCGTAGGCTTTCTTTCCCACTACTTCATTCCCTACCCCATCTACCCCAAAAACTGATGGGGTATACATGTCTCCTAAAATATTTGGTATTATTTCTACATCTACTCCTTTATTAATTGCTATACTTGAGTTTGAAGTTCCTAAGTCAATTCCGATTTGAATAACACTAGTATTAATTAGCTTTGACATTTTTTCACCTCATTATTTATTTTTTTAAAACTCATACAGTTTCCTGTAAATTTAATTAATTCTATTGTACAGGTAATAGCAAAACCTGACCATTAAATATTTTATTAGGATTTTTAATACCATTTATGTTAACTACAATTTGTAAATATTCTTCATAATCTATATTGTTAGATTTACATATATTATACAAACTATCTCCATCTTGGACTATGTATTTTCTAAATTTAATTACATTATCCTTTATATTCTCATCAGAATTACTACTATTATTGTCAATTTGAATATCATTAATGTTTTGATCTGTTTTTTCTCTAAGCTGGGAATTTATTTCTTTAAGTTCAATAATTCTCTCTTTGTATTCATTTATTATTCTATTATTTTCACTAATAATGTTTTCCATCTCATAGTGTATATAATCAAGGTTTTTACTTCCATTCTTTAAAGATAAAATTATACCAGCAACTGATATAATTGATATTATTACTAGCCAGGTTATAAAAATAATATTTCTAGAATTTACTTTATTCTCTTCCACTTTTTTACTAGAAGATTTAGTTTCTTGAATATCATTAATATTTTGATTACTTTGTTGATTATCTTTGCTACTTTTTTCTAGGATCTGTAAATCATTATCATTCTTAATAAATAGTGGTTTATTAGTATCTGAAGACATGTCTTCAATTGGCTTATGAACAACTACACGTGACTTTTTTAGAATTATCCCTTTATATTTTATTTCAGGGGAAATAGTTTCAAATATTATTTCATCTTTAACCATGGAACTTTCTTCGATAGAAGCTGTCTCGACGTTTAAATTATTATTTTTTCGACCTTCATAATCATTTATTTCTACATCATAAGATGTTAAAACTCTACTTAATCTGTCTATTTCTCTAGTGAGCCTTTTAACTTCACTGCTTGAATCATCTAACTTTTTTATTATTCTTGATTGTCGCCAGTTAATAGTTGCTAACTCAATAATCTTATTAGTTGATTCTCCCATTACATTCCCCCCATTCCATGAAACTTTTATATTATTTGAAATGAATCAAAAGTATTAATCTCATACTCCTATTACAGCTTGTACTAGTTTAAGCACCCTCATGTAGAAGATTTTGCCAAAGCAACTATAGCTTCTTTTGATGATTTAGATAGTTTAGGTGAATTTGTTGATACTCTTTTTTTTCGTACACTCTATCTCAGATTATGAACAATTCTCTGTATTCTTTGGTCTTATGTAAGAGATTTTAAGCTGTGCGTTTCCTCTTGAACTTGATGTCCATATAACTAATTCTAACAATCCTAGCATCTTTTTTAACTCCTCGACCTATAGTTTTAGTTGTTTGTTTCATTATATCATAATTTGAAGTTTAGCTTGGCTCTCTTTCAGATCTAGAGAAGTCAATTCTATAGATAAACTAAATAAAAAGGTACTGATTATTACTTTTGCTAATATTATGTTTTCCTTAAATGTAAGATATAAAAATCCAAAAGATATAGTCATTATTATATTCAATATAACTTCTTTAATAGACCCTGATCTTCTTAAAAGCAAATCATTAAAGGGCTTAACATTTCCATATGAAAATCCTATCGAACTATGGTATTTCCATTTTGGATCAAATGTCCAATCTATAGGTAATATAGTTAAAAATAATATAAATTATATATAAATATAGATTAAATTTCTAAAAATTAAGTCAATACCTTTATAATTCTTCCATCTCAATAAATATATAATTAGATAAATCAATATTAAAATTATCATAGATGCTAACATTCACTCCACTCCCTAATATACAATCGTTGCTTGATACTTTTTCTACTTATATGTACCTTATAATGACTTCAATATAAATATACTAAATCATTTTGAATTATTAAAGAACTAAAAGCTTTACTTCTCATGCATTGCTCACAACAATTAGATTCTAATTACTCTAAGCAATGCACGAAATATATTTGTTTAAAATCCTTGAAACCCTTGATTTATCAAGACAAATTGCACCCATCACTATTATGACACGTTCCCCTGTTGTATGCCAAACAAAGCCACCATGAGGAACACCATCATTATCCCACCCCATCGCTGCACCTTCGATAGATTGTAAAGCGAAAACTTGATAAGGACGCATCAACATATGACGCCTGTTTTCTTCATTTTCTGGATC
>JAAZCQ010000050.1 GCA_012513225.1 Erysipelotrichaceae bacterium
ATAACAAGTGTTGTAACTGTAATTGGTATAGCATTTATGATGTTTTCTATAAATGTAGTCATTACTCTTGTTGTATTAGTAATACTTCCTATTTCAGTACTTATAATGGCTAAGATTATGGGTAGAAGTCAGAAGTATTTTAAGAATCAACAAGAATATCTTGGACATGTTAATGGAAGAATAGAAGAAATGTTTTCTGGATATGATGTGGTTAAAGCATTTAATGCAGAGGATAAAATATTAAATGATTTTGAAATTGAAAATAAAAAACTTGGAGATACTGGATGGAAAAGTCAATTTATTTCAGGACTTATGCATCCATTAATGACATTTATCGGCAATATTAATTATGTTGTAGTGGCAATTTTAGGAAGTTACTTTACTATTAAAGGTAAGATGTCAGTAGGAGATATTCAATCATTTATATCATACTCTAAAAATTTTACTCAACCTTTAGCACAAATTGCTCAAGTTTCTAATATGCTTCAGTCAATGATAGCTGCTGCTGAAAGAGTATTTGAATTTTTAGATAGTGAAGAAGAAGAGGTATCAAAAAATATAGTAAAACTTGATAATATTAGTGGTAATGTATCATTTAATCATGTTAAGTTTGGATACAATGAAAATCAAACTGTTATAAAAGATTTTAGTGTTAATGTTAAATCCGGTCAGAAAGTTGCGATAGTTGGACCAACTGGTGCCGGAAAAACAACACTAATTAAACTTTTAATGAGATTCTACAGAGTTAATGATGGTTCAATATTAATTGATAATAAAAATATTAATGACTTAGAAACAGATGATTTGAGAAAAGCATTCGGTATGGTACTTCAAGATACTTGGTTATTCAGTGGAACTATTGCTGATAATTTAAGATATGGAAAGCTTGATGCTACTGAAGATGAAATAACTTCTGCTTCAAAAGCAGCGTATGCAGATCACTTTATAAAAACATTACCTGATGGATATAATATGATATTAAATGAAGAAACTGATAATATTTCTCAAGGTCAAAAACAACTTTTAACTATAGCAAGAGCAATACTGGCAGACCCTAAAGTTCTTATACTTGATGAAGCAACTTCTTCAGTTGATACTAGAACTGAAATTCTTATTCAAAAAGCAATGGATGAACTTATGAAGGGTAGGACAAGTTTTATAATTGCTCATAGACTTTCAACAATAAAAAATGCGGATTTGATACTTGTAATGGATGAAGGAGATATTGTTGAAACTGGTACACATAAAGAGTTACTTGATAAAAATGGTTTCTATGCCAGTCTTTATAATTCTCAATTTGAAAAAATAAACAATTAAAATAGAGTTTTTGAACTCTATTTTTTTCTTAATAATAATCTCATTTCATCAACATGGGAAGCAACTTCAGATTTCTCATCAATTAAGCTTGCTATTGATTGATCTTTATTCAATGTTGTTATTATTCTTGCAAGTAATTCACTACCATCAACAACTTCTAACCATGGTTCTTTCATAAATTCTTCTGGAATATATGTAAAATTTGTTGTATATAATTTTTTGAATTTTCCTTCTTTATATGCCTGTTGAAACTTTGATATACCATTTACAAATAATGGGAATGTAACAATGAAATAAATATTATTAACACCCATTGAAGTTAATTGTTCAGCAACATCAATAGAACTGTCTCCTGAAGAAATCATATCATCAACTACTATAGCATCTTTTCCTTTAACATCAGGTCCAGCATAGTCATGTGATATTATTTCATTTTTACCATTAACAACATTATAATCTCTTTGTTTATAGAATATTCCAAGTGGAGACTTGAATACACTAGAATAAAATCTCGCTCTTTCAACTGCTCCAGTATCAGGACTTATTATTATCAAGTTATCTAAATCGATATGCTTTATTTCCTTATCCAAAAATTCTTTTAATATTAATCCTGTTGGATAAATATTTTCAAATGAATTAAGTGGAAGAGCATTAGTAATATTTGGATCATGTACATCAATTGTAATAATACTCTTAACTCCATAAAATGTATTCAATTCTTGTAAAGCAGTGGCACAGTCAAGCGACTCTCTATTTTTTCTTCTATGCTGTCTAGAAGAATACAAGAGTGGCATTATAACTGTTATTTTATCAGCATGATTTCTCATCGCTATTATCGCACGTTGTATATCTCTGAAATGATCATCCGGACTATAATGATTAGTTATTCCATTTGGTAGTGAATATGTTATTGAATAGTTTCCTACATCAGATAATATATAAATATCTTTCGCTCTTACAGAATCACATATTTCAATTTTGCCTTCTCCGTTACCAAACCTTGGCTGTTTAATCGGAACTATTAATTTATCATTAGTTTGTAATAACTTTTTGATATTACTTTCTATCTTTTCTCCTCTTTTAGCCATACTATTTAAAACAACAAGACCTAAATTATTTTGCAATTTATCACCTCACAATGCTTATTATAGTTTAGAGTTTTTTTAAAGTCAATATAATGATTTTGTAAATAAAGTGTACTACTTATATAGAATAATATTTCATTATGTTAAAATATAATAGGAGAGTGGTTTATGAGAAATGTCGGTACCGTTGTAAGAGGTATTAGAACACCAATAATTAAAGAAGGAGATGACTTAGCACAAATAGTTGTGGATTCAGTAATTAATGCAAGTAAAAGTGAAAATTTTGAACTAGAAAATAAAGATGTTATTGCGATTACTGAGGCAGTAGTAGGTATAAGTGAAGGAAATTTCGCAACATTAAATCAAATTGCTAAAGATATAAGAAGTAAATTTAATTCTGATCATCTTGGAGTTGTATTTCCAATATTAAGTCGTAATAGATTTGCAGTTTTACTTTCTGCAATAGCTAGATCAACTAAAAAGATTACTTTACTTTGTAGCTATCCATCTGATGAAGTTGGTAATGATATTTTGTATAAAGAAGATTTAATCAATAACAATGTTAATGCCTCAAATGATGTAATAAGTGAAAAAGAATATGTTGAGAAATATAGTCACTTTAAACATTTATTTACTGGTGTAAATATGTATGAAGTATACAAAGACTTAGTTACTAAAGAAGGATGCGAGTTTGAAATGGTTTTTAGTAATAAACCTGAAACAATTTTAGATTATACTTCTTCTGTACTTGTTTGTGATATACATACACGTATGGAAACTAAGAAAAGACTTGAAAGAGCAAGAGCTACTAAAGTTCTTATGTTAAGCGAAATATTAAACAAGTCTATTGATGGTAGTGGCTATTCTGAATTTGGTTTACTTGGAAGTAATCGTTCTACTGATGAAAGAGTTAAGCTTTTTCCTAGAACGGGTAATGAACTAGTAAATAAAGTACAAAAATTAATACAAGAAAAAACAGGTGCTTTAGTAGAAGTTATGGTTTATGGAGATGGAGCATTTAAAGATCCTGTTGGCAAGATATGGGAACTAGCTGATCCAGTTGTAAGTCCAGCATATACTAGTGGTTTAGAAGGAAGTCCAAACGAAATTAAATTAAAATATTTCTCAGAAAACAAATTTAAAGATTTACATGGAGAAGAACTAGCTAAAGCTATCAAAGAAGAAATCAGAGAAAAAGACAGTGAATTAAAAGGAAGTATGGCTACTCAAGGAACTACACCAAGAAGATATACTGATTTAATTGGAAGTTTGTGTGATTTAACTAGTGGTAGTGGTGATAAAGGAACTCCAGTAGTGCTTGTCCAAAGATATTTTACAAATTATAGTAATGAGTAGTTAAATTAACTACTTTTTATTTATAAAATTGTGTTAAAATATTAGTTAGGAGATAAAAAATGCAAATAGCCAAATTTAAAAAAATTGGAAAAAGTAAATATAAAGTGTTTTTTGATAATACTGAAATAATTTTATATGAAGATATTATTTTAAAATATGATTTATTACTAAAAAAAGATATTGATGTGTATCTATTAGATAAAATAATAGAAGAAAATAGATTTTATGAAGCTTATTACTTAGCACTTAATTATATAGAAATAAAGATGAGAAATAAAAACGAAATATACGAATACTTATCAAAAAAAGAATTTGATAATAGTGTTATAGATACAACTATAGAAAAATTAGAATCATTAAATCTTTTAAATAATAAAAAATATATTGAAGCATTTATAAATGATAGAGTTAATTTAAGCAGTGATGGTCCTTTTAAAATAAAGAAACAGTTAATTGATTATGATTTTAGTGAAGAAGATGTGGATGAATATCTTAATAGAATAGATAACAGTATATGGAAAGAAAAGCTATCACATATAATTGATAAAAGAAAAAAATTAATGAAGAATAAAAGTTATTTTATGTTTATTAATAAATTAAAAAATGATTTGTACAATTTAGGTTACGATAGATATTTAATTGATGAATTACTTAGTAATATAAGTTATGAATCAGATTCTTTAAAAAAAGAATATGAAAAAGTTTCTAGGAAATTCAAGGGAGAAAGAAATAAGATTATTTCTTCGCTCCTAAGAAAAGGCTATACGTATGAGGAAATAAATTCCTTTGTAAAAAATGATGTATAATTTTATTGAAATGTTGATAATAATAATATATCGTAGTATAATTGGGGTTACAATAAAGGAGAAGAAATGAAAAAAGGATTTACATTAGTAGAATTACTAGCAGTTATTGCGATACTCGCAATATTAATAATAATAGCATTACCAAATGTTTTAGAAATGTTTAATAATGCAAAGAAGGATGTTTTTGTTACAGAAGTTAAAACAG
>JAAZCQ010000006.1 GCA_012513225.1 Erysipelotrichaceae bacterium
TCTTCATCTATAGAAAGTTTATCTGTATAAAATACGATTTCATTAATTAATCGATCTTCATCTAACTTAACATTATCTTGATTTAGAATTTCTAATATTCTTTCTTTTAAAGAATTAACATTCGCATTGACAACATCTTTTGCGACTAATTCAATCTTTTCTAGAATTAAAGATAATTCTTTCAATTTTGTATTTAAATCGTACTCTATATTATAACCTTCTTGAATCCTCATTTCAAGGAAATTCGACGAAGCTTTTGTAATACATTCAATACAAGAAGTAACAAATAATTCATTTTCACTTAAATCCACTCTTTTGCTACTCAGTATATCTTTATCGTATGCTAATAAGTCAAATATTTGAAAATTATTATCTATTTTTAGATAGTCAATTAATACATTTAAATTGTTTTTGTATAGATCCAATAAACTGTAATCTATTTCTAAACTCATGTCATAAATTCCTTTGGATTTAATGTCAATAAAAATATCTATTTTTCCTCTATTAGCATCTTTCGTAATTATTTTTTTTAGCTCATCATCTAAAAAAAATAAAGATTTAGGCCCCTTTATTTGTACATCTAAATATCTATTGTTAACAGATTTTATATCAACTTTGATGTCAAATTCGTCATTTATTATCGTATGGGTTCCAAACCCTGTCATACTTTTTATCATTTTATCTCCTTTACTTTCATATTTATATTCTATCATATTAAAGTAAATAAATATCTAACATTTATGTAAATCTGAATAATAAAAATTATTTAAAAACCCAGAATAATTTTTCTGGGTTTAATATAAATATTTTTATATTTAATTAAATCATTCTCTGTTAAGAATTAAATTCAAAACTATTCCAACAATCGCCGCAAAACTCAAACCGCTAATAGATACACTTTCATTCAATCTTATACCTATATTAATTCCTATTGCATTGCCTATATATTCGCTTCCTAATCCTAATGTCAATATAGTTCCCATTATAATAATATTTTTAATATTGAAGTTAACTTTTTCCCTTTGAATCGTTTGAACTCCTATTATAGCAATCATGGAAAAGAGCATAACAGAAATTCCACCCATTACTGCTGTAGGTATAGATAATAAAACACCCCCTATTTTTCCTACAAAAGACAATATGATTGCCAATACTGCAGTCCATCTCAATATAGAAGGATCATAATTTTTAGTAATTGCCAAAACACCAGTATTTTCACCATATGTCGTATTTGCAGGTCCGCCTAAAAAACCAGCAAATAATGTTGCCAATCCATCACCTAAAAGTGTTCTATGGAGCCCTGGATCTTTAATAAAGTTTTTCCCAACAACTTGACCGTTAGTAGTAATATCTCCCAAATGCTCCATGAAAACTGCCAATACCACTGGAGAGATTATTGCAATAGCACCAATGTCAAATTTAGGAAAGCTCACAGGAGGAACTGATAGTAATGGAGCACTAGCAATTACACTAGTATCTACTAAATTTAACCCTAAAGAAAGTAAATATCCAACTAAAACAGCAATCAATATTGAAAGTTGATTAAGCATACCATCAGTTTTAAATTTAATAAATAAGGCAGTACCAAGAGTTATTGCAGCTAACAAGTAGTTATTTGATGCCATATTAACTGCAGTTGGTAATAAGTTTAGACCTATTACTATAATCATAGGACCAACTACTTGAGCAGGTAGAAGTTTTCTTATTTTTTCTGCACCTACTTTAAAGATTACAGCCGCCATTATACAATAAATTAAACCCGCAATTACAATCCCACCTTGAGCATAAGCCAAGTCACCATTATATATTTCCTTTACCGTTATTATAACTGGTATAAA
>JAAZCQ010000016.1 GCA_012513225.1 Erysipelotrichaceae bacterium
ATGGCTGATATATGCTATTATTTTCTTGGTAATTTAATGTATTTGTCATGCTTAAATTATACCAAAAAACACGCTATTTCTTCTTGAAGTTTGCGTGTTTTTTATTTGGGAATGCTTATTTATCTGTCACAGCCCCTTATTTTGTTTGTTTAACTTATTTATTCACTTGCATAATTATCAAAATAACCTTGTATAAATACTACTGGTGTACCTTTATCACCACTACCTGAAGTAAGATCACATAAACTACCTATTAAATCAGTAATTTGTCTAGGTGTTGTTCCTAGTGATTCTGCTCTTCCTAAAAGGTCTTGAGATTTGGTATATATTTTTTGTTTGATTATATTTACTGCTTCTTCACCATAAACATTTTCTAGTTCAGTATCAGCAATATATTTAATCTTGATTTCATTAGGTATGCCCTTTAATCCTTCAGTAAATGCAGGTGATACACAAGGGTCAGCTAGCTCCCAAATCTTTCCTACTGGGTCTTTAAATGCACCATCACCATAAATAAGAACTTCAACTTTTTTATTATATGCATCATAGAATCTTTTTTGAATTTCATCTACATATTTTTGTCCATCTCTAGGAAATAGTTTTAATTCATTATCAGAAGCTAAGTTAGAGCCAAGTACTCCAAACTCTGGATTAAAACCACTACCATCTATTGATTTATTCATAATTTCATCAAGAGAATAAACTATTTTACCTCCTGCTTCTTTAATTAATCGTTTTGTTCTATGTCTAGAATGTATATCAGCAACTATAACTTCATCAGTATAGTTTAATATTACTCTAGGATCATTTGCGAAAATAATTTTAATATTTTCTTTACCAATATCTTTATATAATTTCACGTAGTCTATTGCAGTAAATTCATGAAATACTTTTTCTCCAAATAATTCTCTATATTCAGCTTCAGTTATAATCCTGTCATAAGGATTAATTTTAAGTTGATCAAGTTTATCTATACTCATTAAGTGATTTCCTACTTCATCACTAGGATAACTTAATAATAAGGTAATTTTTTTACCACTTTCTACAATTCCTTTTAAAATTACAGAGAATCTATTTCTACTAAAAATAGGGAATACTATACCAATATGATCATTAAATTTTGCATTTATGTCTTTTGCGATATCCTTTGTAGTACAGTAATTACCTTGTGCTCTTGCTACAAGTGATTCAGTAATACCTATTACATCTTTGTCGTGCAATTCAATCTTTTCAGTCTCTAAAGCCTCTACTAAAGAGTCAAAAACAATTTTAACTAAGTCATCTCCTTCTTTAACTATTGGAGTTCTAATACCTCTTACTACAGTTCCTAATGTTCTACTCATACTGTGCTTCCTTCCCAGAAATATAATTCAAATACGTAAAAATTATAACATAATATAAAAAAATATTATTTGTGAATTTTAAATATTAGCTAATAATTTTTTTGCGGATTTTGCGAAAGTTGTTTTATTACCTATTTCTATACATTGATTAAGCATTTCTTTTGCATTTTTACTTTTATTACTATTTATTAGCGCAAGTGAATAAAAATAATAATATTGTGTTTTTTCTCTATTATTCATATTATTTGTATTTACACTTTTAAAAATTTTTACTGATTTATTATATTTTTCATTAGAAAGCATATACATAGCTTCTAACTCATCCCAATTAAAACTTGAAGAAGCTTTTATAAATTTTGCTTTATCATTTTTTATTTCAAGAATTTCTTTATATGCTTTTTTAACCATATTTTTATTTTCGGTTAGTAAATATACAATCATTAAAGTAGTATTCTTTATTAGTATATTGTTTATAGAAGAACTAAAGTATTTTGCTTCTTTATTAATAATATGAATACATTCTTTTGGATTATTAATACTTAAATTATATAAAATATCAAAAGCAAATTTATTTTTTCCATATAGATTAAATCTATCTAGTTTCATAAGTTTATCAAAATATTGTTTTCCTTTTTCTGGATCACAATCATCATTTAAGGAATCTATTGATTTATTAAATAAATATTTGTAATATTCTAGAACTAATATAATAACAAGGCTAACTATAAATATTACTATCAGTATAACTTTAACAGTAGTAGATTTAGAATTTATTGCTAATGTAAATAAAACACCTAATATTAATGTATAAATAACAAATCTTCGTAAAACGTTATAAATTTTTTTACCTTTTGTAAGCATATGTTTACCATCCAATACGATAATAATATTAATAATAGTAATAAGTGTCAAATATAATCACTATTTTAATTAAAGTATTGGTATAATCTTATTTGTATAGCAAAATTTAATAAAATGCATTAAAAATATGACTTTTGCTATAGTATAAATATTTAACTATGTAATCAAATTATTATACAATTAAGAAGGGTTTATATACTTAATTTAAAAGAAAGGAGAAGTATGATATTTAAAGTTGAATTACTTTAAATCATACAACACAAATATGTTTAAAAATGAATACGAGATAGCTTCATATATAGATCATACTTTTTTAAAAGCCTATGCTTCTGTAGATGATTTAAAAAAATTGTGTGAACAAGCAAGGAATATGAAAGTAAAAATGGTTGCGATTAATCCAGCTTGGGTTGAGTTTTGTAAAAATGAATTGAAAGATACAGATATTCATGTTGGAGCTGCAATTGGTTTTCCTTTGGGACAAAATACAATTGAAACTAAATATTTTGAAACCATGGATGCTATTAAAAAAGGGGCAGATGAAATTGACTATGTAATTAATATTTCAAATGTTAAAGATAATAAATATGACTTAGTTAAAGAAGAAATGCAAAAAATAGTTTCTTTATGTAAAGAAAACGATGTAATATCTAAAGTTATTTTTGAAAACTGTTATCTTAATAAAGAAGAGATAGTAAAGCTAAGTCTTATCGCAAAAGAAGTTCAACCAGATTTTATCAAAACTAGTACTGGTTTTGGTAGCGGTAATGCAACATTTGAAGATGTTAAATTGATGCTAAATAATTGTGGTAATGTATATGTTAAAGCAGCAGGAGGAATTAAGGATTTTACTACCTTTAAAAAAATGATAGATTTAGGTGTTAAAAGAATAGGAACTAGTAGTGGTATTCAAATTATAAATGAATTTTTAAATAGAAAATAAATTTAAGGTTTTTATAAATATTAAAAAAGAAAGGATGCATATTCTATGATAATAAATATGAGTAAGGTGCTAAATAATGCCTAGGACAATTATTGAAGAACATTTTGTAGCGTTGCACCTATTTACACCTTTAAAGACATTAGACAAGCTTGATACTTTAAAAGTAGAAATTGAAGAATATAAAACATTAAATAGTAACGAATTAGAAAAATATAAAAAGTGGAATGATGAATACCAAGAATTACTTGATAATATACAAAATTTAAATTCAAAATTATTGACTAAAAAAAATAATAAGTTAAATTTATGGGATTTTGGTAAGTTTAAACCATCTTCAGTTATTATTTGGCCATTAAGATTTATAGGGTCTTCTTTTATTACGCTATTATTTGCGCCTGTAATATTATACAAAAAAAATTATGGGGAAAAAGATATAGGAAAGAGTATTACAGAAGCAACTGAAAGTTTTAATAATACACATCCAGATTTTCAGAATTTTATTGATAGTATAATAAAAAAAGAAGAGAAATTTATAAAAGAAAAAAGAAAAGAATTAAAAGCTATATTAGATAAATCAATAAGTGTGATAGATTTTAAAGGAAACATATTTGATTATAATAAGTATATTTATAACTTAGATAGCTTTATAAGAATATTAAATGATGAATTAAAACCATATTATCTTATGGTTGATGAGGTTTTACTACAAAACGTAAAAAAAGTCATGAATGAAAAAACTATTAAATTATATATTATTGACTTTTTAACAGATTCTACTTTCCAATCTTTATTTGAACATAATTACGAAATAGATGAATTAAGATATAAATTAGAAAATAGATATAAAGATAGAACACTTTCTATTGAAGATAAAGATTGGAAAACAAGTATTGATATAATTAAAGCAAAGTTAAAAATAACTGATTAAATAAAAAGCACAGTTTAATTGATAATAAGCTTTATATTCTAGCTAAAATCTATCTGTGCTTTAAGTTAGTTATTACTTAAGTGATCCTTTTTATAATCTTCATAAAAGTTTTTCATACTATTGCAACTTGCGGAGGAAGAACAGCCACCACAAGAACCTGAACAACCTTTATTTTTATTTAAATACTTTATGCTTAAAATGATCATTAAAGTAATTATTGATATGATAATAACATCTACAATATTCATATTCACCACCTAGGGTAAATATAATATTATAAAAAGAAATAGTCAACAAAAACGATTAGCTACTGCTAACAGGAGGTAAAAATGACTTGTTATACATGTAAAAGGATAGAAATGATTAAAAATAATAAATTTCCCTTTTTTGTTGAAGAGCTTGAAACTGGTTATGTTGTTTTGGGGGATCATCAATATTTTAGAGGATATACATTATTTATATTTAAAGACCATGTCACTAGTATTAATGATATTGATAAAGATATACAATTAAAATTTATGCAGGATTTATTATTAGTACAAGAAGCTGTATATAAAACATTTAAATGTAATGGTGTAGATATAGAATTGTTAAGTAATTCTGAACATTTAACATGGCATATTTTTCCTAGAGAAGATGGGGATGTTCCTAATAATTCACCTGTTTGGAGCTTACATAAGTCTATTTTGTATAACACTTATAATATGCTTAATAGCAATAGTGCTAAAGAAATGGTATCTGATTTAAGAGAAACACTAAATAATTTAAAAAAAACTAGATAAGAAAAGGACTCTATTTTATACTATATAATAGAGTCCTTATTTAATTTGTATTAAAACAGTATAATATAATTAATTGAGAATTTATTGTATTTCTATTGTATTTTTGCTTGCTTTTTCAACAACAAATACATAATCTGCAATATCTATTGTAACGGAAGTTTTTAAATCTTCTGAATCAGGAACAGCTTGGTGTTCATCATCTTTTACATAAGTAGGTGTAGCTAATACTTCTTCAATTGTTTTACCAACAATATATTCTTCAAATGAAGCCATTTGCTCATACCATTCTTTGTTTATAGTAGAAGCAACAATCATACCATAATTATCACCTTTTTCAGTTTTAGTTAGATTATCAGCATTTACATCTGTTGTATTTTTACCAGTTGCATCAAAGCTTGCAGTATTTTGTGCATTGTCAATATCTACATAAACAACCTTACCATCAGCATCTAAAGCCACTAGAGCGTATGCAGTATTAAAACGGATTGTACCATTTTTTTCACCAGCATCACTTACGTTATCTATAATAGTATTGCTTGCAACTCCAACAGAAGCAACATTTTCAACTTCCACTAGGTTTTTACTTGCATTTTCTACAGCTTTTAAGAAGTTATCAATACCTAGAGTTACTGAAGTTTTTAAGTCTTCATTTGAATCTAATGAAGTTGATAAGAATTCTTCAACTGTTTTTCCTACAGCATATTTTTCCAAAGCTTCAATTTGTTGATACCATTCTTTTTTAATGCTGGAAGCAACAATCATACCATAGTCGTCACCTAATTCTTTTTTAGTAGGTGTTGCTGTTGTAGGGTCTGTTAAGTTTTTACCTGTAGAATCAAATTTTCCAGTGTTTTGAGCTATATCTAAATCTAAATCATATATAACACCATCTTTGATAACTAACGCAGCAATTGTTGTGTTTGCTTGAGCACTGCCGTCTTTTTCACCAGCATCATTCATTTCATCCCATTCAGTAACTGATCCAACACCAACTTGTAATTTAGAATCAGTTGTTTCATTAGTAGGTTTTGTAGTTGTAGAATTGCTAGTTTGTGCACTTTGTGAACATCCAACAATAAGTAATAATATTAATGCAGTTATAATTAATTTTCTCATGATTTCCTCCATCATGAAAAAATATTATTATTATTTTATAAAAATAGCAACTAATATTATCTAATTATATTATTATTATTTTAAGATTTTTTTTAACGATAAATATATGAGTTTTTTAGATTGAAAATATATTATTTAAAATTTCTTTTGCAAATTTTAATAGCTTTTTTTAGATTTTCATCACTTAAACCTTCTTGAAAATTAGTTTGTAGAGCAAATATATGTAGAGGTCCCATATGAAGATCATCTAATATAAAAAAATTGGTGAAATCTGGATGGTTAATAAGATAATCATTAATTTCATAAAATCTTTTATTGAATCCATATAATTTTGTTTCACCAATAATTGGAATATTAGTATTTAATCCAGATTCTAAAAGATATTTCTCACAATATTTTAATCCTGAAATTCTCCAACTAGAAGATATAACTATTTGAAAATCAAAAGTTGCACAAAGTATATTTAAATTATCCATGCAAGTTTTATTTCCAAAAGAATAAAGATTTATTAATTCTTCCTCATTATATTGTTCGTAATCTTTTATTGGAATGTTTATAACACCATCAAAGTCTAAAAACAAAAGATTTTTTTGTGGAAAGTTCTTTTGATTTTCTTTTAACAAATTTTTTATCGATATTAGTAATTTTATCTCTTCTATATTCATATGTAGTATAATTATAACATAGAGTGAAGAGGTAATAATATGTGGTATAAAGAAAATGTTGTGTATCAGATTTTCCCTTATGGATTTACAAATTCGTTATATAAAAACGATGGAATTTTACATCATAGATTGGAAAAAGTAAAAAATTGGAGTGAACATATCAAAAACCTTGGGTGTGATACAATTTATTTCTCTCCAATTTTTAAAAGTGAATTTCATGGTTATGATACTATTGATTATAGAAGTATTGACAATAGATTAGGTACAAATCAAGACTTTAAAGAACTTGTAAGTTATTTACATGATAAAGATATAAAGGTTGTAATAGATGGAGTCTTTAATCATGTTGGAAGAGAATTTTGGGCATTTCAAGATGTTTTAAAAAATAGAGAACAATCCATATATAAGCATTGGTTTTATATTGATTTTAATAATAAATACAATGGAGAGTTTTATTATGAAAATTGGGAAGGGCACAATGAACTTGTTAAGTTGAACTTAAAAAATCAAGATGTTGTAAATTACTTACTTGATTCTGTTAAATTTTGGATTGATGAATTTAATATTGATGGCATAAGATTGGATGTTGCTTATCTTCTTGATGAAAACTTTCTAAGACAGTTAAATAAATTTGTGAAATCTTCCAAAAATGATTTTTATTTAGTTGGAGAGTTTTTGCATGGAGACTTCAATAGAATTATGAATAATGAAATGCTTGATAGTCTTACAAATTATCAATTATATAAAGGGATTTGGTCTAGTCTAAATGATTTAAACTTATTTGAATTATGGCATAGTCTTGAAGAACAGTTTACAAGGCGTTATGTTGGTAGCTCATTATGGAATTTCTTAGATAATCATGATGTAAATAGAATTTCTAGTATTTTAAAGAACCCTGACCATTTAAAATTGGCTTATGGAATATTGTTTTCAATCCCGGGTGTGCCTTGTGTTTATTATGGTAGTGAATGGGGAGTTAAAGGTGAAAGAAGCAAATTTAGTGATAAAGAGCTTAGACCGTATTTTGAAAATTATATTGAAAATGATCTTTATCAATTTATTAGCAAACTTGCAAAAATTCATAAAGATGAAAAAGCTTTACTTTATGGAAATATATCAAAAAAGCTTCTTACAAATAAACAATTAATATTTGAAAGAAGCTATAAAGATGAGAAGATTATGATTGCAATAAATATAGATAATAAAGAGTATGTTGCACATTTTAATGCAGAAGCTGGAAGAGCTATGGATTTAATAACCAATAAATCTCATGATTTTGGTGGTGGAAGTCGTTTAAAACCTAATAGTATCTCATATTGGAAAGTTTTTTAAAAAAGCTAGTTTATTAACTAGCTTAATACTAAATCTGGAGCTGCATATACTCTTTGAGCTAATTCGTTATCTAGCATATAAAGAGCTTTTGAATCTTCAGCAAATAAATCCCAACGTCTAATTAAATCATCAGCGTTCTTTTCTTCTTCACCTTGTTCTTTTATAAACCAATCAAGGAATTGTGTAGTTCTATAATCTTTATTTTCTAATGCTGCTTCATATATTGTATGAATTGAATCAGTAACAAATTTTTCGTGATTTAAGCCCTCAACCAGGATATCTCTTGACTTTTCAAAAGATTGAACTGGTTTTTCTATTGCTTCTAAATCTATATTCAACCCATTATTTTGCATATATTCTAAGAACAATAAAGCATGATCTCTTTCTTCTTGAGCTTGAATCGTATACCAATTTGCAAATCCATTTAACCCTAAATCACCAAACCAATTTGCAAATCCAAGATATAAATAAGCAGAAAAAAATTCTTTGTTTATTTGGCTGTTTAATAACTTTTGTGTGTTTTCATTAATCATATTTTCACTTCCTTTTCCTAAATATAAGTATAATATTTCAATGTTTATTATCAAGTAATATGACTTAAATATTTTCAGTAAATTCTATTGTTATTATTTAAATTTTATTAGTTTAATTGAATACTAAAATATATAAGTATAGAATTAAAGAGTTGAAAGGAAGGAACAAAATGAAAGCAATTAGTTTATTAGATTTACAAAAAATGGAAGAAGCTTATCAAATAGATGAAAAAGCAAAAGTAGTTAGAAGAGCATTATATAAAAATAGTATTGAAACTATTTCTAGAGTTATGGAAGCAGATGTAGAAACTGTAGATATATTTTCAATTGACATAGATACAATGCCAGTTACTGAACAATTAAGATCAGGAAGGTGTTGGATTTTTGCGGCATGTAATGTAATGAGAGAAGCTTTAGGGAAAAAATATAACATAAAGGAAATTGAATTATCTCAAAATTATCTTGCGTTTTATGATAAGTTAGAAAAAATCAATTTATTTTTAGAATTATGTATAAAAGAAAAAGATAATGATTTAGGAAGTGAAACACTAAGATATGTATTAGAAATGGGAATAGGTGATGGTGGCCAATGGAATATGTTGGCATCTTTAGTGAAAAAATATGGTATTGTCACAAAAAATGCTATGGGAGAAACATATCAATCTAGCAGTACACATACTATGACTTCACTTATTAACCAAAGACTAAGAAAATTTGCGGCATATACTAAGAGAAATACATTAGAGGATATTAAGTTAGAAAAAGAAAATGTATTAAATGAGTGTTATAGAATGTTGTGTAATTGTTTTGGAGTACCTCCAAAAAGTTTTGACTTTGAATATAAAGATAAAGATAATAATTATCATGTGACAAGAAACATTAAACCAATTGATTTTTATAAAGAATTCTTAGATTATAATTTAGATGATTATATCGGCATTATTCATGGTCCAACAAGTGATAAACCTTTCCATGAAATGTACACTGTAAAATATCTTGGAAATGTGGTCGATGGAGATCCTATTAGTTTTTTAAACCTACCTATTAATGAGTTTAAAGAATTAATTATTAAACAAATGAAAGATAACCAAATTGTTTGGTTTGGTTGTGATTGTTCAAATTTAGGTGATAGAAATCTTGGTATTTGGGATGATAATCAATTTGATTACAATCATACATTTGATATTGATTTTGATATGAGTAAAGAAGATATGCTAGATACTCGAAATAGTGCAATGAATCATGCAATGTGCTTTACAGGAGTAAACTTAGTAGATGATATACCAAATAGATATAAAATAGAAAATAGTTGGGGAGATAAAATTGCTAGAAAAGGCTATTTTGTATGTAGTGACTCTTGGTTTGATAAATATGTTTATCAAGCAGTAGTTAATAAGAAATATTTAAATGAAAAACAACTAGCTTGTTTAGATAAAAAACCAATTGAACTATTACCATGGGATCCATTTGGAACACTAGCTTAATAATAAAGGTGCTTGTATATATGCACCTTTTTATATTTATGTGATAAAATTAATAGTAGAAATTAAATAGAGGTTATATGAAAATTGGAATAATTTCACTTGGATGTAGTAAAAATTTAGTTGATACTGAAAACTTACTAGGACTTTTAATAAGTAATGATCAAGAAATAGTTACTGATTATAATGATGCAGAAGCAATAATTATCAATACTTGTGGTTTTATAGAGCCTGCAAAGGTTGAAGCTATTAATACTATTTTAGAAATGAGTTATTATAAAAAAGATAAATGTAAATATTTAATTGTAATGGGATGTTTAGCTCAAAGATATCAAAAAGAGCTTACAGAAGAAATGCCTGAAGTTGATAGGTTTATAGGATTATATGAATATAACAATCTAGGGACTATTTTAACTGATATTTTAAAAGTGAAAATTAGTAATACCTATGGTAAAAATACTAGGGTTTTATCAGGAAAACCTTGGATGGCATATTTAAGAATTGCTGATGGTTGTGATAATAGATGTTCATATTGTGCTATACCATTAATAAGAGGTAAATATGTTTCTACTCCATTAGAAGATTTAATAAAAGAGGCTAAACAATTAGCCAAGAATGGAGTGAAAGAATTAAACATAATTGCACAAGATACAACTAGATATGGTTTAGATTTATATAATGAAAGGAAACTTTTAGAATTACTTCAAGAATTAAATCAAATTGAAGAATTACATTGGATTAGAGTTTTATATATGTATCCTGATGAAATTGATGATTCTTTAATCGAAGGAATGTCAAAACTAGATAAAGTTTTACCTTATTTTGATATACCTGTACAATATGGAAATGATAAATTATTACAATTAATGAATAGAAGAGGTAATGTAAATAGTATAGTAAATATTACCACTAAAATTAGAGAAACATTTATTAATTCTGTTTTAAGGACTACAATAATAGTAGGGTTTCCAAATGAAACAGAAAATGATTTTAAAGAAACTCTTGAATTTATAGAAAGAGTAAAATGGGATAAGTTAGGTGCGTTTATTTATTCTAAAGAAGAAGATACATTAGCTTATGATATGGATAATGAAGTAGAGGACTATTTAAAAGTAGATAGGCTAAATAGACTAATGGATTTACAAGAAAGCATTTCTAAAGAAAAAAATAAATTATATATAAATAATACTCTAGAAGTTTTGGTTGAAAGCTATGATGCACTAACTCAAAGTTATAGAGGAAGAAGTTTTTTAAACGCACCAGATGGTATAGATGGAGAAGTTTGGATTTATACAAGTGAATCATTAAAATTTGGTGAATTTGTTCAGGTGAAAATTACTAAAGTAAAAAATCATGACTTATTAGGTGAGTATAGAGGGAGAATATAATATGAAAACTTACATTGGTATTGATTTAGGAGGAACAAACGTTAGAGTCGCAAAGGTAACTAGTGATGGTATTGTACTTGCACAAGAAAAAGCACCTTCTTATGGATTAGAAGGTCCAGAAAAAGTAATGAAAAATATCAAAAAACTAGTTAAAAAAATACCTAATTATCAAGAGTGCTTGGGAATTGGAATAGGAGTTCCAGGCCCATGTGATACGGTAAATGGAAAAATGGTAATGTCTACAAATTTAAAGGATTTTGCTAATTATCCTTTAGCTGCAGAATTGACTGAAGAATTTAAAATTCCAACTTATATTGATAATGATGCAAATGTTGCTGGTCTTGCAGAGGCTTTAGTAGGTGCAGGAAAAGGCTTACCTGTTGTTTATTATGTTACAATATCAACTGGTATAGGTGGAGCACTTATCGCAAATGGTCAAGTTGTTTCTGGTCATAATGGCTTTGCTGGAGAAATTGCAAATCTTATAGTAGATAAAAATGGTGAAAAACTTAATCATTTAAACGCAGGAGCAGTTGAAAATGAAGCAAGTGGAACCGCAATTGTAAGAAAAGCAAAAAATGTAATTAAAGACCATGAAATAAAACATGCAGGAAATGTATTTGAACTAGCAGAACAAGGAAATGAAGATGCTAAAGCTATAGTTGAAAAAGTAATTGATGACTTGGCACTTATGTTTTCTATGATTGCTCATGTTTCAGATCCTTGGATGTTTATATTAGGTGGTGGATTAATGAAATCTAAAGAAAAATTTTTACCTCAAGTGGAAGAAAGATTTAAAGAATTAGTTCATGTGCCTATGAGAAATACATTATTTGTAGATGCAAAATTAGAAGAACCAGGTGTGATTGGTGCAGCAATGTTACCTGTATCTAAAGGAGTGTAATAAATGGAAATAAATGAAACAATACTAAGAAAGTACGCAAAGCTTGCAGTGAAAACTGGAGCAAACGTACAAAAAGATCAATATGTTGTAGTAAATTCAAATGTTGATCATGCAGATTTTACTAGGCTAGTAGTAGAAGAGGCTTATAAAGCTGGTGCTAGTCAAGTTGAAGTTAGATATAGTGATGATATGCTAACAAAACTTGCTTATGAAAATGTTGAAACAGAATTATTAAAAGAGGTACCTAGTTGGTCAATTGATAGATATAAGAATGCTATCGATAAAAATTGCTGCTTTATACATATTAGAAGCACAGTACCTGATTTACTAAGCCATATAGATTCAAAAAAACTTCAAGAAGTTACTCTTGAATCAAGCAAGGCAATGAAGCCTTATCGTTACTATACTATGGCAAATCATGGTCAATGGACTATAGTTGCAGTTCCTAATCCTGTTTGGGCTAAAAAAATATTCCCTGATCTAGATGAGAAAGATGGAATGCAAGCTCTTTGGGAAGCAATTTTAAAAACTGTTCATGTAGATGAAGATAATGATCCTGTAGAAATATGGGCAAATCATAATAAAAACTTGAAACATTATTATGAAAAAATGAATGAATATAATTTTAAAGCATTACATTTTACTAATAATTTAGGTACTGATTTAATGCTTGAATTAGTAGAAAATCATATTTGGAGAGGTGGTCAAGACTTCACATTAAAAAATGTACCATTTAATCCTAATATGCCTACAGAAGAAGTATTTAGTATGCCTAAAAGAGATGGGGTAAATGGTATAGTTTATGCAACTAAACCATTAAACTATCAAGGAAAGCTAATAGATAAATTTTGGGTTAAATTTAAAAATGGTAAGGTTACAGAATATAAGGCACAAGAAAATGAAGATGCATTAAGAAATCTTCTTGAATTAGATGAAGGATCAAGCAGACTTGGAGAAGTAGCACTTATTTCTTTTGATACTCCTATTTCTCAATCAAATATTTTATTTTATGATACTTTATTTGATGAAAATGCTTCATGTCATTTAGCTCTTGGTGCTGCATACCCAACTAACTTAAAGGGTGGAGAAAATATGAGTGAAGAAGAGCTAATTAAAAATGGTTCTAATCAATCAATGACGCATAATGATTTTATGTTTGGAAGTGCTGATATGAATATTAAAGGTATAAAATTTGATGGTAGTGAAGTAGTATTATTTGAAAACGGTAATTTTGTAATTTAGTAAGGGGATATAGATGTACCATATAAGTGACTTGAAAAAATATATTAGGTGCCCTAGATTATTTCAATTAAGTTTTAATGAAGAAGGTACATCTTTTAATCCTTATGTAAGACTTGATCAAGAAGTAACTGAATTAGCAAGGATTAAGTTAAATGCTAATAATTATTTTTTAGGAATAGTAAATGATGAACCAGAAAAAGCTTTAAATGCTATGGATAATTATGAATGGATAATTAAAGGTAGGTTTGAGTATAAAAATTTAAGAGTTAAGGTTCCTTTTTTGCATAAGAATGAAGATGGTTGGGATTTATATTTTCTTTTTATTGGTAATTATCCTCATGATGATGATATTTTATTCTATACTTCGACGCTTTGGGTTTTAATAAACAATAATATTAAAATTAAAGATATTAGTATCATTCATTTAAATAGTAAATATGTTAGGGAAGACAAACTTGATATTGATCAATTGTTTGTGATTTCAAAAAACTTTTATAATGCAAAAAATAATGAATCAAATAATATAAAACAACTTATTTTCAAAAAAATGAAAGATTATAGTGATACTTTAAACAAAATGGATATTGCACTTAATTCAAAAATATATCCCAGTAAAAAAGTTAAGGCATGCACAAGATTTGGAAAATGTAAATATTATGATACATGTTTTGTTGAAGAATTAGATATGGAAGATAATTCTATATTAACATTAGTTTCTAGTCAGTATAAAAATGAGATGTATCAAGAAGGGATTAAATACTTAAAAGATGTTGATCTAGAGAGATTAGAAGGCTCTAGAAAACAATTTGCTCAAATTATGGCAGATATTAATGGTGGTTTATTTTTTGATAAACTAGCACTTAAAACTTGGTTATATAAGCTAAAATATCCATTATCATTTTTAGATTTTGAATGGGAAACATATGCAATTCCTCCATATCAAGGAATGAAAACCTATGATGTATTACCATTTCAATATTCTCTTCATATTTTAGAAGATGAAAAAATAATACATAAAGAGTTTATTGGAGAAAATGATACAAGATTAAACTTATTAAAAAGTTTATTAAATGATATTCCCAAAACTGGAAGTATTATTGCTTATAATGGTGAAGCAGCTGAAAAAATAAGAATAAAAGAACTAGCAAAAATGTTTCCTGAATATTCAAAACCATTAATGAAAATTTACTCTAGAATAGTTGATTTACAATTACCATTTGATTTAGGAATTGTATATGACACAAGAATGAAAGGTCATTATTCATTAAAAATGATTATGAGTCTTCTAAATGATGTTGGATATAGTGAATTAGAAATTTCTCAAGGAATGGATGCTGTATTTAATTGGAGAAGTTTAGATAAACTTGAAAGTAAAGAAGAAAAAGAAATTGTAATTGAAAATTTAAAATCGTATTGTGCTATGGATACATATGCAATGATAGTAGTTTACAGATGGTTAAAAAAATTAGCGGAATAATTCAACTTAATATAATTTAATAAATACAGTATAATTTAAATACAGGAGGAAGTATTATGAGATTTGAAATAATTGGTAAGAATATTGATGTTACTGAAGCAATGAAGTTAAAAATCGAAAAGAAATTATCTTTTTTGGAAAAGTATTTATTAATTGATTCAGACACAATGGCAAGAGTTGTTTGTAGAGTATACCCTAATACTCAAAAGGTAGAAATTACAATTCCAACAAAAGTAGGCCAATTAAGAGCTGAAGTTGAACATGATGATTTCTATGCTGCTTTGGATTTAGCAATAGATAAGTTAGAAGATCAAATTAGAAGACAAAAAACAAGGCTATCTAGAAAGCATAGAGATAAATTAGCTAGAGCTTTTATTGAAGAAGATCAAACACTGTTAAAAAAGGGAGATGTTCCAGTTAAAACTAAAACAATCAACCCTGAAGAAATGGATGTTGAAGAAGCAATTATGAGAATGGAAATGTTAGGTCATAGTTTCTTTATATATAATGATATCGAAACAGAAACCATAGCAGTTGTATATAGAAGAAACGATGGGAAATATGGATTAATTGAAACAGAATAGACGCCTTAGGCGTCTATTTTTTTATATAAATTGTAAAATATTGATAAATAGAAATATTAGAGTTATTGATATCATTGCAGGAATGAAAGAACCACATTGATTATATAAATAAGAACATATAATAAAAAATATAGAATAGTATAAAAAACTTGAAACCATTAAATTAATATCAAGAGGAACATAAAATATTGAAAATAATAATGCGAATATTAAGCCTGAAAATAATATAACTTGTACTGTGGATACTTCTAATTTAATTCGATCAACAGTACTCTTATATGCGATCATCATACATAATGAAAATGACAGTGTGTGAGATACTATCATTATAAAAGCTCCTCCGTAATAGCGTGTTAATGTTTGCTTATCACAAAGTATTAAATAACCATGAATAAATGATTGATTTATAAATGTTAAAGTTCCTAAAAGTATCAATCCAACAATTGTATAAAAAACTGTATCTTTAATATTCTTTTTAGATCTATTGTAATGAAGTGCAAATAAATCCCAATTATATATGATAAATATAAAAGCTATCAATGAAATAGAAAAAGTATAAGATATTGTACTATTAGATATAATTAAATCTAAAATATTTGATATAAAAGGTATAGCAAAAAATAATACTGAAGTAATTATTATTCTTTTAAAGCGTAAAGTTGATTTAGTTTCCATAAATAAAACTCCTGAACATTATTCTACTTTAATTCTTGTTAAAAGGCAAAATATTAGAAATAAAGAGATTTTATTCTCTATTATATAGAATTTTATAGGATTTCTTTAAAATTTGTAGTATACATTTATTAAACAAGTGGGAATATTTTATTTTTTTAGAAAAGGGGAAATAATTATGACAGCAAATTTATCGTATCAAGAGCTTGAAAAAATAGTAAGGCATATAGGTAATACCTATAGAAAATCTGTTTTAAGAAGACAAATTAGTGCAAATTTATTACAAGTAAATGAGGAAAGTAGTTCTTATAAAAGTGACAATGATTTTATAATCACTATTGAATGCTATCTCAATGAATGTAGTAGAGATACTAAATGCATAATAGAGAATGAATTTTTAAAAAAGAAAGAACCTCTTTGGTATTTAGATTATTTTACAAAATCAACATACTATAGGTTGAAGAAAAAGGCAATAATAGAATTTATCAATTGTATGGACCTTTAAAAAGTGATAAAATTTATATAATGAATATGTTATGTATGAATTACATTGTTTTGTGGTGGAATGTCATATCAACATAAACAAAAACTAATTATAAAGGAGGATAACTATGCTTAAAGGTATAGCAGCATCACAAGGTATAGCGCTTGCAAAAGTCTATAAACTTCAACAACCAGTTTTAAATATTGTAAAAACAGAAGCTTCTGAAAATGAAAGCGAAAAATTAGAAAATGCTTTTATTAAAACAATTTCTGATATAGAAAAAGTAAAAGAAAGAGCAGCTTCAAATTTATCTGAAGAAGAACTTGCAATATTTGATGCTCACTTAATGATGGCTAATGATCCAGAAATTAAAGATCAAATTCTTTATATGATTAATGAAGAAAAAGTAAATGCAGAATTTGCTACTCAAAGTGTTTCAAATTCAACAATAAGTATGTTTGAAAGTATGGATGATGCTTATTTTAAAGAAAGAGCAGCTGATGTAAAAGATGTAATGTTTAGATTACAATGTAATTTAGTTGGAGTTGAAATTCCTGATTTAACTGCAATAAACGAAGAAGTTGTTATTGTTGCAGAAGATTTAACACCATCTGATACAGCTCAGTTAAACAAAAAATATACTTTAGGATTTGCTACACAAATTGGTGGAAGAACTTCACATAGTGCAATAATGGCACGTAGTTTAGAAATACCTGCTGTAGTAGGAGTAAAGGATATTTTAAATACAGCAAAACATGGCGATTTTGTTATATTAGATGCAATAGAAGGAAATGTTTATTTAAATCCATCAGAAGATTTAAAGAGTGAATTTATTAAAAAGGCAGAAGAATTTAAAGCTGAAAAAGAGGCTTTAAAAGTATTGAAAAATGAAAAAAGTATAACTTTAGATGGGCATGAAGTAGAACTCGCTGGAAATATTGGAACTCCAAAAGATGTTACAGGTGTAATTGATAATGGAGGAGATGGAGTAGGTTTATATAGAACAGAGTTTTTGTATATGGACTCAGAAGATGATTTCCCTGATGAAGAAGCTCAATTCTTAGCGTATAAAGAAGTTTTAGAAGCTATGGATGGAAAGAAAGTTGTAATTAGGACTTTAGATATTGGTGGAGATAAGAAACTAAGTTACTTTGAATTCCCTGAGGAAATGAATCCATTCTTAGGCTATAGAGCTGTTAGATTCTGTTTAGATAGAACTGATATATTTAAAACACAATTAAGAGCTTTAATAAGAGCAAGTGCATATGGGCAATTATGTATAATGTTTCCAATGATAGCTACATTAAATGAGTTTAGAAGTGCGAAAAAACTATTTGATGAAGAAAAAGAAAAATTAATAGCTGAAGGAGTTAAAATTGGAGATAAAATCGAAGTAGGAATAATGGTTGAAATTCCAGCTGCGGCAGTTTTAGCAGATAGATTTGCAAAAGAAGTTGATTTCTTCTCAATTGGAACTAATGATTTAGTACAATATTCAATGGCTGCTGATAGAATGTCAGAAAAAGTATCATATCTATACCAACCTTTAAATCCATCATTATTAAGATTAATTAAAATGGCAATTGATGGTGCTCATAAAGAGGGTAAATGGTGTGGTATGTGTGGAGAAATGGCAGGAGATATTATTGCTGCTCCAGTGCTTTTAGGCTTAGGATTAGACGAATTTTCAATGAGTGCTACTAGTATATTAAATACTAGAAAGATGATTAGATCTCTTAAAAAGAGTGATATGGAAAAACTTGCAGAGGAAGCATTGAACCTAGATACTGCCGAAGAAGTAGAAGAATTAGTGAAAAATACATTAAAATAGTTTATTATAGAAGTGTGGAAACACACTTCTTTTAATGAAAGGATAATATGAAAAAAGTTTTATTTATATCTAGTACTGGTGGTCACTTAAATGAACTATTACAGTTATCACCATTATTTGAAGAATATGATTTTCATTTAATTACTGAAAAAACTAAATCAAATCTATCTTTAAAAAATAAATATGGGAATGATAAAGTGTCTTTTTTAATATATGGGACAAAAGATCATTTATTTTCATATATTTTTAAATTTAGTTATAATATTATAAAATCTTTTTATTATTATTTTAAATTAAAGCCAGAATATATAGTAACTACAGGAACACATACAGCTATTCCAATATGCAAAATAGCTCATATTTTTAAAAATAAAATTATTTACATAGAAACATTTGCAAATGCAAAAACTCCAACTAAAACAGGTAAAATTATATATCCTATAGCTGATTTATTTATTGTACAATGGGAAAGTATGTTAGAGTTTTATCCAAATGCAACATATGGAGGTTGGATATATTAATGATATTGGTTAGTTTAGGAACTCAAGATAAAAATTTTACTAGACTACTAGATGCAGTAGATAAAGCAGTTGAAAAAGGCTATATAAAAGATAAAGTAATAGTTCAAGCAGGTCATACAAAATATGTATCAAAAAATCTTGAAATATTTGATTATTTATCAATTGATGAATTTAATAATCTACTTCAAGATACTGATCTACTAATAACCCATGGTGGGGTTGGTACAATAATGTCAGCACTATCTATGGGAAAAAAGATTATTGGGGCACCAAGGTTATCAAAATATCATGAACATACAAATGATCATCAAATTCAACTGTTAGAAAATTTTGATGAACAAGGTTATATTGTATATGCGAAAGATTTAAATAACTTTGAAATATATTTAAATAAAATAAAAACATTCACCCCAAAAAAGTATGAAAGTAACACTGAAAATATGATTTTACTAGTTAAAAACTATATTAATAACAACTGATTTTAAGTAAGAAATATACTTTCTACTTAATTAAATTAGTTGTTATTATTTTTTTTTAGTGTTAAAATCACTAAATGGAGATAACATTATGCGAATTGGATTAGATGTAGGATCAACTACAATCAAGTGTGTTGTCTTGGATGATATGAATAATATTATCTATAAATCATATCAAAGACATTTCAGCAAAATTGTTGAAAGTACTATAGAATTATTAATCACACTCGATAAAGATATTATTAAAGGAAATAAATGTAAGCTTATGATTTCAGGCTCTGCAGGAATGGGAATGGCTCAAGCCAATAACATTCCTTTTGTACAAGAAGTTTACGCTACAAAAAGAGCAATAGGATTATTAGATGAAGAAATTGATGTTGCAATAGAATTAGGCGGGGAAGATGCTAAGATTCTATTTTTAAAAGGAAATATGGAAGTTAGGATGAATGGATCATGTGCAGGTGGCACAGGAGCATTCATTGATCAAATGGCAACTTTACTTCATTGTAGTGTAGATGAAATGAATGAAATGTCAAAAAATGCAAATAAGACATATACAATCGCTTCTAGATGTGGTGTTTTCGCGAAAAGTGATATTCAACCACTATTAAATCAAGGCGCAACAAAAGAAGATATTTCTAAAAGTATATTTTATGCTGTTGTAAACCAGACAATTGCTGGTTTGGCTCAAGGAAGATTAATAAAAGGTAAAGTTTTGTATTTGGGAGGACCTTTAACCTTTATAAGTGAATTAAGAAATGCGTTTGATCATTCTTTAAAAATAAAGGGTAAATTACCTGAAAACTCTTTATATTTTGTATCTATGGGTGCAGCTAATCTTTCTAAAGATGAAGGCTACTTACAAGATTTTGTAAAAAGTTTAAAATCATATTCAGATACAACTACTTTTTCTTATATACTTCCATTGTTTAATAACAATGATGAATATGATGAATTTGAAAAGAGGCATGATAATGAAAAAGTAGATTCCGCTGATATTAATACATATAAAGGCAATGCATATCTAGGTATAGATGCAGGAAGCACAACAATAAAAAGCGTTTTAATTGATACAAAAGGTAAAGTGTTGTTAGAGAGCTATAAACCAAATAGTGGAAATCCTATTCCAATTATTAAAGAGTTTTTACAAAACCTTTATTCTAATTATCCAAACATTAAAATTGTTGGTAGTGCTAGTACTGGCTATGGAGAAGACATTATTAAAAATGCATTTAGGTTGGATGAAGGCTTAGTTGAAACTATGGCTCATTTAAAAGCGGCACAAGCTTTTAAACCTGATGTAGATTTCATAATTGATATTGGTGGTCAAGATATGAAATGTTTTAAAATTAAAAATAATACTATTGATAATATATTTTTAAATGAAGCTTGTTCTTCTGGATGTGGATCATTTTTACAGACTTTTGCTGAAGCACTTGGTTATGACATAAAGGATTTTGCGAAAAAAGGAATACTTGCAGATAAACCAGTTGACTTAGGTTCTAGATGTACTGTATTTATGAATTCATCTGTAAAACAAGCACAAAAAGATGGTGCAAGTATTGAAAATATTTCTGCAGGATTATCAATAAGTGTTGTTAAAAATGCAATATATAAAGTTATCAGACCATCTTCAATAGATGCTTTAGGAAAAAATATTGTAGTTCAAGGAGGAACTTTTTATAACGATGCAGTATTAAGAGCTTTTGAAAATGAATTGGGCATAAATGTTGTAAGGCCAAATATTGCTGGTTTAATGGGAGCTTATGGTGCTGCACTATATGTAAAAGAAAAAGGATATACTCACAGTAATATACTTAGTTTAAAAGAATTAGAAAATTTTGAGCATTCTGTTAGTCAAACAAATTGTGGACTCTGTGAAAATCATTGTCAGCTAACAATTAATAGATTTGATAATGGAAGAAAATATATAAGTGGTAATAGATGTGAAAGACCAATAACTAAAAAAATAAAATCAAGATTAAATATGTATGAATATAAAAGAAATCTTTTGATGGAGTATAAACCTATTAAAGGAAATAGAGGGAAAATTGGAATACCTTTAGGTTTAAATATGTATGAATTACTTCCTTTTTGGCACACATTTTTTACTGAGTTAGGATTTGAAGTAGTAACTAGCCCATTTTCAAATAGAGATATTTATTTACAAGGACAAGCATCTATACCAAGTGATACAGTATGTTTCCCAGCAAAATTAATGCATGGACATATAGAAGAACTTATAAAAATGAATGTTGATACCATTTTCTATCCATGTATGTCTTATAATTTTGATGAAAATAAGACAGATAATAACTATAATTGTCCTGTTGTTGCATATTATCCAGAAGTAATAGAAGCTAATATGCCTAATATTGAAAAAGTAACATTTATATATGATTATTTAGGTCTTCATAGAAAAAAAGAATTTCCAATTAAAGCAAAACAAATGTTAGATAAATACTTTGATAATATTAATTTAAAGGATGTTATAAAAGCATGTAAGAAGAGTTATGAAGAACATGATAAATATCTAAATAAAGTATATGAAAAGGGTTGGGAAATGATAGAAGAGGCAAGAAAAGAAAATAAGCCAATAATAGTTCTTGCTGGTCGTCCTTATCATATTGATCCTGAAATATCACATGGAATAGACCAACTTATTACAGGCTTTGATATGGCTGTAATAAGTGAAGAGGTAATTGCATCAAAAGTAAAAGAAAAAATAGAAGTAAATGTATTAAATCAATGGACTTATCATGGAAGATTATATGATGCAGCACATTATATAAGCACTCAAGATGATATGGACCTAGTTCAACTTGTTTCTTTTGGATGTGGAGTTGATGCAATAACTACTGATGAGTGTAGAGAAATACTTGAAGCAAACGGAAAAATTTATACACAAATAAAGATAGATGAAATTACAAATTTAGGAGCTTGTAAAATAAGATTGAGAAGCTTATTTGCAGCTAATCAAAGGTGAAAAAATGACTAAAGAAAATCGTGTCTTATTCACAAAAGAGATGAAAAAGACTCATAAAATATTAATACCAAATATGATGGATACTCATTTTAGAATAATGGCTCCAATTTTTAAAGCGGAAGGATATGATGTAGAACTATTACATAATTCTGGATCTACAGTAGTAGAGAGTGGATTAAAATACGTACATAATGATACATGCTATCCTGCATTATTAGTAATTGGTCAAATGATAGATGCTTTAAATAGTGGTAAATATGATTTAGATAAGGTTGCATTATTAATAACTCAAACAGGTGGAGGATGTAGAGCAAGTAATTATATTCATTTATTAAGAAAAGGCTTAGAGAAAGCGGGATATTCTCAAATTCCTGTAATATCTTTAAATTTAAGTGGATTAGAAAATAATCCTGGATTTAAGCTAACATTTAAGCTACTTCGCAAATTACTAGCAGGGGTAGTTTATGGAGATTGTATTATGCAATTATCAAACCAAATTAGACCTTATGAAATAACAAAAGGAGAAACTGATGAGCTTGTTTCTAAAATGATGAATATGTGCTCAGATGTTTTAAACTCTAATAAAGGCTATAAATTAAAAGAAATAGAACACTATTGTAATATTATTGTAGAAAACTTTAATAAAATTAAGATTGAAAAAGTTGATAAAATTAAAGTGGGTGTAGTAGGAGAAATATATGTAAAATATGCTCCTTTAGGAAATAATCATTTAGAAGATTTTTTAAAGAGTCAAGATGTAGAATACTATATGCCTGGTCTTATGGGATTTTCAATATTTAAAGTAGATAATAGATTAGAAGATATAAAATTATATGGTGGAAATCTATTTAAAAAAATTGCAGTGGGTTTTCTATATGACTATTTAATTAAATTAGAAGAAGTTTTATATAACTCAATAAAAAATAATTCTGATTTTATTCCAATTGGAAGATTTGAACATACAAAAAAATTAGTAGAAGGTATTGTAGGTTATGGTTCAAAAATGGGAGAAGGCTGGTTATTGACTGCAGAAATGTTAGAATTAATAGAAATCGGTTATGAAAACATCATATGTACTCAGCCTTTTGGATGTTTACCAAATCATATTAATGGTAAAGGAATGATTCGGAAAATAGTAACAAAAAATCCTACTGCAAATATTGTGCCTATAGATTATGATCCAAGTGCTACAGAAGTTAACCAAGAAAATAGAATTAAATTGATGCTAGCAATTGCACAAGAAAATTTAGAAAACAATTTAAAAAATAAAGATATGAATTAATAATTACTGTGCTATAATGTTTTTAGCTTTAATTAAGTGCGAGACACTTAGAAGGTTAAATTAATCAGAACTTATGGGATTGATGCAGCTTTCAAGTGTACTTGAAAGCTTTTTTCTTGGAGGTAAGCATGAAAAACTTATTAAAACTTAGTGATTGTAGTATTGAGTACATCAATAAATTACTAGATAAATCTGAATTATGTAAAATTGGAAAATATGATAATTCTTGTATTAATAAAATTGTAGTTAACTGTTTTTTTGAACCAAGTACACGAACACATTATAGTTTTCAAGTAGCACAAGAAAAATTAGGATGTAAAGTAATAAATTTCTATCCTCATGACTCTTCTATTTTAAAAGGAGAAACATTTTATGACAGTATTATGGTATTTGATTCATATTCTCCAGATGCTTTAGTCATAAGATCAAATGAAAATGAATATTATAAGCAATTATTGAATAAAGTGCATTGTCCAATTATAAATGCTGGTGATGGAACAAAAGATCATCCCACACAATCATTATTAGATTTACTAACAATTAGACAAGAATATGGTAAATTTGATGGTTTGAAAATAGCTATAGTTGGAGATATAAAACACAGTAGAGTTGCTCATACAAATATTGAAGTAATGAAAAGATTAAATATGGATACTTATATAAGTGGGCCATCTGAATTTAAAGATGAAAGTTATAAATATATTGATTTTAATACTGCATTGAGTGAAATGGATATTATAATGTTATTAAGAGTACAACACGAAAGACATTCCACACAGATGAAATTATCTAAAAAAGAATATCATGAAAAATATGGATTAACTAAAGAGCGTGTTGCTTTAATGAAAAAACATTCGATTATAATGCATCCTGCACCTTTTAATAGAGGAGTAGAAATAGCGGATGATGTAGTAGAATGTGAAAAATCAAGAATATTTAAACAAATGACTAATGGAATGTATGTAAGAATGGCTGTAATGCATGAAATGATAGGAGAATAAAAATGAGTTACTTAATTAAAAATGGTGAAGTATATTTCAATGAACAATTTATAGTAAAAGATTTATTAGTTGATGATAATGGTTGTTTAATTATTGCGGATAGTATAGATATTGATGTAGATGAAGTGATTGATGCTACAGGGTGTACTATTATGCCTGGTTTAATTGACCCACATGTTCACCTTAGAGAACCTGGATTTGAATATAAAGAAACAATAAATAGTGGTACCAAAGCTGCAGCTCTAGGCGGTTTTACCACTGTTTTTTCTATGCCAAATTTAAACCCAGTACCTTATAATTATGAAAATTTAAAAGTACAGTTAGATATTATAATAAAAGATGCAAATATTCATGTTTATCCAATGGGTTCAATAACGAAAAACCAAAAAGGTATAGAAATATCAAATATGGAAGAAATTGCACAAGATGTAATAGCATTTAGTGATGATGGTGTTGGTGTGCAAGATGAAGAAATACTAAGACAAGCAATGATAGAAGCAAAAAAACTTGACTCAATTATTGTTGTACACTGTGAAGATAATAGTGAGTTAAAACCTAATGGATGTATACATGAGGGAATTACTTCTAAAAAATTAAATCTTGTGGGTATTAATAGTGCTTCTGAATATAATGAGGTAATTAGAGATATTAAATTAGCTAAAGAAACAGGATGTCAGTTACATATATGTCATGTATCTACAAAAGAATCAGTAGAAGCAATTAGACAAGCAAAAAAAGATGGAGTTAACATATCTGCAGAAGTTACTGTTCATCATTTACTGTTAAATGAGGAAGATGTTATAGATGATGGTAATTTTAAAATGAATCCTCCTTTAAGAAGTAAAGAAGATCAAAAAGCTCTTATCAATGGAGTTTTAGATAATACAATTGAAATGATATGTACAGACCATGCACCACATAGTAAAGAAGAAAAAAGTAGGGGACTAACAAATAGTCCATTTGGAATAATAGGATTAGAGTTTGCATTTCCTTTAATTTATACTTACTTGGTTAAGGAAAATGTTCTTACATTAGAAAAAGTTGTGCAGTTAATGAGTAGTAATGTTGCTGATATATTTGGTATTGCTCAAGGAGAGTTAGAACTATTTAAACCTGCAAATTTATGTATATATGATTTGAAAACATCATATAAATTGACTAAACATAATTTAGCTTCAAAAAGTGAAAACACCCCGTTTCTAGGAAGATATGTATCTTGTAAAAACTTAATGACAATAGTCGATGGTGAAATTGTTTATAGGGAGAACATATAATGAAAAGAAAACTGGTTTTAGAAAACGGATTAGAATATATTGGTCAAGGCTTTGCGAGTGAAAAAGAGGTTATTGCTACTTTGGTATTTAATACTTCAATAGTTGGTTATCAAGAAATAATAAGTGATCCATCTAATAGTGGATTAATGGTATGTATGACATACCCATTAATAGGAAATTATGGTATTACTGACGATGATTATGAATCAAGGCTAATTTCTCTTGATGCTTTAATTGTTAGAGAATATAATGATAAACCTTCAAATTTTAGATATACAAAAACACTTAGTGAAGTACTTGAAGAAAACGATGTAGTTGGATTGACACATGTAGATACTAGAAGTATTACAAAAGTTATCAAGAATGAAAAAGAGATGCTTGGAATTATTACAGATTTAAATGTTAGTACAGAAGAAGCTTTAAATAAAATAAAACAATTTCAAATTTCAAACAATTTAATTTCACTAATATCATGCAAAAAAATATGGTATTCAAGGTGTTCTAATCCAAAATATAATATTGTAATTATAGATTGTGGGATTACATTTTCAATAATTAATAAATTAAATTCATTAGGTTGTAATGTTACTATAGTTCCGTATAATACAAGCTTAGAAAAAATTAAAAGTCTTTCACCTGATGGCATATTAATATCTAGTGCTCCAGATAATTTAGGGAATATTAACGAACTAATAGAATTAGTTAAGATCTTACAAGAAAAATATGTTTTATTAGCTATTGGTAATGGATGTGATATATTAGGATCTGCAAATGATATTGAAGTATTTAAAATGAAAAACGGCCATAGAGGTTTAAGTAATCCAGTAAGAGATGTAAAAACAAATAAAATATATAATGTTTCAGAAAATCATGGATTGGCTTTAAAAGAATCAAGTAATGTAGAGATTTTATATAGAGATGTAATAGATAATAATATCGAAGGTATTAAAATAAATGATAAGTGTTTTGGCGTGCAATTTTATCCAACAGATGATGTTTATAATAACTTTATTGAAATGTTAAACACTTTTAAAGGAGATAAAGAGAATGTCTAAAAGGAAAGATATTAATAAAATATTGGTTATTGGCTCTGGTCCTATTGTCATTGGTCAAGCAGCTGAGTTTGATTATGCAGGAACCCAAGCGTGTATTTCTTTAAAAGAAGAAGGTTATGAAGTTATTTTAATAAATTCAAATCCAGCAACAATTATGACAGATTCTAATATGGCAGATAAAGTTTATATGGAGCCTTTAACTTTAGAATATGTAAGTAGAATAATTAGAAAAGAAAGACCAGATGCAATTCTTGCTTCATTAGGTGGTCAAACTGGATTAAACCTTGCAATGCAACTTGCATCCAAGGGAATTCTTGAAGAATGTCAATGTGAAATATTAGGTACTAAGTATAATTCTATTGAAGAAGCAGAGGATAGATTAAAATTTAAACAATTATGTGAGAGAATTAATCAACCCTCATTAGATTCAATAATTGCTACTACTGAAGAAGAAATTGTGAAAAATGCTAATATAATTGGATACCCTGTAATTTTAAGACCTGCTTTTACATTAGGAGGAACAGGAGGAGGTTTTGCATACAATGATGAAGATGCAAAATCAATTGGAAAAAATGCTCTTAAGTTATCTCCTGTTTCTGAAGTATTAGTTGAGAAATCAATACTGGGCTTTAAAGAAATTGAATTTGAAGTTATGAGAGATAAAAATGATACTGCAATTGTAATATGTAGTATGGAAAATATAGATCCTGTAGGAGTACATACAGGAGATAGTATGGTTGTTGCTCCTGCACAAACTCTTACAAAAAAAGAATACAATATGCTTGCAAAAGCTGCGTTAGATATTATTAGAGAGTTAAAAATAGAAGGTGGATGTAATGTTCAATTTGCTCTAGATCCTTTTTCTTTTGAATATTTTGTAATAGAAGTAAATCCTAGAGTATCTAGATCAAGTGCCTTAGCTTCTAAGGCTACAGGATATCCCATAGCAAGAGTAAGTTCTAAAATTGCAGTAGGTCTAACTTTAGATGAAATATTTATTAGTGATTTATGTGCTGCACTTGAACCTACAGTAGATTATGTAGTATGTAAGATAGCAAGATTCCCATTTGATAAATTTACAAAGGCTGATCATTCCTTAGGCACACAAATGAAGGCTACTGGTGAAGTTATGAGTATAGGTAGAACTATGGAGGAATCATTATTAAAGGCTGTAAGAAGCCTAGAAATGGGTGTAGACCACATATATCTAAGTAAGTTTGATACATATACAACAAATGAATTATTAAACTATATTAGTACTCCAACTGATGAAAGATTATATGCAATTGCAGAACTATTTAGAAGAAAAATTGATTTAATGAAAATTAACAGTATCACTAAAATTGATCCTTTCTTTTTAGATAAAATAAAACATATTATTTCTATTGAAAATAAGATAAAAGAAAATCCAGACTTAAACAATTTAAAAAAGGCAAAAAAACTAGGATTTAGTGATAAGTATCTTTCAACAATTTATAATAAAACAGAGTTAGAAATGTATCATTATAGAGTTGAAAATAATATAACACCAATTTATAAAATGATAGATACTTGTTCTAATAAATTTGATAGATATGTACCATATTTTTACTCGACTTATGAACAAGAAAACGAATCTATTAAAAGTGAAAAGAAAAAAATATTAGTAATAGGTTCTGGACCAATTAGAATTGGCCAGGGTGTAGAATTTGATTATTCTACTGTCCATGCTATATGGGCAATACAAGAAGCAGGATATGAAGCAATAATTATTAATAATAATCCAGAAACAGTATCAACTGATTATTCAATAAGTGACAAACTATACTTTGAACCATTATTTATTGAAGATGTAATGAATGTTATAAATTTAGAAAATCCTGAAGGTGTAATAGTTTCTTTGGGAGGTCAAACTGCAATAAATCTCGCAAAAAATCTTAGCAATTTAGATGTTAATATTATTGGAACAGATACAATAGCAATAGATAAAGCAGAAAATAGAGATTTATTTGAAAAAGTCGTTACATCATGTAATATTGCTCAACCAATAGGAAAAGCTGTAACCAATGTTAGTGATGGTTTAAAAGTTGCAAATAATATTGGATATCCTTGCCTTGTAAGACCTTCTTATGTATTGGGGGGAAGGGCTATGCAGATAGTAAATACCGATGATGAACTTATAGAATATCTAACAAATGCTGTAATGATAGATATAGATCAACCAGTACTAGTAGATAAATATATAAATGGTATTGAAGTTGAAGTTGATGCTATATGTGATGGAGTTGATGTACTAATTCCAGGAATTATGCAACTTGTTGAAGCCACAGGTGTACACAGTGGAGATTCAATGAGTGTTTATCCACCATATAGCTTAAGTAACATTGTTAAAGAAAAAATTGTTGATTATACAACGAAGTTAGGTTTAGCAATAGGAATTAAAGGTTTATTCAATATCCAATTTATTGTAGATAAAAAAGATGATGTATATGTTATAGAAGTTAATCCTAGATCTAGTAGAAGTGTTCCATTTTTATCTAAATCAACTAAAATACCAATGGCTAATATAGCAACTAAGGTAATGTTGAATCAAAGTCTAAAAAATCAAGGCTATGGAAGTATGTTATTAAAAGATGCACCAAGATACTATGTTAAGTCACCAACTTTCTCATTTTCAAAAATTAGCGGTTTAGATGCATATTTATCGCCAGAAATGAAATCTACTGGAGAAGCAATCGGCTATGACAATTCATTAAATAGAGCACTATATAAAGCCTTACAAGCTAGCAATATGAGAGTTGTAAACTATGGTACTATATTTGTAACAATAGCAAATAAAGATAAGTTAGATGCGATACCTTTAATAAGAAGATTTTATGATTTAGGATTTAATATAGAAGCAACTTCTGGAACTGCCAAAATATTAAAAGAATCTGGTATAAGAACAAGAATAAAAAGAAAATTATCAGAAGGCTCTAATGAAATTGTTGAATCAATTAGAAAAGGTCATATTACATATATTATTAATACACTTAGTGCAGCAGATAGTAATACAAGTAAAGATGGATATATAATTAGAAGGGCAGCTGTAGAAAATAATGTAACAACATTTACTTCTTTAGATACAGTTAATGTTTTATTAAATGTACTAGAAGAAATAACAATGCAAGTTTCTACTATAGATGGTGTTTAATATGAAAAAAATTGAAAATTATAAAATTATACATAATAATCTTATCGCAAAAAATACCTATGAAATGAAGTTAGAAGGTAATGTAGGTTGGATTGATAAACCTGGAAAGTTTATAAATGTAAGTGTTGATAGTAATTATTTAAAAAGACCAATAAGTATATGTGATTATGATGAAACAACACTTACATTAGTTTATAAGGTATTTGGAAGTGGAACAAAGTGGTTAAGTAATAAAAAAGAAAATGAAAAAATAGAAGCACTTGTAAATTTGGGTAATGGATTTGAACTTAACACAGAAAATGAAGCATTAATAATTGGTGGAGGAGTAGGAGTTCCACCCTTATATGCACTATCAAAAAGACTAAAAGAAAAAGGTGTAAAATTAACAATAATATTAGGTTTTACAAGTAAAGAAGACTCATTTTATATAGATAAATTTAAAGAGTTAAGTGAGCTTGTATATATTAGTAGTAATGATGGAAGTATAGGAGAAATAGGATTTGTAAGTGACATTATGATTAAATATAATTTATTGGATATTCCATATTATACTTGTGGGCCAACACCTATGTTAAAGGCAGTTCATTCTATTTCAACTGCAAAAGGACAACTATCCTTAGAAGAAAGAATGGGTTGTGGATTTGGTGCTTGTATGGGTTGCTCTCACAAAACAAAAAATGGATATAAAAGAGTATGTGTTGAAGGCCCTGTATTTACAAGTGAGGAAATAATATGGAACGATTAAAAGTTAAATTAAATAATTTAGAATTAGATAATCCTGTTATACCTGCAAGTGGAACTTATGGTTTTGGATATGATTATTTGGATTTTTATGATCCTAATATACTAGGCAGTATTTCTTTAAAAGGGACTACATTACATCCTAGATTTGGTAATGTAACTCCTAGAATTGCAGAGTGTCATATGGGTATGTTAAATTCTGTAGGACTTCAAAATCCTGGCATTCATAAAGTAATTGAAGAAGAGCTTGTTAAATTAGATAAAATATATCATAAAAAAATAATATTTAATGTATCAGGCTTTAATATAGATGAATATGTTGAATGTGTTAGATTACTAGATAATATTGATAAGGTAGGAATAATTGAAGTTAACATATCATGTCCAAATGTAAAAGATGGTGGGCTTAGTTTTGGAAGTGATTGTAGTAGTGCTGCATCAGTAACCAAAGAAGTAAGAAAAGTAACAACAAAACCTTTATTTATTAAATTAAGTCCCAATGTTTCAAATATTGCAGATATTGCAAAATCATGTGAAGATGAAGGTGCAGATGGAATTAGTATGATAAATACTTTGATTGGAGCAAGATTTAATTTAAAAACAGGTAAGCCTATATTACATAATGTAACAGGTGGATTTAGTGGGCCTGCAATACTACCAGTAGCTTTAAGAATGGTTTATGAAGTTTATGAAAGAGTAAATATACCTATTATTGGAATAGGTGGTATAAGTAGTGCTTATGATGTAATAGAGATGATGTATGCAGGTGCAAGTGCGATACAAATAGGATCTTCAAATTTAGTGGATCCTTATACATGTAAAAAGGTAATTGATGATTTACCGTTAGTTATGGATGAACTAAATATTAAAAAAATTACTGATATCATAGGGAGGGCACATAAATGAGGGATGTGATAGTAGCATGTGATTTTTCAACAAAAATAGAATTGATAAACTTTTTAGAGTTATTTAAAGAAGAAAAACCTTTCGTAAAAATAGGAATGGAATTATTCTATGCCTTTGGGCCTGATATAGTAGATGAGGTAAAAAAAAGAGGGCATAAAATATTTTTAGACTTAAAACTACATGACATTCCCAATACTGTTTATAAAGCAATGAAAAATATAGCTGCTTTGGAAGTAGAAATGACAAATGTGCATGCTTCAGGCACAATTGAAATGATGAAAGCAGCACAAAAGGCTATAGATGAGGTTAATCCATCAACAAAATTAATTGCTGTTACACAGCTTACAAGTACAAGTGAAGAAATGATGAAAAAAGAACTATGGATAGATCATAATATAAATGACACAGTAGTACACTATGCATTAAATGCACAATTAGCAGGTTTGGCTGGAGTAGTATGCAGTCCATTAGAAGCTGGGTTAATAAGACAATCATGTAATAAGAATTTTATTAGCGTTACTCCAGGAATTAGATTTCAAGATAGCAAAGAAGACGATCAAAAAAGGATTACAACACCTTCTAAAGCTAAAGAAATAGGTAGTACATACATTGTTGTTGGTAGACCAATTACGGCTGCAGAAGATCCTGTTAAAGCGTATAAAAGATGTTTAAAGGAGTTTGTTTAATATGAAAAGAGAAATTGCAAAAGACTTATTAAAAATTGAAGCAGTTTTTTTAAGTCCATCTAAACCATTTACTTGGGCAAGTGGAATTAAATCGCCTATATATTGTGATAATAGATTAACTTTATCTGATGTGAAAGTAAGAAATGATGTTGAAAATGCACTAGCAACACTAATTCAAAAACATTTTCCAGAGTGTCAACAGGTTATGGGAACTTCTACAGCAGGAATAGCTCATGCAGCAATTGTAGGACATTTATTAGATATACCAATGGGTTATGTAAGAGCAAGTGCTAAAGATCATGGTAGAACTAATCAAATAGAAGGAAGATGTGAAAAAGGAACAAAGGTTGTAGTTGTTGAAGATTTAATTTCAACTGCAGGAAGTGTTATAGATGTAGTAAATGTATTAAGAAAAAATGAAATAGAAGTATTAGGAATTGTTTCCATATTTACTTACGGTATGCAAAAAGGCATAGATAGATTAAATGAAGCAAATGTAATAAATTATTCATGTAGTAATTTTGATGTTTTAGTAGATGTTGCATATCAAACTGGATATATAGAAAAAGATGATATAGAAAGACTTATTAAATTTAGAAATAATCCAAGTGATGAATCTTGGATGAAATAGTACTGTAATATTAGAAAAGCCATCAATGTATTAATAACGTTATGGCTAATTTAGTATTATAATTACTTACTGTGTTTACTTAACTAGGCATGTATCATAATGACAATCTTTACCTTGTTTGATATAATAACAAGGTAAAAAATTGAAGGGTGGTTATTAAATGGGAAGAGCACACGAAGTACGTGCAGCCTCTATGGCAAAAACAGCAGCACTTAAAACAAAGGTATATTCAAGATTTGGAAAAGAGTTATATATGGCAGCAAAATCTGGAGTTCCTGATCCTGATATGAATCAAACACTTAAAAGAAAAATTGCTGAAGCTAAAGCGAATCAAGTTCCTGCTTCAGTAATAGATAGAGCAATAGAAAAAGCAAAGGGTGGAACTGTTGAAAACTATATCTCTAATAGATATGAAGGTTTTGGACCTGGAGCAAGTACAGTAATAATTGATTGTTTAACTGATAACGTAAATAGATCTATTAGTGAAATTAAAACGTGCTTTAATAAAGCAAAATCTAAACTTGGAGTACAAGGAAGTGTTTCATTTAACTATAATGAGTTAGGAATATTTTCTTTTGAGTATGATGATGATGAAAAAATGTTAGATACACTTATTAATTCTGAAATTGATGTTGTAGATTTAGAATTAGAAGATGGAATAATGACAGTATATGTAACAGTTCCTGACTTTCATAAAACTCAAGGTGCAATTGAAGAGTTAATTCCAGATATTAATTTTGATGTTTGTGAAATTACAATGTTACCAAATGAGTATGTTAAGTTAGAAAATGAAACAGATATTGAACTATTTAACAGATTATTAAATTTATTAAATGAAGTTGAAGATGTTCAAAATGTTTATCATAATGTTGAAATGTAAGGGTTGAATAATTCAACCTTTTTTTATATTATAGTTATTAATGTGAGGTGTTATTATGATACGTGTAATCACTTATGGGACATTTGATTTATTACATTATGGACATATTCAATTACTTAAAAGAGCAAAAGCATTAGGCGATTATCTTATAGTTGCATGTTCAACAGATGATTTTAATGCATTAGAAAAAGGAAAGCATGCATATCATGACTTTGAAGAAAGAAAAGTAATGCTTGAATCAATTAGATATGTAGATTTAGTAATTCCAGAAAATCACTGGGAACAAAAAAGGGATGATATTATTAAATATCAAGCTGATATTATGGTTATTGGTGATGATTGGAAAGGGAAATTTGATTATCTTAATGATATTTGTAAGGTAGTATACCTTCCAAGAACAGAAGGTATTAGCACTACAAAAATAAAAAATGACTTAGAGAAAAGTCATATTTAAATATTTAAATATATTGGGCCACCAATTTCATTATTAATAAGAAGTTGGCGGTTTTTTTCTGATAATGCACTTGAATAAGCGAGAGTAGATTTATACTCTAGTTGTCTATAGCCATCTTGAACCATAGAAAATCTACTAGCTACATTTACATCTTTAAGTTGTTTTAAATATCTTCTTCCAATATTATTCATTCCTAAAACCCGAATGGTATTTAATGGTTTTAGGTTATAAACTTCATTTTTGCTAACTTGATTTAGTAATTGAACTAAAGATCTTTTTATTCTACTAGTTGTATATCTTCTTGTAGTACTAGCATTTAAGAAGTTATTTATATTATCATATTTAAATGCTTGTTTTATTAAATGATTTTCAATTCCTTCATTAAATAAAAATATATTATTTAAATATTCTTTATCTAATGTTAGAAGAAGTGTTCTTAAATAAGGATAAAACATCTCTAGACTTACTAACTCGCTATTTAATAGTATTTCTTTCATAACAGTAGTTTCATAAATATCCTTATTATTAAATAAAGCATTTCTAATTGCGGATGCACTGCTTATATCTTTTATATATAAGTCATGATAATGATTAGTTCTTTGTATGGATATTGGAACTATGTTTGTATTAAGAATATGTTTTAAATAAGATACTGCTAAGATATCATTAGGTTCCATAACTTTAGATAATAGTCCATAAGATTTAGGAAAGCTTTCACCAGCATTTAAATTTTCTTTTAGATTATCAACATTGATAGAAGTTTTTGCGATTTCTATTAGTTCATCTAAATTGTTAGACTCACTACCAAAGCAAATATAATCAGCTTTTGCTAAACTTAGTGTTTTAACACTACCATAAGCAAATTGATTGGCACTTTGTGTAGCAAAAATATAGGGAAGTTCTAAAACTAAATCAACACCATTTTGTATAGCACTTTCACATCTTTTCCATTTATCAATAATTGCTGGTTCACCTCTTTGTACGAAGTTTCCAGACATTACCGCAATTAAAACATCACAATTACTAAGTTGTTTTGATTTTTCTATATGTAGTTGATGTCCTTTATGAAAAGGATTATATTCTACTATAATTCCACATGATTTCATTAAGTAATAATATCATATTTATATGATATGATAAATAAAAGAGGTGACTTATGAACGTAAATATTGCAACAAGTATTTATCATCCTAATATACCTTTAAAAGGTGTTTTTGTTATAATTCATGGTATGAGTGAACATAGAAAAAGATATGATGATTTTGCTAAATTTTTAAGTGAAAATGGATATGGTGTTTTCACATACGATCAAATAGGACATGGAGAAACTGCTTCAAGTAACGAAGAACTGGGTTATTTTGGAAAAAAAGATGGTTTTAAAAGCTTAGTATATTACGCATATCATATGTGTTTAGAAGCGAAAAAAGAATTTAAAGATGTGCCTCTATATGTGTTTGGACATAGTATGGGCTCTATAGTAGCAAGATCTTTATTAAAGAATCATCCAGATGTGATGCAAGCATTAATATTAAGTGGTCCTCCTAATTATCAGCTATTAGTAAGACCTGGTAGAGCTTTTTCAAAAATATTATGTTTTATACAAGGTGATAAAAAAAGAAATAAGTATTTAAAAGGTATGATATTTGGGAATTTTGGAAAACAATTTGGTAGTGAAGTAGAAAATTCATGGTTGAGTGTAAATAAAGAAAATGTATTAAATTATAATAACGATGAATTATGTGGCTTTAATTTTACCAATAAAGGTTATTATGACATGCTTACTGGACTCTTAGATATACATGATACAAATCACTATTTAGTAAATAATACTAGTAAGCCAATATTGATAGTAGCTGGAAAAGATGATCCTGTAATTGGTAAAGATTCCGGAATAAAAACTACTATTAAAGATTTAGAGAAACCAGGATATAAAAATATTGAACTTAAATTATATGAAAATGCTAGACATGAATTACTATTTGAGAATATTCATGAAGAAGTTTATAAAGATATATTAGAATGGGTAAAAAAGTTTGACTTTAATTGACATTTTGCTATAATTTACACGTTAACGAGTAGGAGAACATACTTTTGAGGTGGACAAAATCTGAACTAATAAACTTAAAAGATCACAAGGTGGAATTTAATGAAGATATTACATTTGAGCCTAAAGCTTTTAAATTTACAAGAAGGTTGAATGGATTAGAAAATGTTCATGTAAATGGAATTGGAATATACAATATTGATTATGATTTATTTGATGTTGAAATGAATATAAGTGGTATTATGATTACTCCATGCGCTATTACAAATGATGATATTGATGTTCCCTTTGATTTTGATTCTCATGTTTTGTTTTCACTTACTGATAGTGATGATCTAGATATGTATATTGTGGAAAACGACATCATAGAATTAGCTCCCGTTATTTTCCAGTTAATTAATCTGGAAGTGCCATTAAAAGCAGTAAAAAGTGGCGATATCGAATACCCTAAAGGGGATGGTTGGGCTATCATCAGCGAAGAAGAATTTGAAAGGTCTAGAAAAGAAGAGATAGATCCACGCTTAGCCAAACTAAAAGAATTTAAATTCAGTGATGATGATTAGGAGGTGTCAAAATGGCTGTACAACAAAGAAGAGGTTCTAAAACAAGAAAGAATAAGCGCAGAACGCACTTTAAACTTGAAGCTCCAACATTGGTTAAATGCCCAAACTGTGGTGAAATGAAAAGATCCCATCACCAATGTCCAAATTGCTTATCAAAATAGGCATTATTTTATTAAATTATTAAATTAACCGCTAATCATTGGCGGTTTTTTTATTTTATTACATACAAAAATATTATTTCAACAAAAAGTTAGTTTTATGTTGGAAAAATTATTTATTTATATTATAATTGTGGTACGTGATAGTGACATAGTGGTGAAAAGTAGTGGGAAGTGGTGGCAATTTAGATGTTTATCGGTGAATATATTCATACTTTAGATAGTAAAAACCGTATAATTATGCCCGCAAAGTTTAGAGAAGAACTTGGAGATATTTTTATTATAACAAAAGGTTTAGATGGTTGTTTAACTGTTTATACTTTAGAACAATGGGAAATCTTGTTATCTAAACTTGAACAACTTCCAACAACAAAAAAAGAAACAAGGTTATATGTAAGAGGAATAACTGCAAAAGCCACTGAATGTAAATGCGATTTGCAAGGAAGAATACAAATTCCTGCATTTTTAAAAAGTGAAGCAGATTTAATTAAACAATGTGCATTTGTAGGTGTAGGAGACCATGTAGAGCTTTGGTCAAAAGAGAGATGGGATAGTTACTATGAAGATGCGAGTGCTTCATTTGAAGATATAGCAGAATCATTAACGGAATTCTTATAATGAGTGAACATTATAGTGTAATGCTAAAAGAAACTATTGAGTTATTGAACATAAATCCCAAAGGAGTATATGTAGATGGCACTTTAGGTAGAGGTGGACACTCTAAATCAATTTTAAATAAATTAACTACAGGAAGTATGATTTGTTTTGATAAAGATGAAGACGCTATTAATTTATCAAAAGATATTCTTGTTGATTATAAAGAAAAAATTAAATTTATTCATGAAGATTTTATTAAAGCAAAAGAAATCTTAAATAATGAACAAATTTATGAAATAGATGGATTCTTATTAGATTTGGGAGTTAGCTCACCACAATTTGATAAGGGTGAAAGAGGCTTTAGCTACAGATTTGATTCAAGATTAGATATGAGAATGGATAAACGACAAAAATTAACTGCTTATGAAGTCGTAAATAATTATACATTTAATCAACTAGTAGTCATGCTATTGAAGTATGGCGAAGAAAGAAACGCAAAATTAATTGCTAGAGGAATAGAAAAACAAAGATTACTTAAACCAATAGAAACTACATTTGAGTTAGTTGATGTAATAAAAAAGTCGTTACCTAATAAGGTGCTAAGTAAAAAAGGTCATCCTGCAAAGCAAACATTTCAAGCAATAAGAATTGAAGTCAATGATGAATTAGATTGTTTAGATGAAAGTATATTAAATTTGTGTAGTTTATTAAAAGTTGGTGGACGTGGCGTAATTATTACATTTCATTCATTAGAAGATAGAATAGTGAAAAATGTTTTCAATAAACTGTCTACCGCTCCATTTGTAAATTCAAAAATTCCACTTCTTCCTTCCCAAATGGAGCAGGCAGATTATAGAGTTATAAATAAAAAACCATTAACTGCAAGCAAGGAAGAATTAGAAGTGAATAATAGGTCACATAGTGCTAAATTACGATGTATTGAAAAGATAAGGGGATAAAAATATGGCTAAAATAGTAAAAAGAAAAAAAAGAAGGTTTAATTTTCAAGGATTTATATTTGTTTTTTTACTGATATCTGGTTTTTTCTATTTATTATCAAGTGTATTTTTGAGAACTTATAATAATTCTCTAAGTCTAAAAAAGCAATCTATTTTATCTCAAATTGCAACTTTAGAAATAGAAAATGATTCTATTGAAGTGCTTATACAAAGTCTAAGTACTAGAGATAGGGTTATTACTATAGCTAATGATAATGGACTTACCCTTGATCAAAGTAATATAATTACCATAACTACAGGTGAATAATAGGTAATGAAAAGAAAAACAAATCGTATGCTTTTAGTTATTTTTGTATTTACATTAGTAGTAATGATTCTTCTGGCTACTAATGTTTTTTTAGTGTCTGTTGTAAAATTACATGCTAGAAGCAATACTAGTTTAAAAGATTATGCAGATTCCGCAAACACTCATACTGAAATTACAAAAGCAAATAGAGGCTTAATTTATGATAGAAGTGGGAGTATTATCGCTCAAGATAATAGAACTTATAATATTTATTGTATTTTAGATTCAAGTAGACCAAGTGTTAAGGGATCTATTTCATATGTAAAAGACCCAAAATATACTGCACAAGTTTTATCGACTATTTTAAATGCTGATGAAGAAACAATTTATAGTTTTCTTACTAAAGATGTTTATCAAACAGAACTAGGAACTGTTGGAAGAAATATTAGTAAGGAAACAAAAGAATTAATAGAAAGTTATAAACTTCCGGGAATAGAATTTGATACATCAGTTAAAAGATCATATCCATTAGGTATCTTTGCTTCATATTTAGTTGGATTTGCACAATCTGATGAAACAGGAAGTACAGTTGGTAAAATGGGAGTAGAATATTATCTAGATTCTTATTTAAGAGGCAGTGATGGTAATAGAGTGTATCAAGCTGATAAAAATGGATATATATTACCTGGAATGAGAGAAACTGTTACTGAAGCTGAAAACGGGTATAACGTATATTTAACTTTAGACAAAGAACTTCAAGAATCATTAGAACAAACTTTTGAATTAACAAAAAGTCAATTTAATGCTGATAGAATATGGGGAGCCGTAATGGAAGTTGATACAGGCAAAATTTTATCCTGGGGACAATATCCTTCATTTAATCCAAATACATTAGAAATTGATGATTATAATAATTATGGAGCACAATTACCATATGAACCTGGATCAACATTTAAAACATTTGCATGGGCTGCTGCAATTAATGAGGGAGTATATGAAGATAGAGAATTAGTTTATTCTGGTCCATTTTGTTATAGTGCAACAGATAAAAACCCTTACAGAGTTGAAAAGGGTGGTCTTGGATGTATTAGTAATGCCAGCAAAAAGAATTGGGGATGGGTAGACTATGATTATGGATTAATATACTCATCTAATACAATTACCGCATCATTAGAGACCGAACTTATAACCCCAGATATTTTTTTAGAATATGTTAAAAAATTTGGTTTTTTCCAACCTGTTGATACTGATGGAATGAGGGAGGAAACTGGTTTTTTAAACTTTACATGGCCATCAGATAAGCTTGCTTTAGGTTATGGACAAGGGTCTACGGTTACATTGCTACAAATGTTGCAAGCTTATAGTGCAGTATTTTCTGATGGAACTATGGTGAAGCCTTATTTTATTGAATCAATTAGAGACCCCTATGATGAAAATAATTCTATTTATCAAGCATCTACTACAATAGTGGGTAATCCAATTTCTGAAGATACTGCAAAACAATTACAAGAAATATTATATCAAGTTATATATGATCCTAATGGAACGGGTCAATATTATAAAATACCAGAAACTGAATTTATCGGAAAAACAGGGACAACTCAATTAGCTGTTTCTGGTAGCTATAAATCTGGAAAAACAATTGTTTCATTAATTGCAGGAATGCCTGCAGATGATCCTCAATATATCGTATATTATTGCTTTGAAGCAAATTATAATAAGAATGCTCATTATCATACAGAAGCAATTACTTCTTATTTAAGAAAAGTTGCAATGAGATTTAATCTTACTAGTTCTATACAAGAAGAAAAGAATGAAATAGATGAAGAACTAGTAGAAAAAGAAATAATTACTTATGATATGGTAAATTTGATAAATCATTCAGTCATTTATGCAGAAGATAAATTATCGAAATATGATATTGAAATAGTCTATTTAGGAGAAGGCGATTATGTAATAGATCAATATCCAAATGAAACCTCAACAGTTACAACAAATCAAAAAGTATTCCTCTTATTGGATACACAAGGATATCATATGCCGGATATGACAGGTTGGACTAGAAAAGATGTTGCTGCTTTTTGGAATGTTAGTGGTAGTGGTTTTAAAATCACTGGATTTGGTAAAGTTGTTTCTCAAAGTATACCAGCAGACACATATGTAAATAGAGATTCTGAAATTGAAGTTGTTCTTGAATAATAGTATGGTATAATATTATCCGGTTTAAAGGGAGGCTAGTTTTTATGTATCTAAAGATTTTTATGGCATTTTTGGTTAGTTTAGTTTTAGTCTTAATAACTATGCCAACTTTAATAAAGTATTTAAAGTCAATAAGTTTTAATCAAAATGTAAATGAATATGCATTAAAAGAATTTAAAGAGAAATCTAAAACTCCCACTATGGGTGGAATATTGATAGTTATTGTTCCAATTATTGTTACAATAATATTCGATTATAAATCTATATTTGATTTAGATACACTCATTGTAATGTTAGCTTATTTTACGTATGGTTTAATTGGATTTATTGATGATTTTTTAATAGTAATTAGAAATAATAATGATGGTTTATTGCCTAGACATAAATTTTTAATGCAACTTGTATTGGCAATATTCTTTTTCTATATATACCAAAGTAATAATGAACTCAATATAATTATCCCTGTTATAAATTATTCAATAACCTTTTCATCTTTATATGCTTTATTAATTTTCTTTATGTTTACTGGAACTTCAAATGCTGTAAACATCACTGATGGAATGGACGGTTTAGCAGCAGGTTGTATGTTTTTTTCATTAATACCATTTTTAATATTTGCATCATTTGCAAAACAAGTATATATTGCTATATTTATTGCAAGCTTACTTGGTACTTTAGTAGGTTATTTACGATTTAATGTTTCTCCAGCAAAGATATACATGGGAGATACTGGTTCATTAGCTTTAGGTGCTGCACTAGCTGCTGTAGCAATGGTTTTAAAAAAGGAAATATTATTGATAATAATTAGTGGAGTTTTTGTTTGGGAAACTCTATGTGTAATTATTCAAATTTCTTCAGTAAAACTTACAGGAAAAAGAGTGTTTAAATATACTCCAATTCATTATAGTTTTGTATTAGATGGAATTAGCGAAAAAACAGTAGTTAAGTCATTTTGGCTATTATCAGCTATTTTTGCTTTTATTGGACTTATATTAGGTCTTATTTAATGTTTACTTTATTTAATAATGTTTTATAATTGTTTTATTGTTATGGAGGAATTATGGAGACCTATATTCAAATGGCAATTGTCATGAAATTATCTATGTTAAAAAGAAATAGTAATCCTAATTTTACTTATGAACAATTAGAAGATATTTTATATAATGATAAATGGAAAGAAAAAATACCTAGTAGCATAAGTAATGCTGTAAATGATATTATGTCAATTAGTGGTGATGAACTCATTCAATTTCTTTCAAAACAAGCAGTTATTCAATCACATCAAATTAGTGATTTTAGTGATTTATTAGGGGGACATAAAAATGAATACTAAAAATAAAAAATTAACATTATTCTTTGTAATTGTTGCAATCATATTTACGGTTGTTTTTTCTACATATAAGAATATTTCTAATAATTTATCATTAGGAATAGATTTAAAAGGTGGCTTTGAAATACTTTATGAAGTTACACCTTTAAATGAAGGAAATAATGTTGATATGAGTGCTGTAGCTAACAGCGTTAGAAAAAGGGTTGATATTTTAGGTGTTAGTGAGCCTCAAATTATTATTGAAGGTGATAATAGAGTTAGAGTCCAACTTGCTGGAGTTAGTGATCCTGATTCTGCAAGATCTTTATTGGGCAGTACCTCGAATTTAACTTTTAGAGATATAAATGATGAATTATTATCAGATGCTAGTATCATTAGTGAAGGTGGAGCAAGTTTATCTTATGATAATAACGGTAGTCCTATTGTTTCATTAAAAATTAAAGATGGAACTAAGTTTGGTGAGATAACTGAAAAAATTTCTAAAATGCCATCAGGACAAAATATACTTATTATATGGTTAGATTTTGAAGAGGGAGATTCTTATCAAGAAGAAATGTCTAAAATCGCATTAGGACAAGAACCAAAATATGTTAGTGCAGCTACAGTTAATTTTAAAATTGATGGAGATGCAATTATAAGTGGTAGTTTTACAGAAACTGAAGCAAGAAATTTAGCTGGTCTAATAAATTCTGGTAGTTTGCCAGTTAAAATGACTGAGATATCTAGTAATGTAGTTAGTGCTAATTATGGAGTTGATGCTTTAAATAAAACAGCAATTGCAGGCTTGATTGGTATATTGTTAGTATTTTTATTTATGATTGTTATATATAAATTACCAGGTGTTGTTGCTAGTATTATGCTTGTTGTTTATATTTATGCTATATTTTTCACTTATAGTTCAATAGGTGCAGTATTCACTTTACCTGGAATAGCAGCATTAGTGCTTGGTGTAGGAATGACTGTTGATGCGAATATTATTACTTTTGAAAGAATAAAAGATGAGCTTTATAGAGGTAGAGGAATAAAATTAGCTGTTAAAGAAGGACAAAACATGTCTTTTTCCACTATATTTGATGCTCAATTTACTACACTTCTTGCTGGTTTAATAATGTATGTATTTGGTAATGGAGCAGTTAAAGGCTTTGCAACAATGCTTATGATTACTGTAATAGCAACATTAGTAATAAATGTTGCAGTATCTAGATTTTTAATGAATTTATTAGTAGATTCAGGGGTGTTGGATAATAAGTACAAATGGTTTGGTGTCAAAGAAAATCAGATTCCAGATATTAGTAAAGGAGAAGAACAATTCTATTTTGGCCCAGTAAAAAAATTAGATTATATTTCTATTGGAAAAAAGACCTTTATTATTAGTATTGCTATACTTTCATTAGGAGTGATATTAGCTTTATTTAATGGAATAAGTAATAAAGGACCAGTAAATTTAGGAATTGATTTCTCAAGTGGGACTAAATTAACTATTTCTTCAACTGAAGTAATAGATTTAAATAATGTAGAAGATATAATGAATGATTTAGGTTATGATTCTGGATTTAGCTATCAAACATCTGGTAATAATACAGTATATGCTGTAACCAAAGAACCTTTATCTACAGAAGAATTAACAGTAATTAAAAGTGCATTTTCAAGTGAATATGGAATTGAACCAGGAGATAATGTGGTAACTCCTACTGTAGGTAGAGATTTGATTAAAAATGCAGTATATCTTTCAGTTCTTGCTTGGATTGCAATGATGATATACATTACTATTAGGTTTAAATGGGATTATGCATTAAGTTGTATTATTGCCTTAATACATGATGTTTTTATTGTTTTAGCTATATTTGTAATATTCAGATTGGAAGTAAATATAGAACTAATTTCAGTTATACTTGCGATTATAGGATATTCAATTAATAACTCTATAGTCGTATTTGATAGAATTAGGGAGCTTTTAAAATCATATAGAGGAAATTTAAATCCAAAAGCTTATAAACAAATTATTAACGATGCTAATGATAATACAATAGTGAGATCAGTTAATAGTTCTATAACTACAATTATTCCTGTTATTATTTTATTAGCAATTGGATCAAAAGCAATATTTACATTCACATTTGCAATGTTTATAGGATTAATTGCAGGAACTTACTTTAGTATATTTATAGCACCTTATATTTGGTACATAATTAGAATTAAAACAAAGCCAAAATCAAAATCTAAAAAGAAATATAAAAAAGAAAAATTAGATGAATATACTATTAAAGGTATAAATGCTTAACCATATCAAATTAGATATGGTTTTTTTATAGAATAATATCAAGTTATTTATATAATATTATATTAAATATTATTTTCATAAAAAAATAAATACAGAAAGTATAGAGGGTAATTTAACAATATTAAAATAATTTAGATTATACTAAATATATAGCCAATGAGTATTGTTGTTTATATAAAAATAATTTTATTTTGAAGGAGAAATAATATGAGTAAAATAGCAGCATTTTTTGATATAGATGGAACTTTATATAGAGAAACTTTAATGAGCGAACTTTTTAAAAAATTCATTACACATGAGCTTGTTTCAGAAGAAAAATGGACAGATGAAGTTAAACCAGCTTTTATGAAATGGGATAGAAGACAAGGTGATTATGATTCATATATGCAAAAAATAGTACAAATATTTAAAGAAACAACTTTAGGGTTAAGTAAAGAGCATGTAGAACATATAGCAAGACTTGTAATTATGCAAAAGGGTGACAGACTATACCAATTTACAAGAAGTAGAATAGCTTATCATAAAGAAAACGGCCATATAATAATTGCAATAAGTGGTGCGCCTATTGAATTAGTTTCAGAAATGGCAAAAAAACATGGATTTGATGATTATAGGGGAAGTGTTTATGAAATAGATAATAATGGCATATATACTGGAAACAACTTTCCAATGGGAGATAGTGAATCTAAGAATAAAGAAGTAAGCAGTTTAGTAGAACAATATGATATAGACTTAAGCAAGAGTTATGCATATGGAGATACTGCTGGAGATTACTTGATGTTAAGCAGAGTGGGACACCCATTTGTGATAAATCCTACAAAAGAATTAATTAATAGAATTAAGTCAAATGAAAAGTTATTAAACAAGGCTACAGTTATTGTTGAAAGAAAAGATGTTATTTATAGAATTGATCCAAATACGATAGATTTATTATGAAAATTAATGCATTTTACTAATTATTTTAACTTGGTTGTGGTATTATTTTACAGAGGTAAGAAAATGGCCTTTATTCATTCTTTTGAAAGTTTTGGAACTGTAGATGGCCCAGGAGTAAGATTTATAGTATTTACACAAGGATGTCCAATGCGTTGTAAATATTGTCATAATCCAGATACTTGGGCTTTTAATCATGGGAAAGAATATACAACCCAAGAAATATATGAAGAAATCATTAAATATAGAAATTATATTAAAAAGGGTGGAGTTACTATAAGTGGTGGAGAACCACTTGTTCAAATAGATTTTTTAATTGAATTATTTACAATTCTAAAAAAAGAAAACATTCATACATGTGTAGATACTTCTGGCATAATGTTTAATCCTGATGATACTAATTTAGTAAAAAAATATGATAAACTACTTGAAGTTACTGATTTGTTTATTGTTGATTTAAAGCATATAGACAAGGAAGCTCATATTGATTTAACAGGATTACCAATTGATAGACCTATATCATTTATTAATTATTTAAATTCTAAGGATAAAGATATTTGGATTAGGGTAGTGCTTGTGGATGGATATACTAATGATGTGGGTGTTTTAACAAGGATGAGAGAATTTATTGATACACTTTCTAATGTGAATAGAGTTGAGGTATTACCTTATCACACATTAGGAGTAAATAAGTATAAAGAACTTGGAATAGATTATCCATTTATGGATAAGAAAAAACCTTTAAAAGAAGATATTTTAAGAGCAAAAGAAATATTAGGAGCAAGATAAAATGTTAAACAATAAAAATTATAAGGAAGTATTAAGTAGAGATGATAAAGCGATATTACTTGTTTCAGGACAAGGATGTGCAAATTGTGTATCGATGTTTCCAATAGTAAACGCTTTAGTTGAAAAACATCCTCAAATTATGTTACATATTATTGAGGTTGAAGAAAGCTATAAAGATTTGGTTGATGAATACAATATAGAACAAATACCAGCTATATTATTATTTGAAAAAGGAAATCTTTTAGCTAAAATATATGGATATCAACCATATGAAATATTTGAAATATATGTTAGTGATAAATTTAAACTTTAGGGAGGAAGGCAATTATGTATCAAGGATGGGAAGGATTTGTAACAGGTAACTGGAACAAAGAAGTAGATGTTAGAGACTTTATTCAAAAAAATTATACTGAGTATTTAGGTGATGATTCATTTTTAGAGGGAGCTACCGAAGCAACAACTAAATTATGGGATCAAGTTTCAGAATTAAATAAAAAAGAAATAGAAGCAGGTGGAGTACTTGAAGCAGAAACAAAAATAGTAAGTACACTTACTTCATATGGCCCTGGGTATTTAAATAAGGACTTAGAAAAAATTGTGGGATTTCAAACTGACAAACCATTTAAGAGGAGCTTACAACCTTTTGGTGGAATTAGAATGAGTGAAACTGCTTTAGAATCATATGGTTTTAAAATTGATTCTGAAGTAAAAGAGATATTTACTAAGTATAGAAAAACTCATAATCAAGGTGTATTTGATGCATATACACCAGAAATGAGAACTGCTAGATCTTGTGCTATTATTACTGGTTTACCAGATGCTTATGGAAGAGGAAGGATAGTTGGAGATTATAGAAGAGTAGCTCTTTATGGAACTGATTTTTTAATTGAAGAGAAACAAAATTTATTAAATACAATTCTTTTAGGATCAATGACTGAAGAAAGAATTAGAGATAGAGAAGAAGTTTCAGAGCAAATTAGAGCTTTAAAAGATTTAGCAAAGATGGCTGAAATGCATGGTAAAGATATATCAAAACCTGCATATACAGCTCAAGAAGCAGTACAAGCTGTATATTTTGGTTATTTAGCTGCGGTTAAGGAACAAAATGGTGCTGCAATGTCTTTAGGTAGAACTAGTACTTTCTTAGATATATACATGGAAAGAGATTTAAAAGCAGGTAGAATTACTGAAAAAGAGTGTCAAGAACTGATGGACCAATTTGTAATGAAGTTGCGTCTAATTAAGTTTATGAGAACTCCTGAATATAATGACTTATTCTCAGGAGATCCAACTTGGGTAACTGAATCTATTGGTGGTATGGGATCTGATGGTAGATCTTTAGTAAGTAAGAACTCTTATAGAGTTCTACATACACTTGTAAATCTTGGTCCAGCACCTGAACCTAATTTAACAGTATTATGGTCAACAAAATTACCTAGTAACTTTAAAAAATTCTGCGCTAAAATTTCTATTGAAACAAGTTCAATACAATATGAAAATGATGATTTAATGAGAATTGATATGGGAGATGATTATTGCATTGCTTGTTGTGTTTCTAGTATGAGAGTAGGCAAGGATATGCAATTCTTTGGTGCTAGAGCAAACCTAGCAAAATGTCTATTATATGCAATTAATGGTGGAATGGATGAAAAGAAAAAAATACAAGTTTCGCCAAGATATGAACCGATTACTTCTGAATATTTAGATTACGATGAAGTAATGGAAAAATTTGATCAAATGATGGAATGGCTTGCTGGATTATATGTAAACACTTTAAATGTAATACATTATATGCATGATAAATATTCTTATGAAGCATTAGAAATGGCATTACATGATCATAATGTAAGAAGATTCTTTGCTACAGGTATTGCAGGTCTTTCAGTAGTAGCTGATTCACTTTCTGCTATTAAATATGCTAAAGTAAGAACTATAAGGGATGAAGATGGTGTTGTGGTTGACTATGAGGTTGAAGGGGATTATCCTATGTATGGTAACAATGATGATCGTGTTGATTTAATTGCTGCTGATTTAGTAAAAAACTTCATGAATAAAATCAAAGAACATCGTACTTACAGACATGGAATACCTACTATGAGTATTCTAACAATTACTTCAAATGTAGTTTATGGTAAAAAGACTGGTAATACTCCTGATGGAAGAAAAGCTGGTGAGCCACTTGCTCCAGGAGCAAATCCAATGCATGGAAGAGATACACATGGTGCAGTAGCTTCATTAGAGTCTGTTGCAAAAATACCATATGAATATTCTAGAGATGGAATATCAAATACATTCTCAATTATTCCTGATGCTTTAGGAAAAGACGATATTGATAAATAAGGAGGGTTAATATTATGTCTGATAAAATAGATAACTTAGTAACACTAATTGACGGATATGCTGAAAGTGGAGGACATCATTTAAACGTAAATGTATTTAATCGTGAAACTTTATTAGATGCACAAAAACACCCAGAAAAATATCCTCAGTTAACAATTAGAGTTTCTGGATATGCTGTAAACTTTAATAAACTTACAAAAGAACAACAAGACGATGTTATTGCAAGAACTATGCATGAAAGTATGTAATTAAATAGAAAAATATAAAAAGGCCTGTAAAAACAATGCAGGCCTTTTTAAATATGAAATTATATATAAATGTTATAAATTATAAAAATTTAAACAGTATAAATTCATATTTATATTTAAATGTTATTTAAAATATAAATATGTTATTTACACATCAGAAGTATATTGTAAATATCTTCTTCATTTAAAGAAACATAACCATTTCTCACGTTTCCGTGAAGGTAAGCTTGTTTTGACATTAATTTTAATTTTGATTCATCAATTCCTACTTCACTTAATTTAGAAGGTAGACCAATGCTAAGAAAGAAATTTTTAGTTGCATCAATTCCTAATGAAGCTTGTTTATATTTATCGTTATCATGTATATCAAAAATATTTTCTGCATATTTAGCAAATTTATTAACTGTTGCATCATTTAAAATATACCTCATCCAAGCTATAGTTATTATTGCCAATCCAACACCATGGGTTATATCATAATATGCACTTAGCTCATGTTCAATAGCGTGACAACTCCAAGAACCACCTTTGCCTGCTGCTGTTAAGCCGTTTAATGCTAAAGAACTTGCCCACATTATATTACTTCTTGCACTATAGTTTGTAGGATCTTCTATAGCAATCGGAGCATATTTAATTACGGTTTTAAGTAATCCTTCTGCTATTGTATCTTGTACATAACAATCTGTTGCTTTTTGAAAATAGTTTTCAAATAAATGAGACATAATATCTGCTGCTCCTGCTGCAGTTTGTAGTTTTGGTAAAGTGAATGTATATGTTGGATCTAAGAATGAAACTTTAGGAATCATGCAATTAGAGCTAGTTCCTTTTTTCCTGTTTTCATCCATATTTGATATTACTGCATTTTTGTTCATTTCTGATCCAGTTGCAGCTAAAGTAAGTACAGATACAATTGGTAATGCATTAGTAATTAAATCAGGATTCAAAACTAAATCCCAAGCATCTTTATCGTAATAGTATCCTGCTGCAACAACCTTTGAACAATCTATTACGCTACCACCACCAATAGCTAGTACTACATTAATGTTGTTAGCTTTACATATACTAATTCCCTTTCTTACTGATTCTATTCTAGGATTTGGTTCTATATTACTTAATTCAAATATATTAAATCCATCTAATAAGGTGATTATAGTATCATATAAATTGCTTTTTTTAATACTTCCTCCTCCATATGCTAATAAAATATTATTACCATATACAGATAATTCTTCTTTTAGAGATTTAATACAATCTTTCCCGAATATTATTTTTGTTGGTGCATAATAAGTAAAGTTATTCATACAGTACCTCCTCTAATATAATTATAATATCATTTAAATCTTAATTTTATTGTTTTGTTGTATAATATTATAAATGGAGATAAACTATGGAATTTAGTGAATTAAGAAAAATGTATCCTACATTTATTTATCATGGATATGATATAGAAGAAAATGAAGAAAGTATTAAAATAATATATAATTTTGAAATAAGTGGGCTTAGCAGTTTTAATCCTGTATGGAATATAAAAAAGAAAGATAATAAAATATATTCAGAACTAAAAATATTTAAGGAATCAGTTTTTTCTTTAGGTATGGTTGAACTAATTAGTTATTGGAAAATCACTTGTAGCCCAACAGTAATTATAAAGCCATCAAAATTAGATAAATATCAAATAAATTGGTGGAAAAAACAATATTTTTATGGATTAGGAGAATTTTTTTATATAAATAATATCAAAACTAATATAATTGATTTTATGAATATTGAATCATCTAACATTAATATTGAAGGGAATATTGATAATCAAGAATATATAGGAAATCTAATACCAGTAGGAGGAGGAAAGGATTCTTTTGTTACATTAGAAATTTTAAAGGATTTATATAATGTTAATGATACATATGTAATAAATAATGTTATTTCTGCGATTAATGCCTCTACTGCTGCTGGTTATGAAAATAAGTTAATTAATGTTTCAAGAACTTTAGATAAAAGAATGCTTGAATTAAATAAACAAGGTTTTTTAAATGGACACACTCCTTTTAGTGCATTAGTTGCTTTTTCTAGCATTTTGGTATCAATTATTTATGGAAAAAAATATATATGTTTATCTAATGAAGCTAGTGCTAATGAATCTACAATATTAGATGAGGAGGTTAACCATCAATATTCAAAATCATTTGAATTTGAAGTTGATTTTAATGAATATATTAATAAGTATATTACAAATGAAATTAAATATTTTTCTTTACTTAGACCATTAAGTGAATTAATAATAACTCATATTTTTTCAAAACTTAAAAAATATCATCCTATATTTAGAAGTTGTAATGTTGGAAGTAAACAAGGAATTTGGTGTAATCACTGTGCTAAATGTTTATTTGTATATACTATGCTTTCTGCATATATGTATGATGATGAATTAGTTGCAATATTTGGGGCTAATATATTAGATGATGAAACAATGTATCCAACTCTTCTTGAATTAAGCGGTCTAAAAGACAATAAACCATTTGAATGTGTAGGTACAAGAGAAGAAGTTAGGGTTGCAATAACTAAGGCAATTAAACTTAGGAATGGATTAAAACTTCCTTTGTTATATGATAAATATTTAAAAGAAAATAACAAAGTGTTTATTGATTATGATATATATGAATATTTTAATGATGAAAATCTATTACCTATAGAATATTTAGAAATATTAAAAAACAAGATTGGAGAATATAAAGATGTTAGAAAATTTAGTAGATGAATTTAAAGATAAGAAAGTATTAATATGGGGATTGGGATTAGAAGGTAATTCAACATATACTTTTATTAAAAATATACTTCCAGATCAGCAATTATTTATTTGTGATAGAAATAAACCTGATCAATCTATGTTTAAAAATGATATTGTAATTGATGAAAAAGATTTGGATACTAGTGAGTATGATATTGTAATGAAGGCTCCAGGAATTAAAGTGAAAAAAAATACTGGAAACATTAGTGGTCAAGCTCCGTTGTTTTTAAAATATTTTAAAGATAATGTCATTGGTGTAACTGGTACAAAAGGTAAAAGTACTACTGCATCACTTATATATCATGTTTTGCAAGGAAAATTTTCTAATATTTATTTAGTAGGTAATATAGGAGTACCTTGTTTTGATATTCTAAAATTTATGACTTTAGATAGTATTGTTGTATTTGAAATTTCTTGTCATCAACTTGAATTTTCAACATCTTCTCCATATATAGGTGTACTTTTAAATTTATTTGAAGAACATTTAGATTTTTATGATAGTTATGAGCTTTATAAAAATGCAAAAAAACAAATTTATCTTAATCAAACAAATAATCAAATGGCTATTATAAACTATGACATTATTAATGAAGTAGAAGATCCTGAAAGGTTTATGTGGATAAATAAAGATATATATGCTGATGGAAAAACACTTGTTACACCTTATGATAGTGTTACGATTAATGAAACAAGGTTAATAGGAAGTCATAATATGAGTAATTTAGCAGTTGTATACTATATAACTCATGTTTTATATGGAATAACTAATGATATGTTTTTAGAAAGAGTTAAAACATTTAAGCCTTTACAACATAGACTTAGTTTTGTAGGAACATTTAACACTATTACATATGTAAATGATTCAATATCAACAATTGGTCAATCTACTATTCAAGCAATAAAAAGTTTAGACAATGTTTCAACTGTATTAATTGGTGGATATGAAAGAAATATAGATTATAGTGAATTAATTAGTTTTTTAAAAAATGTGGAAATTGATAATATTATTTTAATGTATAAAACGGGTAAAAGAATTTTAGGTAGTTTAGATGAAACAAAGGCAAAAGTATATTATGTTGATGATTTAAAAGAAGCAGTTAAGCTAGCTAAAACAATTACTAAAAGAAATAAAATATGTTTATTATCTCCTGCTGCAGCAAGTTTTGGACATTTTAAAAACTTTGAAGAAAGAGGTAATATATTTAGTGATTTAGTAAGGTTAGATTATTAATGAAATATAAATATATTAAGTTAGATAATTTAGATAACGGATTAAATAATCTTATAAATAGTGTAATAAATTATAATGAATTAACAATAGGTCAAATTAATGACATTTTAAAAAGTGATTTACATTTATCTTTTTGTAATGATAAATGTGTTATAGATGCAGTAGATAGGATAAGTCAAGCAAAAGCAAATAAAGAAAAGATTTTTATTGCAGGAGATTATGATGCTGATGGTATTTGTGCTACTACAATTATTAAAGATTCTTTGGATAAATATGGGGTGGAATCAGGTTATTATATTCCTAATAGATTCACAGAAGGTTATGGATTAAATAGTGAAAGAGTAAATCAAGCATATCAAAAAGGGTATTCTTTGATTATTACCGTAGATAATGGTGTCAAAGCTAATGATGCAATAAATAAAGCAAAGAGTCTAGGGATGGATGTTATAGTTAGTGATCATCATCAAATTGAAGAAAATGTAAATGCGGATATACTTGTGCATCCAGATTATATGGATGATAGGTTTGAAGGTTTGTGTGGTGCAGGTGTAGCATTACAAATTTCAAGAAAATTGATAGGAAATGATGAATTTCATACTACTTTAGCTTGTATAGCAACTATAGGAGATATGATGAGTCTTTTTAAGGAAAATAGAACTATAGTTAAACATGGACTTAAAATATTAAATACACATAAATATACAATATTTGATGTATTGATAGATTCAAATAATAAAGTTATTACTTCTAGTGACATTGCATTTAAGCTTGTTCCAAAGCTAAATGCAATGGGAAGACTTCAAGAATTAGGAAATCCAAATGATATAATTCGCTATTATTTTTTAAGTAATGATATTAAAGAAAAAATAATAATGAAGGATAATATTATAAATATTAATAAACAAAGACAATATTTAAGTAAAAAAATGTATGAAAAAGCTATTACTCTAATGGAAAATGAACCTTTCATTATTATTGAAAGTGAAGATTTTCATGAAGGAATAGTTGGACTTGTTGCTGGTAAATTATCAAATACATTTAATAAACCAACAATAGTTTTTAATAATAACAATGGAATTTTAAAAGGCAGTGGAAGAAGCATAAAGGGATTTGATTTATATGGTTTTTTAAGTGAAGGCTTTAATGAGCTAATAAATTTTGGTGGACACAGTCAGGCTGTAGGATTATCTTTAGATTATAATGACTATTTAAAATTTAAAAATAAGGTACTTAAAAAATATAAAGATATTTCTGTAAAAGATATTAAAGATATTGCTTATTTAATTAGTGAAAATAGTTTATTTATAGATGATGTTTTAGAATTAGATTATTTAGAGCCTTATGGACAAGGTTTGAAAATGCCTGAATTTGCAATTACTGATTTAAAAGTTAAAGATTTTAATATATTAAAGAATAAATATCCTAAATATAAATTTAATAATTTTGAAGCTATTTCTTTTAATGAAAATATTGTAGCTATTGAAAATCCAAAATTAATTATTGGAAGTATTTCTATAAATGATTTTAGAGGTAAACAAGTAATATCTATGAATATTAAAGATATAGAATAATTTAGTATAATATTGTATAATTACTCTATTATTTAGGAGGCATTCATGGATTTAAAAAAATATATTGCTAGTGTACAAGATTTTCCACAAGAAGGGGTATTATTTAGAGATATAACTCCATTAATGGAGAATGGAGAAGCGTTTCATTATGCTACAAAAATGATGGAAGAATACGCAAAAAAGTTAAATGTTGATGTAATTGTTGGTCCAGAAAGTAGAGGTTTTATTTTTGGATGTCCAGTTGCATATTGCTTAAATATAGGTTTTGTACCTGTTAGAAAACCCGGTAAATTGCCAAGAAATACTATAAGTTGCGAATATGATCTAGAATATGGTACAAATGAATTACACATGCATGAAGATTCAATAAAAAAAGGACAAAGAGTTCTTATTATTGATGATTTACTTGCTACAGGAGGTACAGTAAAGGCAACCATAAATTTAGTTAATAAAATGGGTGGAGATGTTGTAGGATGTGCTTTCTTAATTGAACTAGAAGATTTAAAAGGCAGAGAATTATTAGAAGGATATGATGTTTATTCAATAGTTACTTACTAAACCGAAGAAATACTTCGGTTTTTATGAAAAGGAGGTGTATTTATATGGTTGAAATCCAAAAAGTTGGAGCAGAAGATGTATTAAATGAAGCAAAGCAATATTTAAATAAACCAGAAAACCTTTCTCTTATAGAGAAAGCTTTGAACTATGCAAATGAACATCATGCAGGTCAATTTAGAAGAAGTGGTGAACCGTATATAATACATCTTTGGAATGTTGGATATATTTTGGCAACACTAAGAGTAGGTCCTAAAACAATATGTGCTGGTTTATTGCATGATGTAATTGAGGATTGTGGTGTAAGCAAAGAACAGCTAACTTTAGATTTTGATGCTGAAATTGCAGAGCTAGTTGAAAGTGTTACTAAAATAGGTAATATAAAGTTTAAAGATGCAAAAGAATATCAAGCAGCTAATCATAGAAAAATATTTATTGCAATGGCAAAAGATGTAAGAGTAATCATTATTAAGCTAGTAGATAGATTACATAATATGAGAACTCTTCAACATATGTCTGAGGATAAGCAAAAAAGGATAGCTAATGAAACTCTTGATGTATATGCACCAATTGCACATAGATTAGGTATTAGTGAAATTAAAAATGAATTGGAAGATTTAAGCTTTTTATATTTAAATCCTGATGAATATAGAAGAATTGCTCATCTTGTTGAAGTTAAAAAAAGTGAAAGAGATGAGATGGTCAAAAAAATGATAGAAGATATAAGTACTATGTTAACTGAAAATAATCTAAAATTTAGAATATTTGGAAGAAGTAAACATTTATATAGTATTTATAGGAAGATGACAACTAAAAACAAAAGATTTGAAGAAATATTAGATCTTTTAGCAATAAGAATAGTCACAGAAACTGAATTAAATTGTTATGAAATATTAGGCTATATACACGCACAATACAGACCAATACCGGGTCGTTTAAAAGATTATATTGCTATGCCTAAAATGAACATGTATCAATCATTACATACAACTATTGTTGGTGATTTAGGTAGTATATTTGAAATTCAAATTAGAACCGAACAAATGGATAGTATAGCTGAAAGGGGAATTGCTGCTCATTGGAGATATAAAGAAGGGTCAAAATATGATGCTAATAAAGAGCAAAAAGAAATAGAAGAAAAACTAAGTTGGTTTAAAGAATTTACAGTTCTTACTGATGAAAATGAAAATGAAAATCCAACTGAGTATATGGAAACACTTACTAAAGATATTTTTGAAGCAAACGTTTATGTAATGACACCAAAAGGAAAAGTAATTGATTTGCCAAATGGTTCTACACCTATAGATTTTGCTTATAGAATACATACAGATGTTGGTCATTCTGCAGTAGGGGCTATAGTAAATGATGCTTTAGTTCCTTTAAATACAACACTAAAAACAGGTGATGTAATACAAATTAGAACAAGTAAGCAAATAAGCGGACCTAGTAAAGACTGGTTAAAATTTGTTAAAACAAATCAAGCGAAAAATAAAATTAAAAACTTTTTAGCTAAAAAAGAAATTGAAAAAAGAAAAGAAAAAGTTGAAGAAGGAGAAAAAATTTTAGCTGATGAATTAAAGAAAAGAGGTTTTGAGGTTAAGGAATATTTGGACAAAAAGAAACTTGAACCTATTTTTAGCCATTTTCAAGTTGATAATTATGTGGATTTAATGTATGGAATAGCAGTTAAATCAATTAATCAAACTACAGTAGTAGAAAAAGTTACAAATCAAAAAAGGCCTATAATGGATTCTGAATTTATTAGCAAACTAATGAATAAAGAACCTACAAAAAAACAGGTTTCTAGTAGAAATGGTTTAAAAGTAGAAGGTATAGACTCTATGATGATGTCATTATCACAATGTTGTCGTCCAGTATATGGAGATGAAATTATTGGCTATATTACAAAAGGACAAGGAGTTAAAGTTCATAGGAAAAATTGTCCTAATGTAATTGGGTTAAAACGAAGATTAATTAATGTTGAATGGGATGAAAATGTCAAAGATATTAAATATGATTCTAATGTTATAGTAATTGCAAGAGACAGAAACTTTTTACTGACTGATATTGTAACAGTAATATCTCAATATAAAGGGCAATTAAAATTAATTAATTCTGCAGTAAATCAAGAAGATTTAACCACAACAACAAAAATGACTTTACAAGTAAGTGACTTAGAACATTTAAATATTATATGTAGCAATCTTAGAAAGGTTGATAGTGTTATTAGTGTTGAAAGAATGTTTGTTTAGTTTTATAATAAATACATAAATTCTAAGAAAAAGAGGTTAATTAAGTGTTATTATAGAGAACTAGTGGCTGGTGGAAATTAGTATAATATTTAATTAATTGACACTTTTGAGAAGTTGTTTTGAATAAAGTAGAAACAATCGTTTACCGCGTTAAGGTATTAAGTGCATCATTTGTATATGATGAACTAAGGTGGCAACGCGTACATACGTCCTTAGACAGGACGTTTTTATTTTAAGGAGGAACAAAATGAACATACAAACACCAAGAGGAACCTATGACATACTACCAAATGAAATAAGTAAATGGCACCAAATGGAAACATTAATTAGAACTGTATGTGATTTATATGACTATAAGGAGATTAGAACTCCTATATTTGAAGATACAAAAGTATTTAAAAGAGAAAATGATAGTTCTGATATGGTAAATAAGGAAATGTATACATTTAATATGGGAAATGATTCGTTTACATTAAGACCAGAAGGAACTGCAGGTGTAATAAGATCTTTTGTACAAAATAAATTATATGGATCTATGGAATTACCGGCTAAATTATATTATATGGGAGAGATGTTTAGACATGAAAGACCTCAAAAAGGAAGGCAAAGGCAATTTAATCAATTTGGAATAGAAAATATAGGAGCTAAGAATCCTATAATTGATGCTGAAGTAATAGCTTTAGGTTACAGTATTGTAAAATCTTTGGGTATTGATAGTGTTAAAGTTTTGATAAATACATTAGGAGATGATGAATCAAGAAAAAAATATAAAGATGTTCTAAAAGAGCACTTCAAGGATTCAATTAATGATCTTTGTGCGGATTGTAAAAAAAGATATGAGCTAAATCCATTAAGAATTCTAGATTGTAAGATTGATCATAATCATGAATCAATAAAAAATGCACCATCATTAGAAGATTCTCTTAATCATGAATCTAAGAAATATTTTGAAGAAGTATTAAATGCTTTAGATGCATTGGATATCCCATATGAAGTTGATGATAAATTAGTTCGTGGACTTGATTATTATACACATACTGTATTTGAAGTGATTAGTACTCATAAGGATTCAGGTTCACAATCTACCATATTTGGTGGAGGTAGATATGATAATCTTGTTGATTATTTTGGAGGGCCTACAATGAGTGGTGTTGGCTTTGCGATTGGATTAGAAAGATTACTTATTCTTGCAAATTCAGAAGGCTATGAATTTGAGGATGAAAACTATTTAGATGTATATATAATTGCTTTAGAAAATACTGGCTATTTCCCATTAGAAATCGCAACTTTATGTAGAGCTAATGGATTTAAAACTGAATTTAATGTAGTAGAAAGATCTATGAAATCTCAATTTAAATCAGCAGATAGAAAAAATGCTAAAAATATAATAATAATTGGTGAAGATGAAGTTAAAAATAATGAAGTGACTATTAAAAATATTAAATCTAAAACACAAGTGAAAATTAGTGTAACTGAAATTATAAACCAACTGGATGTATTTAGTGAAGGAGAAGAGTAATGGAAAGAACTTGTAGCAATGGGAGTTTAAATATAAGTGATGTAAATAAAGAAGTCACTTTAATAGGGTGGGTTTCAAAAAGAAGAAATTTAGGATCTTTAGTTTTTATAGATTTAAGAGATTATACAGGTATTACACAAGTGGTATTTGATGAATTAATGGAAGATAAAGTTAAAGATGTTCGAAATGAATTTGTTCTTCAAGTAAAAGGAATAGTACTTGAAAGAAAAGATAAGAATCCAAAACTTAAAACAGGAGAAATAGAAGTAAAAGCTAATGAAGTAATTATTATCAATAAAGCCAAAACTACACCAATGTTAATACAAGATGAAACTGATGCTTTAGAAGATACTAGGCTTAAATATAGGTATTTAGATTTAAGAAGAAATAATTTGCAAAATAATTTAAGATTGAGACACCAAGTTTGTATGATAACTAGGAACCATTTATCAGATGAAGGATTTATTGAAGTAGAAACACCAATTCTTTGTAAGTCAACTCCTGAAGGAGCTAGAGATTATTTAGTTCCAAGCAGATTGTTTAAAGGAAATTTTTATGCTCTACCACAATCACCTCAATTATATAAACAATTACTTATGATAGGAGGAGTAGAAAAGTATTTTCAAATCGCAAGATGTTTTAGAGATGAAGATTTAAGGGCTGATAGACAACCTGAATTTACTCAAATTGATATTGAAATGTCGTTTGTTGAGGAAGAAGATATTTGGCTAATGGTTGAAGGTTTAATGAAAAAAATATTTAAGGAAATAAAAGGTATAGATTTAAAACCGTTTTTAAGATTGCCTTATGATGAGTGTATAAAACGATTTGGTAGTGATAAACCTGATTTAAGGTTTGATTTAGAATTAAATGATATAACAGAAATATTTAATAAAACAGAATTTACTATATTTAAAAATATAATAAATTCTAATGGAAAAATAAATTGTATTGTTGCAAAAGACCAAGCAGCTAATTACTCCAGAAAAGATTTAGATAAACTTCAAGATTTTGTAAAAATATATAATGCGAAAGCATTATCTTATTTAAAATATAATAATAAAGAAATTACTGGAAGTATTGCAAAAGTAATTAGTCAAGATGAAAAGTCACAGCTAATAGAAAAATTAAAATTAGAAAATAATGATTTAGTTTTAATAGTAGCAGCAGAAGATAATATTTCTAATATTTCACTAGGTGCATTAAGAAATAAATTGGGACATGATTTAAATTTAATTGATAAAGAAAAATTTGAATTTTTATGGGTAACTGACTTTCCTATGTTTGAATATTCTAAAGAAGAAAATCGATATGTAGCTGCACATCACCCATTTACTTCAATTAAAAAGGAATATGAAGATAAATTGTTTAGTGATCCTGCAAGTGTATATTCTAGAGCATACGATCTAGTTTTAAATGGATATGAATTATTAAGTGGCTCAATTAGAATACATGATCAAGAGTTACAAGCCAAAGTATTTAAAGCAATAGGGATAAGTGAGCAAGAAGCTAAAGATAGATTTGGGTTCTTTCTAGAAGCGTTTAATTATGGAACTCCTCCTCATGGTGGTGTTGGTATTGGATTAGAACGATTAATAATGATATTAGCTGGTACTGAAAATATAAGAGATGTAGTTGCTTTTCCTAAAACAGCTAGTGCAGCTGATTTAATGAGTGAGGCACCAAATAAGGTAGATACAATTCAATTAGATGAGTTAGGAATTAAACTTAAATAGTTAAGCTATAACAATTTAAATTAAATACAGTTATGTTATAATAAAAATACCAAAAGGGAACAATATATTTCCTACAATTTGATATACGGGAAGTTTAAAGTTATTGTTTTGTGTTGAATACCTTGTTTACTAGGGATCCTTATAAACAATACACACATCCCACCTAGACATACTAGGGACATATCACCCTTTTGGTTTTTATTATTCTTGTAAACTAATATAAAAAAAGTTAGAATAAATTATTAGATAGGTGGTGCAATATGAGTCAATTCTGGTCTTCAATTTTATATGTAATTTTAGGATTAGTAGTAGGTGGTGGCTTAGGCTTCTACTTTACTAAACAATATTTTGAAAAACAACTAAAAGAAAATCCTCCAATTAATGAAAAAATGATAAGAGCAATGTTTTTACAAATGGGTAGAAAACCATCTGAAGCTCAAATCAAACAAATTATGAAATCAATGGGACAATAAAACACATAAAATAAATAGGAAAAACACCTTATATTAATATATAAGGATTTTCTTTGTGCTCTATAATCGTATAAACTTTCACAAGATTTAAAGTGAAATTTTTATAAATACAGTTATAGAGCATTTATTTTATTTTTAATTGATTGAAAATAAGCTAAAATATACATATGAAGAAAATTATATTATTAATTATTATTTTTATACTTTCTATAACTACCATATTTAGGTTTTCATTATTTAATCATGGAAATAATGAAGTAAATATTAAAAGTGATAGTGTAATTACAATACCGAGGAAATTTACAAAAATAGAATATGATAATTTTGAAGATAATATAGATTTAAGTTATTATTCTGAAAATAAAGAAATAAATAATGATTATATTGGTGATTTAAAAATAGATGGATTAATAAACCAAAAGGTAGTTCATACTACAGATAATGAATTTTATTTAAATCATAATTTTGAAAAAGAGTATTTTTCACAAGGCAGTGTATTTATGGATTATAGAAATACTTTAGAAGATCAAAATATTATTTTATATGGACATTATGTTTATAAAGATGAAACAGCTATGTTTTCTCCATTGCACCTATTGAAAGACATTAATAATTATGAAGAATATAAATATATATTTTTAAATTTAGGTGAAGAAGTTAGAAAATATAAAATAAGTAAGGTTTATTATTATATTATGGGAAGTCAAAATTTAATTTTCTACGAAACTAATTATTCAGAAAGTGAATTTGAAAATTATATGAAATATGTTGATAAGGCTGTATTTTATGATACTGGTGTTCAAATGAGTAATGATGATTCATTCATTACCTTGCAAACATGTGTTAGAAATAGAGATGATTTAAGACTTATAATTATAGGAAAGAGGATAGAAGAGTGAAGGAATTAATAGATAAAACAGGGATGTCTAGGTCTTTAATAAGAATAGCTCATGAAATAATTGAAAAAAATAAGGGTGTTAATGACTTAGTGTTAGTGGGAATTAAAACAAGGGGAATCTATATAGCAAAAAGGCTAAGTGATTATATTGAAGAGTTTGAACATATTAGAGTTCCTTATGATTTTATAGATATTTCATTTTGGAGAGATGATATTAGTGAACAAGCCATTACAAAACATAAACTAGAAATTGATGTAAAAGATAAAACAGTTATACTAGTAGATGATGTTTTAAGCTCTGGAAGAACCGTAAGGGCTGCAATGGATGGTATCTTAGACAGTGGTAGAGCTAGTTCAATTCAGCTAGCTGTTTTAGTAGATAGAGGGCATAGAGAACTTCCTATTAGAGCAGATTATGTAGGGAAGAATATACCTACATCAACTAAAGAAAATATTGTTGTTAAATTAGAGGAATGTGACGATGGTGAAGGAATATATATAGAAAAGAAGGTATAAAATGAACAAATTTTTAAATTTTTTTAAGTGGCAGTCTATGATTAAAGAAAATCAAATTGTAGGAGAAATACCTAGTAATTCAAAAATTTATAAAAAAACATTTGATATTGCTTGGCCAAGTGCTTTGGAAAGTGTTTCTATGGCCCTAATTGGGGCAGTAGATATGATGATGGTAGGGAATTTAGGTGCAAATGCAATTGCAGGAGTAGGAATTAGTACACAACCTAAATTTCTTTTAATGGCTCCCAACATGGCAGTAAACATAGCAGTTACTGTTTTAGTTTCAAGAAGAAAAGGTGAAGATAATAGAAATTCAGCAAATGAATATTTATTATCTGCATGGTTTATTTCAGGAATACTAGCATTTTTCTTATCATTATTAGGTATTATATTTGCTCCACAAATTTTAAAATTTTCTGGTGCGAATATGGAATACTTAGACTTGGCTGTAGATTATTTTAGAATAGTACTAGTAGGTAATTTTTTTTATTGTATGGCTTTAACAATAAGTTCAGCACAAAGAGGTGTGGGTTTAACCAAAATATCTTTAAAAATAAATTTAGCAGCCAATCTTGTAAACTTAGTTTTCAATGCTTTATTAATAAATGGCTTATTTTTCTTTCCTAGGTTAGAGGTTGTTGGTGCTGCAATTGCTACTACAATAGGTAATTTTATTGCGTTTGTTATTTCTGTTAAATCTATTACAAACTCTGAAGAATATTTATATATAGGAGTTGGAGGCAAAATTATAGACTTAAACGCAATGAAAGATATTTATAAAATATCATCAACATCTGTATTAGAACAACTTTTTTTAAGAGTTGGATTTTTAATGTATTCAAAAAGTGTTGCAGGATTAGGAACCTTATCTTTTGCAGCTCATCAGGTAACTATGAATATGATGCATATGTCTTTTTCAATAGGGGATGGATTATCTATTGCAACTAGTTCTTTAGTAGGTCAAAGCTTGGGATCTCAAAGAAGTGACATGGCAATTATTCACGGATTGGTAAGCCAAAGAATAGGTGTATTTTTAGCGATTTTAACGTCTATTTCTTTAATTGTTTTTAGAGTTCCACTATTACTATTATTTACAAATGATTTAGATGTTATCAAAGCAGCCACACTACCTATGACAATATTATCTGTTTGTGTATTATTTCAAATTCCACAAGTTATACTTGTTGGATCTTTAAGAGGTGCAGGAGATATAAAATTTGTAGCTACTTTAATGTTTATAAGTGTATCTATATTAAGACCTGGATTAGCTTATTTACTAATTTATCCTTTAAATCTAGGCTTAGTAGGAGCTTGGCTTTCTGTTTTATTAGATCAAATTACTAGAAGTGTTGTAAGTTCTAGCAGATTTAAAAAAGCAGAATGGATAAATATTGAAGTTTAGCAGCGACTAACTAAAAGAAGTATAGAAAAACCGGTTAACTTGTAATATAATAATAAAGGATTAACAGGAGGAAATTATGAATAAAACTAATAAAGTTTATCAATCTATGGATGGTAATACCGCTACAGCACATGCATCGTATGCATTTACTGAAGTTGCAGCAATTTATCCTATTACACCTAGTTCACCTATGGCTGAAGTTGTTGATCAATGGGCAACTGAAGGAAGAAAGAACATATTTGATTCAGTTGTAAAGGTTATAGAAATGCAATCAGAAGGTGGTGCTGCGGGTGCAGTTCATGGTGCATTACAAGGAGGTACACTAGCAACTACTTTTACAGCTTCACAAGGATTATTATTAATGATTCCAAATCTTTACAAATTACAAGGTGAATTACTTCCAGGAGTTATTCACGTTGCAGCACGTGCGCTTGCTACACGTTCTTTAAGTATTTTTGGTGATCATCAAGATATTTATGCTGCTAGACAAACAGGAGTTCCAATGCTTTGCTCTCATTCAGTTCAAGAATGTATGGACTTAGCTGGTGTAGCTCATTTATCAGCGATTAAAGCAAGTGTTCCATTTATTCACTTCTTTGATGGATTTAGAACTTCTCACGAAATTCAAAAAATCGAAGTAATGGATCAAGAATATTTAAAGAGTTTATTGGACACTGAAAAACTAGAACAATTTAAAGCTAATGCTTTAAATCCACACACTAATCCAGTTACTCGTGGTGGAGCAGAAAACGATGATATTTATTTCCAAGGTCGTGAAGCTCAAAATCAACATTATGAAGCAGTAACTGATGTGGTTGTTGATTATATGAATAAAATTAGTGAACATACAGGTCGTCATTATGCTCCATTTACTTATTATGGTGCTGAAGATGCTGAAAGAATAATCATAGCTATGGGTTCTGTTACTGAAACAACTCACGAAGCAATTGATGCATTAGTATATGCTGGAGAAAAAGTGGGAATGATTAAAGTTCATTTATATCGCCCATTCTCAGTAAAACACTTAAAAGATGTTTTACCTTCTACAGTTAAGAAAATTGCAGTACTTGATCGTACAAAAGAAGTTGGAACAAGAGAACCATTATATCTAGATGTATTGTATGCATTAAAAGATATTAAAGATTTAGTTATTATTGGCGGTAGGTATGGATTAAGTTCTAAAGATACTAATGTTGCTGATATTAATGCAGTTTATGATGAATTGAAAAAAGAAGATCCAAAGACTGAATTTACTATTGGAATAGTTGATGATGTTACTAATTTATCATTGAAACCATCACCATTAAAGAGAAGAGTAGAATATACTTCATGCTTATTTTATGGATTGGGTTCAGATGGTACTGTTTCAGCTAACAAGAGTACTATAAAGATTATTGGTGATAATACTGATCAATATGCACAAGCTTACTTTGCTTATGATTCTAAGAAGGCTGGAGGCATTACTCGCTCACATTTAAGATTTGGTAAATCTCCAATACGTTCAACTTATTATATAAATGAAGCTGATTTTATTTCTTGCTCATTAGATTCATATGCATTTAAATATGATATGGTTAAAGATTTAAAAGAAGGTGGAACTTTCTTATTGAATACTACATTCAAGCCTGAGGAAATTGCAGATCATTTACCAAATAGAATGCTTGCTGGCTTAGCAAAGAAAAATGCAAAATTCTATATTATTGACGCTACTGAAATTGCTGAAAAAATTGGAATGGGAAGAAGAACTAATACTATTCTTCAATCTGCTTTCTTTGCATTAAATCCTCAAATTATGCCTTATGAAGAAGCTGTAACTTTAATGAAAGAAATGGCTAAAAAATCATATGGTAAAAAAGGTGAAAAGGTTGTTGAATTAAACTATAAAGCTATTGATTCAGGTAAAGATGGATTAGTAGAAGTAGAAGTACTTCAAAGTTGGGCAGAACTACCTTACAAACCTCTTAGAGAAAAAACAAATGATGATTACTTTGAAGCACAAGTTGTTTCAATTAATGAACTTGAAGGAAATGAGTTACCAGTTAGTCATTTCACTCAATATAATTTATTAGATGGATCATTAAGAAATAATGTTGCGTTTGAAGAAAAACGTACAATTGCTACTCAAGTACCTGTTTGGAATCCAGATAACTGTATTCAATGTACTTTCTGTTCATTTGTATGTCCTCATGCAACAATAAGACCATTCTTGCTTACAGAAGAAGAAATTAAAAATGCACCAATGGAATTTACAACTATTAAAGCAATGGGCAAAGATGTTGGTGATTTCCAATTTAGAATTCAAGTATCTCCTGCAAACTGTGTTGGATGTGGTTTATGTGCTGAAGAATGTCCAGGTAAGGGCGGTAAGAAAGCACTAGTAATGACTGATATTAACGCTGTATTAGATCAAGAACCATTGGCTGAATATCTATATAAAGGTATAGATTACAAATCAGGATATTTTTCTACAAGTACAATTAAAGGTTCTCAATTCTTGATGCCTTATTTTGAAGTATCTGGTTCATGTCCAGGTTGTGGAGAAACTCCTTATTACAAATTAGTATCTCAATTATTTGGTAAGGATTTATTAATTGCTAATGCAACTGGATGTTCAAGTATTTATTGTGGATCAACTCCTTCATCACCGTTTGTAAATGATAAAAATGGTGAAGGTGTTGCTTGGGCAAACTCTTTATTTGAAGACAATGCAGAATACGGATTTGGAATGGCTATTGCACAATCTTATAAAGAATCAAGAATATTAGCTATTATGGAAAATACTATGGAAGATGTTGAACCTGAATTAAAGGCAACATTTGAAGCTTATATTGCTGCAGAAAACAATCGTGAAAAACAACGTGAACTTAAAGAAAAGATAGTTAAGGGTGTTGATTCAAGTGCGAATGAAGCAGTAAAAGAACTTAAAGAATATGAAAGAGACCTTGTAGGTAAATCAGTTTGGATTGTTGGTGGAGATGGCTGGGCTTATGATATCGGTTATGGTGGATTAGACCATGTTCTTGCTAATAATATGAATGTAAATGTATTAGTTCTAGATACTGAAGTTTATTCAAATACTGGAGGCCAATCATCTAAATCTTCACAAGCAGCATCAATTGCAAAATTTGCTGCTGGTGGAAAAGCTCAAGCTAAGAAAGACCTTGGTCAAATAGCAATGGCTTATGGCCATGTATATGTTGCTTCAATTTCAATGGGTGCAGATAGAGTACAAACTTTAAAAGCACTTCAAGAAGCTGAAAGCTATAATGGTCCATCTTTAATAATTGCTTATTCACCTTGTATTGAACACGGTATTAAGGGTGGCTTAGCAATGCACCAAAAAGAACAAAAACTTGCTGTTGAGTGTGGATATCTTGCTCTATATCGTTATGATCCTAGAAAAGAAAAACCTTTAACAATTGACTCTAAAGAACCTAAATGGGAAAACTTTAATTCATTCTTAATGAATGAAAATAGATATTCTCAATTAGTAAAAATAAGAGGTCAAGAAGTAGCTAATGAATTGTTTGAAAAAACACTAAAAGATGCTAAGAAGAGATATAAGAGATTAGTTGCTTTAGCTGCAGAAACAGTAGAATAGAATTTTTAGAAATTAAAAAGATATAAGTAAAATTATATCTTTTTTTGTGGGAAACATTATATTTAATTTTATAAGGTGTTTAATATCAAGCATTGTTTATAATTTTACTAAAATAAAATATAAAAGTTTGTATGATAAATAATTCTATTTTATACTGAAATTGAAAGAGGTATATTATGAATAAAATTGTAAAAGTAGTAACTGATTTTTCAAATCATGAAAGAGTATTATTATTTTATAAAGACAAAGATAGTAATGTCTTTTTGGGACATGTATTTTTATATAATGGAAGAGATGATTCAAAATATATGCTGTTTTTATATAAAGATAAATTAAATAAAGGAAATATTATAGAAGCTTGGAATTATTTGGATTAAAATTCATATAATATTGTTACAATTGGTGAAAGCAATATAAAAATTGCAATTGATGATTTTACGAGTGTTTATAATACTAATTATAGTTGGAATAATGTAGATTATTATGAGATTGATACTTTTACTGAAGTTGATGATATTTATGATAAAATTAATTTTGATAATAATTCTATAATTGGTTTTGTGTTTAAATAATAATTTTGTAGTAGAATATAATATATACATGGAGGATTAACCTTGAAGGTATTATTATATTTTGAAAGTGAAGAATTAATTCAGACTTCTGGAATAGGAAGGGCTTTTAAGCATCAGCAAAAAGCGTTAGAATCAGCTAATGTTGAATATATTACGGATCCTTGGTCTGAAGATTATGATATTTTACATATTAATACTTATGGATTTAACAGTGATGCGATAATAAATAAAGCAAGATCTATGAATAAAAAAATAATATATCATGCACATTCTACAGAAGAAGATTTTAAAAACTCTTTTATATTATCAAACCAAATTGCACCACTATTTAAAAAGCATATAGTATCTTTGTATAATAAAGCTGATGCAATTATTACACCAACACCTTATTCAAAAATGCTTTTAGAATCATATGGGATAACATTACCTATCTATTCTATAAGCAATGGCATAGACCTTAATAGGTTTGTTTATGATGAGGAAAAGGTTAAAGCATATCGTAAGTATTTTAGCCTAAAAGAGGATGATAAAGTAATTATGTCGGTTGGTTTATATTTTGAAAGAAAAGGAATATTAGACTTTATAGAAGTTGCAAAGATGTTACCAGAATATAAATTTATTTGGTTTGGTGATACACCTTTACTTAGTATTCCAAAAAAGATTAGAGATGCGATTGAAAATATACCAAATAATGTTATATTACCAGGATATGTGAAAGGACCAATAATTGAAGGTGCATATTTAGATGCTGATTGTTTCTTTTTCCCATCAAATGAAGAAACTGAAGGAATAGTTGTTTTAGAAGCATTAGCAAGTAAACAACAAGTATTGGTTAGAGATATTGGAGTTTTTGATCCTTGGCTTGTTGATAAAGAAAACTGTTATAAAGGTAATGATAATTTAGAATTTGTAAGTTTAATTCGAAAGATTATTAATAAAGAAATAAAGCATACTGGAGAAGCTGGAAAACTAGTAGCTGAAAGCAGAAGTATTGAAGCTGTTGGAGAAATGCTAAAACATGTTTATAATGAGGTTTTAAATAAATAAAGGGGTATTTATAGTATAATAATTATATGAAAGAGAAGATTAAAAAACTATTTTCAAGTTATGCATTTAATATACTAAGTGTTTTTTTATTTACTGCTTTAGTATTATGGCTAACACTAAAAGATTCTTTTGATGATGTAGTAAGTGTTTTAAGAGGTCTTAATCCAATATGGATAATAATAATAGTATTAATATCCATTTTAATACAATGTGTAATTGGATATGGGCTTACAACACTTACAAAATTATCCAATCCACAGTATGAATTAAGTCAAGGTATACTTAATTCATTTATTGGGAGTTTTTTTTGTGGTGTCACTCCTAGCTCATCAGGTGGGCAATTTGCTCAAGTGTATATATTTAAAAAACAAGGTGTTGATTTTAGTGATGCTGCGAGCATATTATGGATGGAATTTATTATTTATCAAGCTACTATGGTATTCATAGGTTTACTTTTAATAATTTTAAAATTTTCATATTTTACAGGACCACTTAAACCGATTCTTCCTTTAGTTTTATTAGGGTTTGCAATTAATAGTTCTATAATACTTGGCTTATGGGCATTAGGAAGATTTCCTAAAGCTTATACTTTTGTTTCAACTAAAGGAATTAATATTGCACATAAATTAAGGATTGTTAAAGATAAAGAGAAAACATTAGAAAGCTTAGATATTCAATTAAAAAGATTTGATAGAGAAACAAAAAGACTTAGTGAACATAAAATAGTTATTTTAAAAGTTGTTGGGGTTAATATTGTAAGATTAATATTATATTATAGCCTTCCATTTATTTGTGCCGTTTCATTAAATATTAATGTAAATCTAAGTATGTTAGTAGATGTTATAGCTTTGGCATCATTTGTATCTACAATTAATGCTTTTATTCCTATTCCTGGCTCAAGTGGTGGAACTGAAATAACATATGTATTTATGTTTTCAAAATTATTTGGCTCAATAGGTGCAAGAAGTACCATGATTATTTGGAGAGTTGCTACATTCTATATAGTAATGATATTAGGTGGCTTATTATTTATATATGCTAAACAAAAAACAAATTTATTTACCAAAATTGAAGGAGATGTTTTATGAGGATAGGATTATTTGGAGATACGTATTTTCCAGAGATAAATGGAGTTGCGACAAGCATAAAAACTCTTGAAGATGAACTTATAAAACTTGGGCATGAAGTTTATATAATTACAACAAAGGCAGATTTTTCTAAGCCTGAACTTGAGGGTAGAGTTTTAAGATTACCAGGTATAGAATTAAAGTTTCTATATGGATATGTTTTAACTTCACCATTACAAATAAGTGCATTCAATATAGTCAGATCACTAGACTTAGATATTATTCATGCACATACTGAATTTGGAATTGGTATATTTGCTAGAATTTGCTCTAGATTATTATCAATACCCTTAGTAAGCACTTATCATACAACTTATGAGGATTATACGCATTATGTTAATTTTATAAATTCAAATATTGTTGATAATGTTGCTAAAAAAATTGTTGCAAATCTTAGTAAATTATATGGGGATTCTAGTATGGAAGTAATATCTCCTAGTTATAAAACTAAAGATATGTTATTAAGATATGGAATTAGAAGTGATATACATGTAGTTCCCACTGGTTTAGATTTAAAAAGATTTAATCCTAAAAATAAAAATTTACAAAAGATTAAAGATATTAGAGATAATTATAATATTTTAGATGATGAATTATTAGTTATTTATCTAGGAAGAATTGCTGAAGAAAAAAGTATAGATGTAGTAATAGATGGTTTTAGTCATATTAAAAAAATGGGAATTAAAGCAAAGTTTTTAATTGTTGGTACTGGTCCAGGGGAGGAAGATCTTAAGAAACAATCTAACTCATTAGGATTAGATGATATTATTATTTTTGCAGGAAAAAAATCACCTGTAGAAGTATCTGATTACTATTTGGCCTCAGATGTATTTGTATCTGCAAGTTTAACAGAAACCCAAGGTTTAACTTTTATTGAGGCATTAGCAAGTGGTTTACCAGTTTTCGCAAGACATGATGAAGTTTTAGATGAGTTAGTTTATGAAAATGAAAGTGGATATTATTTTAGTTCACCTGAAGAATTTGCGAATAAGCTTAGTTTATATAATAGTTTAAGTGAAGAAGAAAAAGAGAAAATTAAAGAAAAAGCAGTTGACGTTGTAAAATCATACGATAGTGAAACATTTGGTAAAAAAATAGAAGATGTTTATAAAATTGCGATTTCAAAATATAAAAATATGTATGTTATTGATGAAATAAGAGTAAAAGAAGATCATGTTTTAATAATAGTTGAATCTCCAAATAGAGAAGAGTATAAGTTAATGGTTACTAATGAGACTTATACAAATGAAGGATTAAGAAAAGAACAAAAAATTAGTGAAGAAACACTTGAAAAACTTAAGAAAGAAGAAAATGTTGTAAAAGCTTATCAATCTTGTATTAGTAAGATAGCTACTAAAGATAGAACTAGAAAAGAAATATATGATTGGATTACAAATAATTTTGATATTGATATTCAATCAGTAAATATGATTGTTGAAAAATTAGAAAGTAGAAAATATATAGATGATTATAGATATGCTAAATCAAATATTGAGTTGATGAAACTATCTTTAAAAGGTGAACAAAGGATAATTCAAACGTTAAAGAAAAAAGGTATTCCTTATGAATTAATTACTGAATTATTAGAGGATAGTGATCAAAATGAAGAACTTGAACATGCAATAAAGTGGGCAAATAAAATTAAGGTAAATATAAAAGATACTTCTGTTGCATTAAAGAAGAAAAAAATGTATCAAAAGTTAATGGTTCAAGGATATAATCACGATATAATTAATTTAGCTATGGAACATATTAGTTTTGTTGAAGATGAGAATAACGAGATAGAAAATCTTAGAAAAGCAGCTAATAAATCAAGAAAAAAATATGAAAAAAATAATTCTGGTTATAAATTAAGAAATAATGTATTTAAAAATCTTTTTAATCTTGGATATAGAAGCGAAGATATATATGTTGTGTTAGATGAAATGGAGTGGGATGATGAATAAATTAATAGAAAATTATGAAAGTAAAGATGTAATTAATCAACCTTTATTTATTAAAGGTGTATTAAAAGGAGCAACTGATAAAGGAGCTCCTTATTTAACCATTACTTTACAAGATAAAAGTGGTAGTATTCATGCAAAGCTTTGGAATGTTACTAATGCACAAGAAGATATAGCAGTTGTAGGAAAAGTTGTTTTTATAAGTGGTGATATTATTGAATATAATAATCAACTTCAATTAAGAATTAGAAATATTTCTGAATTAGATCAAAAAAGTGTAAGCATGGATGATTTTATTATTAAGTCTAATGTATCTATAAGTAAATTGAAAAATGAAATTAATGAGGCTATTTCTTCTATAGAAAACCAAAACTATAAAAATATGATTTTAAAAGTTTATGAAATGGTTGGTGAAGATTTTTATCAATATCCAGCGGCAGCTAGGATACATCATAGTTTTTTAGGTGGATTAGCAGTTCATGTTAGCTCAATGATTAAATTAGGAAATCTTATTTGTAATCTATATCCACAATTAAATAGGGATTTATTGATATCTGGTATATTAGCACATGATATTGGTAAGATGATTGAATTTAATGGTCCAATTACTACTGAATATACACTAGAAGGGAAGCTTATAGGTCATATATCTATAATGCAAGGCTATTTAATGCAAATTGCTAAAGAGCTGAATATTGAAGATAGCGAAGAATCAATATTATTAAGGCATATGGTATTAAGCCACCATGGGAAATTAGAATATGGATCTCCTATTTTACCAATGATTCAAGAAGCAGAAGTTCTTTATTTAATTGATAATATGGACGCAAGGTTAAACACATTAGAAACAGCATTAAAACAAGTGAAACCAGGATCTTTCACACCAAGGTTATTCTCACTTGAAAATAGAGCATTCTATAAACCAAATGACTAGCAAATTGCTAGTCATTTATTTTGTTTAATATAGATTGTAGGTTAAAATCAGATTTTCTATTGAAAGCTATTGTTACTTCATCATTTTCATCATATCTAGGTATAATATGAAAATGAATATGGTGCACGGACTGACCTGCTGATTCATTTGTATTGTTTAGTAAGTTTAATCCAGTTGCATTCATCTTTGTCATTATATTTTCTGACAATTTTTTAGTTAGTATTATAAGTTTAGAAAGTGTTTCATCATCTATTTCTAATATATCTTTTACATGTTTTTTTGGAAATACTAATGTATGTCCATCTGTTGTTTGAGTTATATCTAGAATAGCTAAAAAATCATCATCTTCATAAACTTTATAACTTGGAATTTCATTATTAACTATTTTGCAAAATATACACATAAATAATCCTCCTAAATGTAATTATATAATAAAAAAATGCCTTTTGGCATTTTACTTTTGAACAACATAATTACTATAATTAGCTTTTATGTCATCATATAGCGTTTTATCATATATGGTAAAATCATATTTTCTAAAATAATATTCATCGGCTGCTATTTGAATTGAATCATAACTAGCAAGTGATGAAGCTACTTCTTCTTGTATATTATTTGGATCAGTTTCTTCTACCTTAACAATATAAGTTGTAACACCATCTGTAGATGGTATCATAGCGTAATCATCATTAATACTAGCTGTATTTACAATAGCCATTACATCAGTAGTATAAGTACTTTCTGAAGTAATTATCTCACTAGAACCTGATAAGCTAGAAGCATAAGCTGTTGCTACTTCTTGTGGATCAGTTCCTTTTTTTAATTCAACTAATGCAGCATTTGCCATGTCACTATCAGTAAAAGATAATACTATGGCTTTTTTAGGATTATATGAATCCATTAAATCATCCCATTGATCATATACATAGTTTTCAGTTAGCTTTGTTAATCTTTCACCTCTAATTATTGAGTTAATAAACTCATCTTCATTACTATACCCATAATATGAAAGAAATTCTTCCCATTGTTCTAGATAAAAAGCTTTATAAGTTTCTATTGCTGAATTTGCTTCTTCGCGCATTTCATCAGTTATTTCTATTTCTGCATCTAATATTTTATCTGTTGCATCAGTTATTGTAAAATAACTACCATAGTTTGTGAGTAAGTTATTGTATACTTCTTCTTTTGTAATACTTTTATTTCCAATTTTAATAATCTCTTCTGTAGGATTATTTACTTTCGCGTGTGCATCTGAACATCCTGTCAGTAATAAAAGGGCAGATGCAATGATTAATAATATTTTTTTCATTTTCTTTCCTCCTTATTACTCACTTATACCTAAATATTTTTTTAGTTTAATTTCTAATTCTTTATTACCTTTAAAATCAATTCCTAATTCATTTGCTTTTTCCCAAATAGCTTCACTTTGCATATTTGGATAATAACTATATATATCTGTATAGAAATCATCAACTAGTTCTAATTCTTTTAAACTAGTAGAATCAACTTTAATTAAGTGATAACCGTAGTTTGTCTTAACCCAATCACTTACTTCATTTTCTTCTAGCAATAACATTGCTTCAAGAAATTCTGGAACAAATTGAGTATCCTTAGTTGCATAACCTAAACTACCATTTAATTGTGCACTTGCAGTATCATCGGAATAATTATATGCAACTACTCCAAAATCTTCACCAGCTTCTAATTCTTCTTCAACTTTTTTAACTATATCTAATTCTTCTTGAGTAGGGTTATTTGGGTCTTCCATAGATATTAATATATGGCTTACAATTCTTGGGCTTTTCTCATCTATGTAAGTTTGAACTAATTCAGGATTATCATTTAAATAATTTTCAAATAAAAGAGTTATTTTTTGAATTTGTATTAAATAAGTTTCTAAATCATCTACTTTAGAATAGCCAACTTGCTTTAGTGCAGATAATAATTGTTCTTCATAAGTATCACCATATTGAGATTCAAAATTACTTATGATGGTTTGAGAATTTTCTTTTGCTATAGTTTCCATTTCTTCAGTTGTTTCTATTGCTTGATTAGCAACTGCTTGTTCTAGTTTGTTGTAAATAGTTGCTATTCCATATTTATCATATAGATCGGTGTATAGTTCATCAGCTGTTTTATCTATTTTATTTATAGTATAAACTACATCATTTCCATCAACTTTTTTTCCGGAAAGAGTATCTTTGTTTGTATCATATACAAAGTAAATGATTATAACAAATAAAAATATTACTACTAAGCTAACAAACCAATATTTTTTTATTAAGTTTGTCATAAGTCCTCCTTAAATAACTTACTAATTATAGAATAATATTATACTTATTGCAATTTTTGTTAATGATTTGTTTGTGATGAGCATATGAATTATTTGTGAACTTATAATGTGTTACATTAAGATAGTATTATAAACATGTTTTATTACTTCGTGATATAATTGTTTAGGATTTAGAAAGGTGATTATAATGAAAGAATTAATTATAAAAAACTTACATATAGAAATAGATGGAAAAGAAATATTAAAAGGAATAAATTTAACTATTAAGCCAAATGAAATACATGCAATTATGGGTCCTAATGGTAATGGGAAAAGTACTTTATTATCTGCTATTATGGGGCACCCTAGATATGTTATTACTCAGGGAAGTATAACATTTGATAATAAAAATTTATTAGAAATGGAAATTGATGAAAGAAGTAGAGCTGGCTTGTTTATGGCTATGCAATATCCTCAAGAAATTCCAGGTGTAACTAATAGTGATTTTTTAAGAGCTGCTATGAATGCCAGAAGTGAGAAACCAATATCATTATTTAGCTTTATTAAACAGCTTGAAAGTAATATAGATGCATTAGAAATGAGACAAGATTTAGCTCATAGATTCTTAAATGAGGGTTTTTCTGGTGGTGAAAAAAAGAGAAATGAAATACTTCAAATGAGGCTTTTAAAGCCTAGTATAGCTATGCTTGATGAAATAGATAGTGGTCTTGATGTTGATGCTATAAAGATTGTTGCAAATTCTATTATGGAAGAATTTAATCAAAGTGATATGGGACTAATGATAGTTTCTCATTATGAAAGATTTTATGAACTTGTAAAACCTACATATGCACATGTTATAGTAGATGGAAAAATAGTTACTAGTGGGTCATTTGATTTAATAACTAAAATAGATAGTGAAGGATATGATTGGTTATATAAAGAATATAATGTACAACCAAGTGCACAGATAGAAGTTCCTATTATGACATCATTAGGAACTTGTGCAATAAATACTAGGAATTAGACTATGAATACTGAATTAATATTAAAAGAAGGTTTTCAAGAGTATATTGTTGATACTGATACTGATATATATTTAAACATTATTGCGAATAAAACATCAGATTTACTAATTAGAATAATAAACGCTAAATCCATTAGTATATTTTCTGATATTAATAATGAGGGAAATATAACAATATTATTTTGGAATGAATCTAATAATAAAATATTGTTTAATGAAAAATATGAAGTTGGAAGTAATTCAGATTTAAAAATAGCCTATGGGGATTTAAATGGTGCTGATATTGAAAGAAGCACAGTAGTAAATTTAAATGGTCCAAATGCTTCATCATTAGTGAAAAGTGCAACACTTTGTAAGAATAAGAAACATTATTCTATTTTAGTTAATTCTAGAGTTCCATATACTAATGGCAATATAGAAAATTATAGTGTTGTGTTAGATGGTGGTAATTATAAAATGGATGCAACTGGGAAGATTGAAAAAGGGGCATATAAATCTGAGAGCCATCAAACTTCTAGATCTTTAAGCTTTGATGAAAATCAAGTTTCAACTATTATACCTAAATTAATAATTGATGATAATGATGTTATGGCAAGTCATGCTACAAGTGTAGGTAGAGTAGATGATAATCAGTTAATGTATATGCAATCAAGAGGGTTAACATTAAGTCAAGTAATGTCTTTAATAAGTACAGGATATTTACTGCCAATAGCTGATTTTATAAATAATGATGAATTAAGAAAATCATTAAGAGAAAATATTGAAAGAATGGTGGAAGTTGAATGTTCAATATAGAAAAAATTAGGAAAGATTTTCCAATGATAATTAATCATCCTAATATGGTTTATTTTGATAATAGTGCAACTACATATAAGCCTTTTTCAGTAATTAATGCCGTAAATGACTTCTATACTAATTTAACTTCTAATGTTCATAGAGGTGATTATAATACTAGTTTTCTTGTTTCTAATGAATATGAAGATACAAGAAAAGTAGTAGCACGATTTATTAATTGTGATGAAAAAGAGGTTGTATTTACTTCAGGAGCTACTTTTGGATTAAATCAAGTTGCTAATTATGGATTAGATAATCTAAAAAAAGGTGATGTTATTCTCACAACTTTAAGTGAGCATGCATCAAATATTCTTCCTTGGTTTAATGTAGCAAAAAAGACTGGAGCTACAATTAAATATATAAAACAAGATAATGAAGGTATCTTGGATATGGATTCTTATAAATCCTTGATGGATGAAAATGTCAAAGTAGTTACACTAGCTCATGTTTCTAATGTTTTAGGGCATATCAATCCAATAAAAGAAATTTGTGAGATAGCACATAATTATAATGCTATTGTTGTTGTTGATGGAGCACAAAGTGTTCCACATATAAAAATAGATGTTAAAGATTTAGGTGTTGATTTTTTAGCTTTTAGTGCTCATAAGATGTGTGGCCCTAATGGAATTGGTATTCTTTATGGTAAATTTGATTTACTTCAAAAGCTAGAACCACTTGTTTATGGTGGAGGAAGTAATTCAAGATTTTCAAGTAATCGTGAAGTAATGCTTAAAGATGCTCCATTTAAGTTTGAATCTGGAACGCCTAATGTTGAAGGTGTACTTGGAATGAAACAGGCAATTTTATATTTGGAAAAAATAGGTATGGACAACATACATGAATATGAAGTGAAATTAAAAGACTATATGATTCAAGAATTAAAAAAATTAGGAAATATAAAGTTATATAATCCTAATTCTGACACTGGTATTATTGCACTAAATGGGGATGGTGTTTTTGCTCAAGATTCAGGAAGTTTTTTTAACACGAAGAACATATGTGTGCGTAGTGGTAATCATTGTGCTAAAT
>JAAZCQ010000030.1 GCA_012513225.1 Erysipelotrichaceae bacterium
CTAGTATTGATTGTGTGTGGTATTCGTGATATAATTTTCATGGATCTAACCCCCTATTAAATCTTTAGTCGGATTAATTATACAAGAGGTTAGATCCTTTTTCAATTATCGAAAGTCTCACATCTATTGTAACACTACAACTCAAATGGGTGCTGCTTTTTTTGATCTATTGTTAATAAAGAGAAAATATGATATAATTAAACTAACAATTAATATAATGTACGAGGTTGATAAAATTGGATTTAAAACCACTATGCCAAAGAGTAGCTGATAGATTAGGTGTTGAACCATTAGATATAAAATTTGAAGAGATGATTGATGATAGCAGACTTTATATTAAAGAAGAATATGTAGCGATAAATAAAAAGTTTGAGAATGACTATGTTGAATGTGCTAAGGCAATAGCTCATGAGTATAGACATATTTTTCAATTATTCTATGTGAACATATTTAATGATGAGCGTTCAGAAAGATGGAAAAAGGAACTTCAAGGAGCAGTCAACAGCTCTAATATGGATAACACTGGTTCTAACTATATATCACAAGAAATAGAACTGGATGCATTCGCATTCACTAAGTACTATCTTGAAGAGTTTGAAAATATAGAAGTAGTTAATAAGATAGATAAATTGGATTTTTATATTTTGGAGTACATAAAAAGGTCAAAGGATATAGTGTAGAGTTTCGTGTGAGATTAAAGAGGTGTTTCAATGGATGAAGCTGTTATAAAAATAATTATGGTTCTTGTTTTTGGAATAGTGGCAGGGGCAATATCAAATGTAGTTTTCAATATTCTTTATGAATCTATTGATAATGCGATTGTATCATCTGGTGAAAATGTAACTGGGCTATTAAAAGCAATGAAAGCTATAGCTGGACTCCTAGCTTATGACGGAGTATCATTTGCCGTAGGTTTAATAACTACAATTATCTCGGCGTTCAAACTAAAAGATTAATCTAAGATAATACTTTCAGTTTGTAGTATGATAGATTGCAAATTAAATTCATTTAAAGAAAAAAATTAGTAGGGAGTGACATATGATAAAACCAGAACCAAGAAAACATCACTATATACCTAGATTTATACTTAAAAACTTCAACGATGAGAATGGACAAGTAAACTATTGGAATATTGATAATAGCCGATTAGAAAAGAGAAACATCAAAAGTGTTTTTATGAACTTAGATATGTATAGAGATGAGTCACTTAATGAGGATGATCCAACACAAATTGAATCGAAATTTTCAATATTTGAAAGTGAGATTGCGAAACTTTTTTCAAATAAAATACTAAATAATAGTGAAATTTCATTAACAAGAATTGAATTGCAAAAACTTAGAATTTTTATTACATTATTATCTTTTAGATCAAACTCTAGAATGGATCAATATAAAAATAATAAATTTGATAGTTTGACTCGAGAAATACTTCTAAAATTTCAACCTAACGGCAATTTTGAGGAACTTTGGAAACGTGAGTTAGATTTCCTTGCCACATGTAGAACATATGATGAAATAGAAAAATCCGAGATTGTTGATCCTATAATTAAATTAGATTTTATGAATGATTTGAATGGATATTATATGAGTTTTGTTGAAGCTCGTGGTGGAGAATTTCTATTATCGGATATTTATCCAACTCTGGAAATATACCCTGATTTTATTGCAAACATTCATATGCATTGTTTGCTTCCTTTGTCACCTACTAGACTATTAATTTTAAATCATATTATGTTTAAGAATGGGAACTCCAATAATCCTTTTTTAGATAGAATGATTAAGCTTTCACGCATAAAGGGAGATGCTATTTTACCTCCTAAAAATAAATACAAAACACCAGGAACTATTAACCCTGATGATGAATTCATTTATAAAGTTAGAAAAATTTATTCTGAAGAGGTTCAATATATTAATTCATTAATATTGAATGAAGCAAGAGTAGGGATAATATTTAGAGATAAAGATAAAGTTATAAACTCGATTAGTGTTTTTAACGAAAGAAATGACACAAAACAATCATTTGTTCAACTTGAAAATAGTTTAAAATAGGAGGTCGTCAATGGCTGAAAAGAGAACTTATAGCAGTAAGTATATCGCCAAAAGATTTTATGTATCCGCAATTAATTTTTTTGATTCTTGCAAAATTCTAAAAGAATATGTAATAAAAAACGATAATCCTTCTATAATATACCCGTTAATTTACCTCGAAAGACACACTCTTGAGTTGATATTAAAATCTTTAATTTTAAGTGAAATAAAAAAACAAACAATTATTAATGGATTAGAAGTAGATATTTTAGGAAAAAGATTTGATTTATCAAGGACTCACTCTTTAGATATTTTATTAGACAATTATTGCAACGTTCAACTTGAGTCAAGAATTGTACCTATATTTGATGAAAGAATTAAAACATTTAAGGACGTAATAATAAAATACGATTCATATGATAGAAATGGTGAGTTTTATAAATACCCATTGACCAAAACAGGTAAACTCACACCAAACAAGTTATGGAATGAGTCTGACAGTTCTATTTCAAATGAGATAGGAAAAAAAGACTCATACTTTATTTTTGATTTTGATTCTTTACCAACAACAATTAAACAAGTATATAATGTAGATAAAAAAGCAATATTCTTTAAAGAACAATTTTTTGATATGATTCTTTATTTTATCGATTTATCTCCGTTTAAGAGAGTGTGAGTTTCTATGCATTACATATTGACAAGATTGAAACAAAATTTAAGTAGGTGATTATAATTATGACTATTAATGAGCTTTGGGAGAAAAATAAAAATCTATTCAAGATAAAAGATTTAAAAGGTCCCGTTGTTCTGGGATTAATTAAAGAAGATACGAAAGTCTTCAAATTTCCAGGTGTTTATTTTTTAGTAGATGAAAATGAAAAAATTGTATATATTGGTAGTTCTTATGTTCGTACAGTTAGAATTAGAGTAATGCAGTATCAGCAAAAAAGAGGCACTGGAAATGATGATTTATATTGCGATCTTATTAATGCAAAATTTACCGATGAAGCTAATGCTGAGTCATACATAAAAAAGTTAAAAGTTTATGCATATGAAGACCGATCATTAGAATACAAATTGATTGAGTTAGCTGAAGGAATAGCAAATTCGATTATAGTGTAGTCTTAATAAGGTGACGAATAAAACAAATTGGGGTACGAACTTTTTGATAGGGGTACGAAATTGTATCAAAATAGTCGCCCTAACACATATTAGAAATACAGGTATGATACAATGTTTTCATACCCTTTTTTATATGCAAAAAGGGAAAATTCCCCTATCTGCACGAAATATTAAGGCCTAGTGAGTGTTGATCAAGATACTTCGACTAGGCTTTTTCTCATTTAGC
>JAAZCQ010000026.1 GCA_012513225.1 Erysipelotrichaceae bacterium
CTACTTATCCAAATGAAGCGATATCTATATCGTAGTAACAGAATATTATCTTCAGTAATCAACTGGAGATCTCCAATCGAGCAACGAAAGTTCTTAGAAAATAACGGTCGCTTTAATTATACTTTATCTTAGTTTTTTCTAATCTTTTTGGTCTCACATCATTTACAAATCTACAAAGAGAGAGATTTTCTTTAGTGAAGGATTATTCTAAACAAAAGATTAAACTTCAAAGACTTATTAATATTGTTTTCCCTGAATATTTAGGTCTTTTTAGCACTTTATACGCTTCTAGCTCTCTTAACTTACTTTATTCCTATCCAACTCCAAAATTAATAAACCGAGCTAAAATATCAAGCATTTCTAAATATCTTCATGGAAGTTGCAATATAACTGCAGAAAAAATACGGGATAAAGCGGCTAACTCAATTGGTCAATCATCTAATTATTATGCATTTGAAATCAAACAAGTGATTGCTGCTTTAAGATTCCATGAAAAACAAATAGAGTCATATAACGCTCAAATCAAATTAATAATGGATGAGGGTGGAAAAAATATTATGAGTATTCCAGGAATTAGTTATACTAATGGATCTATAATATTAGGTGAAATTGGCGATATAGATGATTTTGAATCAGCAGATAAGCTACTTGCTTATGCTGGTTTAGATCCATCTGTTTATCAATCAGGTAAATATAACTCAAATCAAAACACCATATCAAAACGTGGTTCTAAATATCTACGATACGCCATTCACTTAGCATCCAATATCATCCGGCAACATGATAACACGTTTCATGAATACTATTTAAAGAAAAGCCAAGAAGGAAAGCATCATTATGTAATCCTTGGTCATATAGATAAAAAACTTATTAGAGTGATTTATACAATATTAAAGAAAGATATCACTTTTTCTTCACAAAATTAACCATATAAAATTTTCAAAGATCAACAATTTAATATTCTAATAATTCTGATGTTAGATTGGTAACATTATAAACTTAATGGGTGAAAGGCCCTTTTTTGTGTACATAATAAATCTATATTCGAGAAAAATTAAACTAGTTTAATTTTTTACTTGATTTATTAATAGTAGGCTCTTTGTTATTAAATATCATTATAAGCAATGATTTTCTTGATTTGTTAAACTTAGACAACTTAATTATATCATTAACAATTTCATTTTAAAAATGTATAATAGATATTTAGTTAAAGGAAGTGAACATTAAAATGAATACTAATGCTATTAAGTTGAAAACAATAGATGATTTTAAGAATGGTTTTACCACTAAAGATTTAGTAGATAAATATGGTTATTCAAAAACTACTATTAACGATTGGTTAAGACCTACAAGATTAGAAATTGAATACGATGATTAAAAAAGCCTTAGAAAAAAATATTCATTTCTTTGTAAAGAGCATGAAAAAATGAAAATTGAACTTGAGATTTATAAGAGTTTAGAATGCCTCCCAAGTTCTCCAAGACATGTTAAGTTAAATGCAATTGAAAAATATTACAACATATATCCAGTTAAGACGATGTGTAGAATTCTAGATGTAAGTGTAGGGACATTTTACAATCATTTAAATCGACGTCTGGAAGAAAAGTTCAACATTAAAAATGATAACTTTTTAATACCTTTAGTTATGGAAGTTTATAATAAAAGTAGACAAAGATTTGGTTCAATAAAAATAGCTCAAGTACTTAGAAATGAAGGTTATACAATTTCAAATAAAAAATCTAAACATTTAATGGATGAACTAAATATTAAACCCATTCTTGGCAAGAAAAAGGAAAAATATTTAAGTAAAATTGAAAGTAAGAATATCTATTTAAAGAACCTTATTGGCAAAAACTTTACTCGGAATAATCCAAATGAAGCATGGACCACCGATGTCACTGAAGTTAATGTTTCAGGTAATCCATTTTTTATTTGTGTAATTTTAGATTTTTTCTCTAGAAAAGCCATTGGATATAGAGTGCATTGTAAAAATAATACTAAACTAGTAATCAATACTTTAAAAGATGCTTATGAAAATAGAAACCAACTAGAAAATGTAATTGTACATAGTGATAGAGGTTCAAATTATACCTCTTTTAAATACAGATCATTGTTAAAATCATTAAAATTAATTCCTTCTTATTCAAAAACAGCACGGCCTACAGAAAATGCTGTAGTTGAATCTTTCTTCTCTCACTTTAAAAGTGAGGAAATATATTTGAATGACTATAAAACGCTTGAAGAATTAATGATTTCTGTTGATGAACATGTAGATTTTTATAATGACTTTAGACCACACCATCACTTGAACGGTCAAACACCAAATATGTATGAAAGTAAATATATATTAAAAAATGGATTGACTACGCAATTAAGCGATCAATCCACTTTATCTTTTGAAATAAAAAAGACTTTCTACTCCGGTCAATTTAACCAAAAGGGTTCGAAAGTCTTACTATAGTCAGTTCTCTCTATCTTTTTTAATTAGTGTCCGTTTTTAACGAACTAACTCTAAATGATCAGTTTAGTTAATTTTTAGATGTTTATATTTATAAATCAAAACGATTATTTAGTGATTTCTGATACAATCTTTTTTCAACATATAATATCTGCGATTCATTGAGATAACCTAATGCAAATTGATGAAATCCAGGTATGAAATTTTCGCTGATGATATTTATTCTTTTATATCCCAGAAGCATATACTTGCTGAGTCCCATGTGTATAATCAAGTAATCTGTAAAATATTCATTCAAATCAGGAGCAATCTCGTACTTGTTCAAATGCATGTAATAATGCATACATTCGTGAATGATGATTGATAGTAATATTTCTATATCGTAATATGGTGAAACACTTATACCTATGAGACCACCAATTCTATTTTTAGCAGAAAAATAGCCTAAATGATTATTCAAATATTTATTGAGTGAATAAATCTGAATCTCCAAAAACTTAGGATCAGCTTTTAGATAACGACAAACCTCCCCACAAATAGATTTGATATCTTTATGTGATACGCCTAATCGATATCTTTCTAAGATGCCATCAAATATCGTTGATTTAGGAAGAGGGGCAAAACCTAAATTTGTTTTAGCCAAAATTATAAAGTAATCAAGTATTTTCTTTTCTTCAGTTGTAATTGATTCCTCATCATCAAATAAGTTTGCTTGTTTGAATTCTCTTGAGTAGGCAGATTTAAATGAATAAAACTCAGTACTAAATTTTCTATATATTGCATAGACAACATTAAAACCCCAAAATATATTAGCTAATGTGAGACAAGTGATATAGATAAAAAATATAATTCCAGCATAATTTAAATGAGAAAACATAATAAAAAAAATCAAACTCATAAAGATGATATTTTTTACAAATGATATTTTATTGGGTTTAAATAATTTCTTAGTGACCAAAATATTTTTTAGCATCTTTCTTTACTTTAGGTTCAATGTTAATTCGTTCTGCTTTAACTGTCTGTCTACCGTTACTAAATTTAGCTGCAATGTAAGAAGTGTATTTTTTGGTAAAAGTCTTTTCTGCACCACATTCAGGACAAGTTGCTGAAAATTCTACAGTCGTTTTTTCATCACCTCTACTATCTTTAGTTGTGCTCAATTCATAATATTCATACGCACAACCAAAAAGAGATGCTCCACATTGCATACATATTGTTTTGCCCTTTTTATTTGCTGTGGATACAAGTACGATACCGACTACAAATATTACAATAGCGGCAATAAGAAAAACTACACCTACAAAATCACTACCACTACCTAGCATAAGAAACAATCCAACAATGATAGATAGAATTCCAAATAGCCTCATTCTTTTAATCTTTTTTACCTTTTCCATTTCAATCCTCCTTGTTTTTTTTATTATAGCAAAATTATTAATTTTTGTCAATTATTTATAAAAATATATTATGAAAAAATTTGTAGTGTTACAATAGATGTGAGACTTTCGATAATTGAAAAAGGATCTAACCTCTTGTATAATTAATCCGACTAAAGATTTAATAGGGGGTTAGATCCATGAAAATTATATCACGAATACCACACACAATCAATACTA
>JAAZCQ010000029.1 GCA_012513225.1 Erysipelotrichaceae bacterium
CATATAAAAAAGAAAAGGAAAGTAAGATTTCCTCTGCTTTAAAAGATATATTAAGTTTAATTACTTAGTAGATAAAATTCTGAAATAATCTGTATTTAAAACCTTATCATTAACATCAAGAATGGTTCTCAATTGCTTATTACGACTATTAATATATTCCTGTTCTACTTGTTCACCTAAAAGAACATGTCCATCTTTATAGTATATATTTCCATCATACCAAGAATGATCAGGAAAGAAGACAAAACCTTCATAGTTAGGATCAAATATATTTTTACCCACATAATGTTTTTCTTCATAATCTAATCCGAAAAGATATGCAATTGTTGGTAAAACATCAAGGTTATTGTTAACTTTAGTAATTTCAGCTTTAGGAATATTATTCCCCCAAATAAAAAATGGTAGATTACTCATAAAATTAGGATCATCTGTCCCTTTTAAGGCATGAAGCTTCTCCTTATTTGAATAACCATATGCGTAATGATCGGTTACGCCAATTATTATTGTTTTATCTAATATGTCCTCTTTATCTAAGTGCTCAATAAGTTTATGGAAGAAGTTATCCGTTTCCCTAGCTTGCGCCTTTACACAAAGTTCCTCTTCATTTGAACCTTTTTCAATCAATATCAAATCTTTCTCAGTAATGGTTTCACTACACTGCACATCTCTAATAGTGTAAGGAGTGTGAGTTGTGTAAGTAGTAATAAAATTCATGGTTTTTCCATTTTCTTTAAACAAAAGGTTTCTAATTTTATCATTAGTTATAAAGTGGGAATCTTTTACAGCATCAGCTAGTGGAACTCCAAGTTCAACACTACTATAATAATTTTCATATCCAAAAGCTTTTGACATCTGCCCTCTATTATAGAAAGAACTTACATTTTCGTGAAATGAATTAACGTTATAATTGCTATTAGCAAAAAGATTTGGTAATGAATATGGAAAATAATTATGACCATACTTATTAGATGCATTTTCCCCATTAAGCGGAGTCATATAACCAGTATTTAACATAAATTCAGCATTAAATGTAGCTCCCCCACCATATATAGGTGAATAATGATTTGTGAAATTAATGCCTTCTTCCATTAACCTAGTTAAAGTAGGCATCAATTCATCATTTACCATCCAATTATCTACACTTTCCATCAAGACTAAGATTATGTTTTTATCTTTAAAAATACCTTTAAGGCCATCAGATGATACCGAATCTTTTTCCGAGCTGAATTTTTCAGTACTATCATAAGATTCATAATATTTATTTAGATAAGCAATATCCTCTTCATTATTTTCAAATAGAACTTGAATTTTAGAAAGATAAATATCTCTCATAGTATATTCGTAAAATCCTGATGTTTGAAGACTTTTCCTTGTATCAGAAAATGAATTGTAAACATTACGCTTATTAGTCCATGTATCCCATTCATTAATATCTGCTGCTTCACCCAAGAAAGACCTAGCAGCTCCATAGCAACTAAGAGAAGATAATATTAATAATAAGGATAATATTTTATCGCCTCTTATTTTATCCTTTGGCATAAAACGACATGCCAATATTCCTAAACCTATACTAATCAATATCACAATTATAAGTGACATATCCATATAATCAAAAATTATTTTAAAGTATCCTTGAGCTTCTCCAGCTAAACCCAGACTTTTAAAACTAAAGAATGTTCCAAATATACCAAAGTAAATATAATTTGTTAAAAGCATTATTTGATATAACCCTAATATAACAAAGTAAGATATCTTCTTTATTCTTCCTTTAAAAAGCAATATGATAAAAATTAGTAACAATACCCAAGCTAAAGTGAAAAGATTGGGGGACAAATCAAAACATGAGATATATCTTAATCCCCTATTA
>JAAZCQ010000038.1 GCA_012513225.1 Erysipelotrichaceae bacterium
AAATATTCCTGCCATTAAATCAGCATATCCAGGAATTGGAAGAGCAGCGAATAATAAGAACATAGAGCCTAGAATTAATAGTGACATAACCCCTAAGAATCCATCACGTATTGCAGCTAGGTAGCGGTTTTCAGAAAGCTTAGCAGCTATAGGTGCCAGCTTGTCTTGTAGAATATCTACAAATTTATCCATACTTTACCTCCCCTTAATAGGTTTTACATAAATATAATAAAAAACATAATATTTATGCTTATAGTAATATTATATAGTAATATTATGAAAATTTATACCTAAATAATTACATGAAATTTTTCTAAATTTTAGAATGAAGAATACGGACATAATCCTAGACTTAAACTTGAAACCTAAACTTTTACGATAATTAATTGGGCTCATCCCTTTAAATGAACTTTTAATTCTTTCATTTGAATAATCTATGAACTGATTTACAGTCACTTTAGTCCAATTTCTTGAATAGAACATTTCTTGTTTTATTGTGCCAAAAAATCATTAACAACAAACATTATCTAATGAGCACCCTTTCTTTTACATAAAGCGAATAAATTAGTTCTTTTTATTTTATTACAACCAGTTTCAAATAATTCAAAAGAACTAAATTCTACACCACGATCTGTTATTATTACATTGAAATATTTAATAAAAATATCTTTACCAAAAGTCTCATAAATCATATGGACCGTTTGAAATATTGTTAACTGTATCCATTTGCCATATATTACAGTTTGGATTATCTTTTATAAAATTAAGGTAATCATCATACTTTCTGCCACTAAGATGCTTATAATCGTTTCTTTTTTAGATAATTTTCTAGAAACTTTACGTCCATGATCAATATTTTTAATACCAACACAATCAAATATCCCAATATCAATATAATTATAAAATGTCTTTTAAAGTGAGATTAATACCTTTTCTAGAATCAACTAAATCATACCTGTATTCATCATGTGCTAATTCAGGTATATATTTGTATTTTCTAAATCTACATAAGCTATATTTACCACACTTATTACAAGCACAAGGGGAGCGGTCTTTTCTTTTATAAACAATTTTTTTGTAATCAATACAATCAATTTTACAAAGTCTATTATGTTTATATTTTTATATTTAGAGCATTCTAGTGGCAAAGAACAAGATGATTTCTTAACTCTTCTTAATTTCTTTATCTATGGTTGATTTATTTTTGCCTAAAGTTTTAGCTATAGCAGTTTTAGTAGAATTATTTTTAATACCAGTTAGAATTATTCTTCTTTCTTCTAAAGTAAGATGTTTATTCTTGTTTGTAGTCATAAATATATCCTCACTTTCCAAATATGACCACTAACTACACATAGTTTAAAATGAAAAAGTAAATTCTAGTAGAAGTTTCTGTAAAACTAATTTCCATTTATACCTATTTATTGTGGAATTTAAGTTTACAGTTCACTGAAGATATACATAGCTTAGTTTCTCTTTACTTTTGTTTTTTATTATTGTAGAATGAATAGGCAATATGGCGGTCGTGGTGAAGTTGGTCAACACACTGGATTGTGGCTCCAGCATTCGCGGGTTCAAGTCCCGTCGATCGCCCCATTTGTATAAAATAAAAAAATAAGCCTATTAAAAGGCTTTTTATTTTGATTTAAATATTTTAATATAAACTTAATTTTTCATAAAATATTTATTTTTATTCAATATCATTAATTTGATTTGAATTTAAATATTTTAATAATATGGATTTTTCATTTAGTTTCGCTTCATTAGTTGTGCTATATGCCTGTAAACTAGGATATATTTCAATATTTCCAATCTTACTTAATAAAGATAAATATTTTAAAGAAGAATTATCAATTGCTAATGAAATAATAAAAGGAATCTTATTACTATTAGGATGATCAATATCATAACCTTTATTATCTTTTATAGAAATAACTCTAACATCTGATACTAGTAAATCTTGAATATAGTTGTCCTGTTTAATATTTAAGCTTCCATATATATCAACTCTATGTCCTCTTACAATAGAGTTTCCTGATAAAGCTAAAACATCAGTTTGAAATGTAAATAATGTTTGACCTACTTTTAATTCTAAAATAGGATTATCATTTAGTTCACTTTTATCAAAAAGCATAGTTTTATAAAAAAGTGATCCTACTGGAATTTTTCCTTGAATATCAGTATACTTCCCAATAATATCATCTTTGTTTAAATATGCCTTATCATTTATATATACATATGGAATAACTATTTCATCTATATCTTCTTCTACAATAAGATGTCTACCACTAATATTATGACTAGCAACATAAACCCTTACTAGATGTAATTTATATTCGCTATAAAATTTAACTGCTAAAAAATTTAGTCCTAAAAATAAACAAATAATAATAATTTTCAAAATAATACTAAGTATCTTTTTCATTGTTATACCTCAATAAAATATTAATACCCTAGTGTTATCTCCTAAAAAAAAAATCGAATAAATCGATTCTTTTTAATTGTTAGCTAAATATTCAGTAATTGCAGTTCTTTGTTCTGGCTTAGATGGCTTACAAAGAATAACATCTGCTTCTTTATTTACCAAGGCAGCAGCAAATCCACTACATCCAGGATATCCACAACCTCCACAATTATAACCAGGTAGTAAAGCTGTTACATCTTCTACCCTACTATCTTCTTTAACATAAAATATTTTGCTAGAAATACCAAGTATAGCACCTAATATAGCACCAACAATAAGCATTGTTAAAATCGCATTAACCATGAACTTCCTCCTTTATATTATGTGAAGGATGTAACTCACATGAACTAATCTTACAACCTTCACATTCTACTTTTAAATTTTCACATCCTTTTGGTAATGGAGTTTTATGATTTAAATAATAGAAAATTGCATAAACAGCAGCTATAACCATTGCATATAAAATTGCGGTTATTAAGTTTGAAGGCATTATACTAACCCCGCAAACGCACTAAATGCTAAAGCCATTATTGCTGCAACCACAAGAGCAATTGGATTACCCTTAAATGCTTCAGGAATTTCAGAAGTTTCAAGTCTTTCACGAATTGTAGCAAATAAAAGTAAAACCATCATAAAGCCCGCAGGAACTGCAAATGAATATATTACCATTTCTATAAAGTTAAATTCATTTGAAATATTATCTAATGCAACTTGTAAAACAACACAGTTTGTAGTAATTAAAGGTAAATATATACCTAAAGATTTATATAGAGCTGGAGAATATTTTTTAATAAACATCTCAGTAAATTGAACAAATGTAGCAATTACTAATATAAATGTTATAAGCTTCATGTATTCTATTCCTAATGGAACAAGAACTAGGTAATATAAACCATATGACATAATGGATGCACCAACAATTACAAATATTACAGAAACACCCATTCCAAAAGCGGAATCTAATTTTTTACTTACACCTAAAAACGGACAAATTCCTAAAAACTTTGTTAATACAATATTATTAATTAATACTGCAGCTAGAAACAAGGAAAATAATTCACTCATTTTTTCTTAGCCTCCTTTTTACTATTCTTATATGCGGTAAGAGATGCCGCTAAAATTGCAAAGGTTAAAAACGCACCAACATTACCCTTAAATAAAGAAATCTCATAACCTGTTGGAATTATTTGAAAATTAAAGATTACATCATCTGTAAACGGATTAGATAATCCAATAGATCCTGTACCAATAATTTGTCTAATTAAACTCATCGTAACTAAGCTTAAAGTATAACCAAGTCCCATTCCTAGTCCATCCAGTGCAGAATCTATTATTGAATTTTTACTAGCAAAAGCTTCAGCTCTACCCATAATTATACAGTTAACTACTATTAGGTTAATAAATGACCCTAATGCAGAATATAAACTTGGTGAATATGCATGAATAAGCATTTCAACAATCGTAACTAAACTTGCAATAATCACAATATAAACTGGAATTCTAATCTCATCAGGAATTATTTTTCTTAATGCAGAAATAATTACATTACTAGCTATTAAAACGGCTATAACAGAAACTCCCATACCTAATGCTGAATTCAAAGTTGTAGTTATCGCAAGGGTTGAACAAATTCCTAAATATAAACCAAACACTGGATTTTCATCAAGAAAACCAGATTTGAAATTTTTCCATCTATCCATATCTACACCACCCTTACTCGCTAGCAGCTAGAGCTGCTTGAACCATAGAAACTATAGATTTACTTGTCCATGAAGCACCAGTAACTGTATCAGCCTCATCATCATAAATTAAACCTGAAAATGTCTCAAAATATTCTTCTGTAGTCGCCTTATCACCTATATTGGCAGTATCTCCAAAATTATCTAAAGTAATACTAACCACAGATTTATCATCTGGATTAACTACAATTGTAATTTCATTTTTTGTATATTCAAAATTCATATCTGCAGAATGATTATCAGGATCAATTAAGCCATATCCAAGTGCATTACACTTAAATACTAAATTGCCTTCATCTGTTGAATCACTTTCTTCACATATTGCATCAAATTCAGTATAGTCATCATTTATTAAAACCTTATCACCAAGATTTAATGATGGTTTTTCAGGCTCGCTTACTGTTGTATCTACACTTACTCCAGCTTGATTTGAATATAATGTTTTTGCAGCATTAATTCCACTAATAACTGCATTACTAGAAACTGTAGCTCCAGATAATGGAGTAATAGCATCATTAACATTTAAATTTACTACTTCAAATTCATCTGTAGATACTCTTGATCCTATACCATCAGTTTCTTGTTGATTTATGACATTATATAGGATGATATCTCCATCTTGATTAAATCCAATTAAGAAATCAATTGGTGTTCCTGAATTAAATCCTATTACATTAGCACTATAAATCCAGTATTTATTAGAACTACTTTCACCATAATAGCCTTTTTTAATTAAACCTGTTTGATCTTCACTTATATCTAACTCACTAAAAGTTGCTTCAGGATCCAATTCATTAAATACTGCACTTTCTGCAGCCATTGCTTGTTGAGCAATTAATGGTGCTGTTAAGTCATTAACAAATGCGATTGCTCCACCAAATATTGCACTCATTACACCAAGGAACACTGCCAAATATATTGTTTTTTTCATCATGTCCCTCCCTATTTCACTAGCGCAAATAATGCGCTTGTATTTATTGCTATTTCTTTATAATTCAATTTAAACATTGTCATACCAACAACAATAATTAAACCTACTACAAAGCTAATTAAAACTTTTTTCAGATTATTTTTTTCACTATTAACTTGATGAGAATCAAACATTTTTTCAATTGCAGGTGTAAGAATATTCATAAGTAAAATTGAATATAAAACACCTTCTGGTAAATTAGAATTAATCCTAATTAAAACAGTAAAAAATGCTGCACCCATTGCAAATACAATTCTTCCAGGAATTGCAGTTGGATTAGTAACAGGGTCTGTAAGCATGAATATAGCTCCAAACATAGCCCCTCCAGTAAATATATGAAATATTGGATACCAAATACCTTGTCCATTCATAAGCCCAATAATTAAAGTTGTAATAAAAATTGTCCCAATATAAATTACAGGAACTCTATAATCAATAACTTTTCTATAAACCAAGAAAATTCCAACAAGTAATATTACTAAAACACTTGTTTCTCCTATGGCACCAGGATATAAGCCTAAAAATAAATTTGTTAAGCCTCCAAACTTAGAAATAAAGGTATTAAATGCACTATTGCTAGCAGCAAACCACCCCTCATTAGCAAAAACTGATGTTGGTGTAGCCCCACTAACAAAATCTGCTACAACACTTCCTGTAAAACTTGATGCTACAACTGCTCTACCAACTGCAGCTGGATTAAAAATATTTTGTCCAAATCCACCAAATACTAATTTTCCGAAAAATATTGCAATAATTGTACTAACTATTAATGCATAATAGCTAATAGAAACTTGAACAGTTAAAGTTAAAATTATTGCAGTAATCCACGGAAATGAACTATTTAAATACTTTTTAATATCCTTTTTTAAAACTAAACACCAAACTATCTCTGTAAGAACTGCAGCTAATATAGAACTTATTAGTAAGCCAATAGCTCTAATTCCATAACTACTACCATAAGCAATAAAATAATAAATATCACTAGCAGCAAATACTACAAGTAAGCCAATCAACAAGTCAAACATTATTCCTTTTGTTGAAATGCTATCATGATAGTTTGGAGAAAACTTATATTTTAATTTCATCTTATTCTCCCCTTACTTTTTCTTACTTTTCAAAGCAAAATACTTTTTCGCTTTTTTCACACCTTCAGTAACCTCTATTTTTGAAGGGCATACATATGAACATAAACCACATTCAATACAGTCCATTACATGTAGTTTTGCTAATGCATCCACATCTTTTAACTTATTGGAATTATTGATTCTAACCGGTTGTAATCCACTAGGACAAAAGTCACTACAACGACCACATCTTAAACAAGCTAATTCTTCATGCTCTTTATCTTGTAAGACAGTCACCGCATTACATGCTGGATTTATGACATATTCATCAGTAGTCATAGGTTGACCCATCATAGGTCCTCCTGCAATTAATACGATATCTTCACCCTTATAGCCTCCACAAGCTTTAATTAGCTCTTTTACTGGAGTTCCAACATAAACCAATACATTACTAGGATTGTTTACACCATCACCAGAAATTGTAACTAGTTTTTGAGTGTTTGGCATTCCGGTTGTTAATCCTTTTCCTAAGCAAATTGCAGTAGTAGCATTACTTACAATACAACCAACCTCTGAAGGTAATTTAACATAACGTTTTTTAGTAAGCTCGTAAACTAAAGTTCTTTCCCAACCCATTGGATATACATCAGGAACCAAAGATACTTTAATACCTTCATATGGCTTAAAAGCATTTTGTAATATAGGTATTAAATCCTTTTTATTTTCTTTAATAGCAACTAGAGCTTCTTTTCCTCCAGATAGCTTATACATCGCTCTAACCCCATGTACAAAAAAATCTAAATTTTCATAAATCCCCTTATAGTCAGAAGTAATATAAGGCTCACACTCTACCGCATTGATAATTAAAGTATCAATTTTTTCAGGCATCATATACTTTACAAATGTAGGAAAACCTGCACCTCCACTTCCAATTAGCCCCAAGTTTTTAACAAAGTCTTCTAACTCTTTATGAGTAGCTTTTTCAAAATCCATTGGTTTTAAAGGAGTCTCAGCTTCATACTTTCCATCATTTTCAATCACCACATGGTCTACTTGTTTAAAAGTAGGGTGCATTAGTTTTTCTACTCCTTTTACTACTCCAGAAACTGAAGAATATATAGGACAATAGAAATGATCATTTCGTGCACCTATTTTTGTACCTACCTTAACTTTATCTCCTTGTTTCACATAAACTTCACATGAAACATTAGCGACAATTAAAGGAATTTTGACTACAGATGGTGCATCTAATTTAATAATGTCTTTATGATCAGTTAATTCTTTTTGACCATTAACTTGATGACGCATCTGCCCTAACAAAAACGACATATAATTCCATCCTTTCATAAATAAAATTCAACAACGATATTATACCATTAGAACAAGCCTTTTTCTACATAATCTTAATTGAATATGATATAATAATTCACATGAAAAAAATAAAAATATTTGTATTAGTATTATTGATATTATCTTTAACAGCTTGTAAGCAAAAAAATGAAGAAGAAATAAGTATGTATAACAATGCTACTGTAAATGCAGGTTTTGATACATATATTAGTATTTCTGTAGCAACTACCTCTCAAGAAAAATTTGATGAATATTTCAATAATTTAATATCTGACTTTAAATATTTAAATCAACTTTTTGATATTTACAATAATTATGATGGTGTAAATAACATTAAAACAATTAATGATAATGCAGGAATACAACCGGTAGAAGTTGATCCTATTATTATTGAAATGCTAGAACTTTCAAAGGAATATTATGATATCTCTGATGGACAATTTGATATCACACTTGGACCAGTTTTAAAAATATGGCATACATATAGAGAAGAAGGCCTTTTATTACTTGAACAAGGAAAATTAGGATCTACACCAAATATAGAAGATTTGATTGAAGCAAATAAGTGCAAAGGTTGGGATAAAGTAGAAATAAACAAGGAAAACTCAACAGTCTACCTTAATGAATCATGTGCCTCATTAGATGTAGGTGCAATTGCAAAAGGCTACGCAACAGAATATGTAGCAGAAAAACTTGAAAAAGAAAATATAAAAGTTGGAATCGTTGATGCTGGTGGTAATAATAGAACAATTAACACCAAATTAGATGGAACACCTTGGAATGTTGGAATACAAGATCCAACTGGTGGAAGTGGTTCTATTATTGTTGTTAAAAGTGAAGGAAGTAAATCATTTGTAACAAGTGGAGATTACCAAAGATATTATGTAAGTGAAGATGGAAAACAATATCATCATATAATTGATCCTAGAACTTTATTTCCATCTAATTATTTTCATTCTGTAACCGTTATAACAGAAGATAGCGGAGTTGCAGATGTCTTAAGTACAACTTTATACACTGTTGATTTTGATACTGGTAATAAAATAATAGAAAAATTCAAAAAAGAAAATCCAACTCAAGAGCTAGAAGTTATATGGATTATGGATAAAGATATAGATGTTAATACAGAATACAAAAAACAACACAGTGGTTATTTAATAGCTTATACAAAGGACTTACAAGACAGTATTGTTTGGAACTAAAAAAAGAATCTTGAAGATTCTTTTTTAGTTCTTACCCAATAATTTAAACATGTTTTTCTTATATACTTCAACACCTGGTTGATTAAATGGATTTATATCAATCATATAGCAACTCATTGCACATGCTTTAAAGAAGAAATAACACATATATCCAAATGTATAAGCAGAATTATCTTCTAGTGTTATTATCAAATTGCTAACACCACCTGTTACCTCATGAGCCTCTAGTGTGCCCTCATAAGCCATCTTATTAACCCAATCCAAACTTTTCCCACTTAAATAATTCATACCATCAGCGTCATCATCATCACTAGGAAATTCCATATCTAACATAGGAGTTTTAACAGTTACTAAAGTTTCAAATAATACTTTTTTACCGTCTTGGATAAATTGTCCTAAACTATGTAAATCAGTAGAGAATGTTGCAGATGTAGGTAGTATTCCTTTTCCATCTTTTCCTTCAGATTCTCCAAATAATTGTTTCCACCATTCTCCTATCATTGTCATATTAGGCTCATACGTCACTAGCATTTCTACATCTTTTCCAGCATTTTGCATTATTCTTCTAGAAACTCCATATTGGTATGCAACATTGTCCTTTAAAGAATCATTATTTAAATCATTATAAGAATCTTTCAAACCTTTCATAACATCTACAATATCAATTCCCATAATTGCCATAGGTACTAATCCAACTGGAGTAATAACAGAATATCTTCCACCAATATCATCTGGTATTACAAATGTTTCATAATCCTCTTTATCAGCTAAGGCTTTTAGAGATCCTCTAGCTTTATCTGTAGTAACTATAATTCTTTCTTTACAATCTTCTTTTCCATACTTTTCTTCTAAAGCTTGCTTTAGCATTCTAAATGCTAATGCTGTTTCAGTTGTAGTTCCAGATTTACTAATAACATTTAAAACTACACTTTTATCTTTTATATAATCAAGTACTTGTTTCATATATATACTTGAAAATGTATTTCCAATAAAAATTACTTCTGTTTTATTTTTGCTATATAAGCCTTGAATCATCTCAACAGCTGCTCTAGCACCTAAATATGATCCACCTATTCCACATACTAATAACACTTCTGCTTTATCTTTTACATTATCGGCAACTTTAAGAATTTTTTCAAATTCATCCTTATCATAATTAATTGCCCAATCAACCCAGCCTAAAAAATCATTTCCCTCTCCGGTTTTTTCATGAATCATCTTATGAATCCTTGTAACTTCCTGTTGGTAATCTTCAATGTTTTCTAATAAATTGGCGTGACTTGCATCAAACTTAATCATATTATTCTCTCCTTTGCTTCTTCCATCCAATCTTTCATTTTATCTTCTAAAGATTTAAACCCTAATTTCATAGGTGGTAAACTACCATATTTTAAAGGTTTTCTTTCTTTTCTAAACCTATTAGGATTTACTGCTTTCAAAGATAATCTAACTTGATTATTTTTTTCATCATAATCTATAACTTTTACTTTTATACGATCATTAACTTTAACAAAGTTTCCAACATCTTTAACAAAACCATCACTTATTTCTGAAATATGAACTAATCCACATGTTTTATCATCAAGGCTTACAAAGGCTCCATATGGTTGAATTCCAGTAATTGTACCTTCAACAATTTGTCCTATTTTATACTGCATTAAAGCCTCCTATCTTTTAAAATTATAGCATAAAATCTTGTATTTATGCTATAATTTTAAAGCTAGGAGTTTTAACTATGTTTGAATATATGTATCCCTTTTGGGCATCTTTAATAGCTTTAGTGACAGCACAATTTCTAAAACCGATACTACATCTTATAAAATATAAGGAATGGGATATTTGGATAGCTCGAGAAAGTGGTGGATTTCCAAGCTCGCACTCTTCCCTTGTATCTGCATTAACCTTAGCTGTAGGATTTAGAGAAGGTTTTTCATCTGTATTATTTGCTGTAACTGCATCTTTTTCTATAATAATCATATATGATGCTGCCAATGTAAGATATTATTCTGGTCAAAATATTCAAATAACTCAACAATTAATTAAAGATTTTCAAAAAATTACAAATAATGAATTTGATAATCCTATTTATCATAAAAAATTAAAAGACGTATTAGGACATAGGTGGTTTGAAGTATTTGGAGGAATCATTTGGGGTGTAATTATTTCTTCAATAATGTATTATTGGTTTAAGTAGAGGTGATAAAATGGACAATGTACTTGAAAGAATTGAACAAACAATAAATAAAATTAGACCATATATTAGAAGAGATGGTGGCGATGTAGAATTAATTGATTTTACAGATGGTGTTGTAACTGTAAGAATGTATGGTGCTTGTGTAGGATGTATGGCTTTAGATTATACATTAACTGAAGGAATTGAAGCTATCTTGCTTGATGAAGTTCCTGAAGTAAAAAGTGTAAAATTAGGTTAATTCCATAAATTTCAAAAAATTAACTAGAATTCAATAAAAAATTCTAGTTTTTTTATTTATTATTAATTTTTTTCTGAATTATTACGAAATAATTTGACATTTACAATAATTATTCACTTTTTAAGTTTACATGTGTATTATATAAATGTGTAACTTATAAATTAAGGGGGTAAATATGTATAAAAATACTGTGTTTGATGATTTTGGTTCACTAGTATTTAACGAAAAATTAATGGAAGAAAGACTTCCAAGACCTGTATATAACACTTGGAAAAAAACTATAGCAAAAGAAGGCACTTTAGATAGAGCAACAGCTGATGCGATTGCTCACGCAATGAAAACATGGGCTTTAGAAAATAATACAACTCATTTTTCTCATTGGTTTCATCCAATGACATCAACAACTGCAGAGAAACACGATTCTTTTGTTGAACCAGGTGATAGTGGAGAACCTTTACTAAGATTTTCAGGGAAATCATTAATTAAAGGTGAGTCAGATGCATCAAGTTTCCCTAGTGGTGGATTACGAGCAACTTTTGAAGCACGAGGATATACATATTGGGATTTTACATCTCCTGCATTTATTAGAGATAGAGTACTATATATACCTACTGTATTTGTTTCATATAATGGTGAATCCCTAGATAAAAAAGCTCCTTTACTAAAATCAATTGAAGCAATAAGTACTGCAAGTACAAGAGTAGTAAATTTATTAGGCGATAAAGATGTAAAATACTGTACACCTGTAGTTGGTCTTGAACAAGAATATTTCTTAATTGATAAATCATTTTATGAAAAAAGATTAGACCTTCTTTTAACTGGAAGAACTTTATTTGGCGCATGCGCTCCTAAAGGACAAGAACTTGAAGACCACTATTTTGGTAATATTCCATCTAGAGTAAATTCATTTATGAATGATGTCAATATAGATCTTTGGAAATTAGGTATTTATGCAAAAGCAGAACACAATGAAGCTGCACCTGCTCAATTTGAAATAGCACCTATTTTTTCTAATGCTAATATAGCTATAGATCAAAACCAATTAATAATGGATATTTTAAAGAAAACTGCAGAAAAACATAATCTAGCTTGTTTATTACATGAAAAACCTTTTTCAAAAATAAATGGATCAGGAAAACATAATAATTATTCTATTATTACAAATGATGGACAAAATCTATATTCTCCAGGAGATAAACCTTCTGAAAATATTAGATTTTTATTATTTATGTGTGCTTTCATAAAAGCAGTAGATACATATCCAGAATTATTAAGGATGGCTTCTTCTTCTGCTGGAAACGATCATAGATTAGGTTCAAGTGAAGCACCTCCCGCAATTATTTCAATATATTTAGGCAGTTATATTGAGACTGTCTTATATAATATTTACAAAAGTGATAAAAATATTGAAAGCCATATTGATAAAAACTTTAACCCAATACATGGTTTATCTTATATTCCACATGATAATGCTGATAGAAATAGAACTTCTCCTATAGCCTTTACTGGAAATAAATTTGAATTTAGAATGCTTGGATCTTCTTTATCTGCTTCATTGGTAAATACTGTACTAAACTCTTCAATAGCTGAAGCTTTAAATGAAATAGCTGATAGTTTAGAAGGTATTAAATATATTAATGATGTAAGAGATAAAGCTCTTAGTTTATGTCAAGAAATCATAAGTAATCATAAAAGAATTATATTTTCTGGTGATGGTTATTCCAAAGAATGGATTAAGGAAGCTAAAAGAAGAGGACTACCAAATATAACTTCATTTATTGAATCTGTACCTTCTCTATTAGATGATAAAAGTATACATTTATTCACTTCTTTAAATATATACAGTGAAAAAGAACTAAGAGCACATGAAGATATATTCGCAGAACAATATCAAAAAACTATTGAACTTGAAGCAAAAACTCTTATTAAAATATGTAAAAACGAGATATTACCTCTTATGGTAAAAGAATTAAAATTATATGGAGAAACCTATAATGCTTGTAATAAATTAGCACCAAATTATTTAGTTGAAACAATTAAGAAAATATCAACATTTATAGAAAATATTAATAAAAATCTAATAGTTTTAAATGAACAATTAACTCTTTGCAATCAAATTCCATACGTATATGAAAAGGCCCTAAAATATCATAATGATATTTCTCCACTACTTTGTGTTATTAGAGAAAGTATAGACAAATATGAAATTATTGCATCAAAAGATATATATGATATCCCAACTTATACTGATATGTTATTTAAAAAATTATAGTTCTTTAATTAGAACTATTTTTATTTGACAACCACATTTTTAAGTGTTTTAATAAAACTAGTCTTTTATCAAGAATGAGTTAGAGAGTTAGCTCTATGATCTCATACCAACCTCTTGTAAGGTGGTAATGCTAACAACGATAAGGAAATAGTGAAATACAATTTATCACTCTTTCTTTGGAAGAGTTTTTTTATTTGAAAAAGACTACAAAGGAGGATACTATTATGAGTAAAAAATTTTTCACCAGCGAATCTGTAACAGTAGGACATCCAGATAAAATATGTGATACTATTGCAGATACTATTTTAGATAATGCATTAATACAAGATCCAGATAGCCATATGGCAGTTGAAGCAACAATAAAAGATGATTTTATATTAATTTATGGTGAAGCAAATACTAAAGCAAATTTAGATTATGCTAAAATCGCAAAACAAGTATTAAAAGATATTGGATATGAAGAAGAGTATGATGTAATGGTAAAGATTTCAAGTCAATCTTCTGAAATTAATGAAGCAGTAAGTAATAAAGAAATTTCTGCAGGTGATCAAGGAATAATGTTTGGTTATGCCACTAATGAAACCAAGGAATACATGCCCCTTCCAATATTGCTTGCACATAAGCTTGCCAAACAATTAGAAGATGTTAGAAAACAAGAAAAAAATTCTATATTAAAGCCAGATGGTAAATCTCAAGTAACAATTGAATATGAAAACAATAAAGTAAAAAGAATTGATAATATAGTAATTTCAACACAACATGTTAAAGAAGTGTCACAAGAAGAACTTAGTAATTTTGTTATTGAAAAAATAATTGAACCAATTATAGATAAAACTTTAATTGATGAAAATACTAAATATATTATTAATCCTAGTGGAAGCTTTACAATTGGAGGCAGTTTTGGAGATAGTGGGACTACTGGAAGAAAAATTGTAGTTGATACCTATGGAGGAGCTGGCAGAATTGGAGGAGGATGTTTTTCTAGTAAAGATCCTTCTAAAGTTGATAGAAGTGCAGCATATTATGCAAGATATGTTGCTAAAAGTATTGTAGCTGCTAATTTATGTGACACAATTGAAATACATCTATCTTATGCAATAGGAATTTCAAAACCGTTATCTATAATGATTGATACTTTTAACACTAATAAAATAAATGAAGATGAAATTCTTGATATTATTAATAAAAATTTTGATTTTTCAGTATCAAATATTATCAATGAATTAGATCTAAAAAAGCCAATTTATGCTAAAACAGCATCTTATGGACATTTTGGAAGAGAAGAATTCTCTTGGGAAAAAATTAAACCTATTATTAAATAATCTTATCATTACACATATTAAATGTTAAAATTTGAATATAGGAAGGTGTTTAACATGAAAGTATTATTGATTAATGGTAGTCCACATCAACAAGGTTGCACTTTTACAGCATTAAATGAAGTTGCAACAACTTTAAACAATGAAGGAATTGAAACAGAAATTATTCATATTGGCAATAAAGATATAAGAGGATGCATTTCTTGTTTCAAATGTAGATCAACTGGAGTTTGTGTGTTTGATGATGATGTAAATATAATCGCAAAAAAATTTGAAGAATGTGATGGCTTAATTGTTGGTTCTCCTACATATTTTGCAGGGCCAAATGGTACTCTTGTTTCTTTTTTAGATAGATTATTCTTTAGCACACAGTTTGATAAGTCTATGAAAGTTGGAGCAAGTGTAACTAGCGCAAGACGTGGTGGCAACACTTCAGTTTTTGATCAACTAAATAAATATTTTACAATATCTAATATGCCAATCGTTTCAAGTCAATATTGGAATATGGTTTATGGTTATACTGCTGAAGATACAAAATTAGATCTTGAGGGATTACAAACTATGAGAACTTTAGGTAAAAATATGGCTTTCTTAATTAAAAGCATTAATCTAGGAAAGGAAGAATACGGAATTCCTGAAAGAGAAAAAAAGATAAATACCAATTTTATAAATTAAAAAACCTTTATAGGTTTTTTTAGTTTATAAATATATTTATCTAAGATAAGACAAAAATCGCAAAAGAAACCATTAATGGAATACTAATTAAACTTAAAATTGTTGAAAGTGAAACTATCCTACTTGCATACATATAATCCTTGTTATATAGTTGGCTAAAAATTGAAATATTAGATCCTACAGGTGCACTTGCAACAATTAATAAAGCAATTTTTATTTCAATATTTACATTTATAAAATACAACATTAAAATTGAAATAAATGGAATTAAAATTAATCTAATAAAAGACACAAAATAAACACGCTTATCAATAAATAATTCCTTTAAACTTCCTTGAGCAAGGTATGTTCCTAGTATAATCATTCCTAAAGGAGTGTTTAGACATGTAATAGTATCTAAAAATGAAGATATGATATTTGGATTTGGTATTTTCAAAAAAAATAAGGCAAGGCCTAAAAAAAAGAATATTAGTGATGGCTTTTTTATAGTTTTTTGAAAAGATAATTCTTTTTTTGACTTAGATAAAATAAACACACCATAAGTCCATTGTAAAACAATAAGCTCAGCAATAAAACATGTTATATAAAATACAGCCTCATTTCCTAATGTTGAACTAACAAGTGGAATTCCAATAAACCCAGCATTTGAAAATGAACAAGAAAAATCTGCTATTTCATCTTTTTTAAAAAATATATGAGAAATTATCATAGATAAAGCTAATAACAAGAAAGATAAAGTTAAGCAAATGATTAAAGTCTTTAACTTTTCGTAAGAAAATTCAACCCAAAATGCTTTTAAAATAACAAAAGGAACAACAACATTTAATAATATTTTTCCTAGTTCACTAGTACCTTGCATTGTTATTGTCCCTTTTTTATTTAAATAAAATCCTACTGATATTAAAAGAAACATAATACATATTTGTTGTAATAATATAACAGTAATTTCCATAACTATACCCCCCCGGTTAAAATATATTTATATTATCTCAATAAACTAACTTCATTAATCTTATAAATTACTTTACATTTATTTGAAAATATATGGTTTTAAATTCTGATGTACTTTTTAATGTTTTTTTAATTAAAGCAGCTGCTTCTTCATCATTATCACTCTTAAAAATTAAGTTAAAACCATCTTTTTTTACAAAACTAATATTGTAAGAATCAATAGCTGATACCTTTTCTATCAACTTATCTTGATACATAGAAACATTAATATATATCATACTAATTGCACTCCTTTCTATTTTTATACAACTAATGGTAAAATATTTAACTAATATTTTATCCCATCATTTGTTTTGCTATTTCAGTTGTTAGTAAATCAACAAAAAGCATAAATACAATTTGACTTTCTAAGTAACAAGGATAATTCTGGTTTTTCCAATTAGGTAGCCATATTAATTTGTCTACTTTATTTTTTAAAGAATGTTTTTCGCTCATAGTAATTAAAATAATATATGGTCTTTTATCATCAGACATTTCATTAATTGATTCTACCGATTCTTTATGAACGTTACTTTGTGCAGAAAATATTATTAAAACATCATCTTTTCCAATAAATTGAGGTAAAGTGTGAGTTTTATCAGGAAAAATAAAAGAAGATATTAAAGATAATTTAACCAAATTCATCTCTAATAACTGTGCAGGTAGAGAGCTTTTATGATAACCAGTTGTTGCAATGAATCTTGATTTTGTAATTTTCTTTGCAATAAATGATAATTCATCATTACTTAAAGCATTGGGTATTAAATTTATTAATTTTGTATAATAGTCAAAAGTTGTTGAATAATTTTCCTCAATAACACCAGATTTTTGATATTTATAAATATCATATTTAAAATCGTTAAATCCTTGATATCCTAATTTTTGACAAAACCTAGTAATTGCCGATTGAGAAACGTTATGTTCTTCAGCAATTGATGTTGCAGTGCCTCTTAAAACGTCATCAATATTATTAATAATGATATCGTAGACTAAAAGCTCTTTTTTTGTAAAACTTGATTTTTTAAACTCCATTTGCTCGAATGGGTTCATAATAATACCTCCAATTATTCTAAATCAATGAACGTGTTTTTTCTATAACATAATTTATAAAAGAATCAGCAGCATCGTAAGGTAATCTAGAATTAAATGTTTCAAAATATTTTCCATATTCTTCATTTGATACCATATAATTACAGTAAGTATTTGCATAACAAATAAGAATAACATTATAATCTGGAAAACTATTTTTAATTCTAAGACCTAGCGAACTAATAACATCACCCGGTAATGTAATCAAAATATTATTACCAATAATTGTAATTTGAGAAATTAATGTTAGTGTTATAGGGCTAAGATCCTTTTTAATTTTTTGTCTTTCTAGAAGCATTTTATTAAATATATCATTATTATTTTCTTCAATTGCCTTTTCTATTTCTTTAGTCATCTTAATCCAAAAAGGATCTGTAGCCGCATCAAAATATGATTCTTTATCTATTTGAATTCTTTTTATGGTACCATCTTTTACATCAATATTTTTACGTTTGTTAATTATTTGATTAAAAATATTCTCAGCATTGATATTTATATCTTTAGGAAGGTTATCCCTATAAAAACGTGTTGAAACATCACCACAAGTACCATTTGTTGCCAAAACAACACAGTTAAAATATTTTGATAATTTATTCCTTACTAATCCAATGATATCAGCTGATAATAATAAATTATCTTTACCAAAGAAAGTTGGATGTGTTGAAATATTTAATATAGTTCCAATATGCTCTTTATTATAATTATAAAAATGGATTAAATTACATGATTTATCAGCTTTTCCATTTCTAATATTTCTATTACCATATATACCTTCTATATCTAAAGTTTCAAATAAAACATTACAAGGAGTAAGAGTATTTAAGCATATACCAATACTTTTTAAAATATTATTTTTTGCACTTTCCTTTAATTCGTAATCAACCTTGGTATCCTCAAATGCTAATTTAAAAAATGCAGGTGCAGAATGAGTATGTATACAAGCAATTGTTATATTCTCGATAGGAATATTATATTTTTTATAAATTACACTTTTAATTTCATCACAAAAATCAAAATCTAAAATAATCGAATCTAGTACGCTTAAAATAAATGTTGATTCATTTTTTTTAAATACACAAGTATTAATTAAAATAGGATCATGAACACCTACACTTTTTTCTTCTCTACTATATCCTGCCATAAAGCAAGGACGTTTAGGAGTAATATCTATTGTATTAAAAGAAACTTTCATTTTTAATCTCTCCTTTTGATATTTCAATTATAAATCATAAACTACAAAAGATAAAGAGTTTTTTGAATGATTATTCATTTTATATAATTTTCTATTGCATAATTATTCATTTTGTGTTAAATTGTTTCTATCAAGAAAGTCGCATGCAAATCTTGAATATTCGAAGGGAGATATTATGAAACAAGAAAAAAAGACGTTTATGGAAAATTTCCAAGAAGCTATGGAAAAGTACGTTGTTCCCATTGGTATGAAAATATCAGATCAAAGACATATGGCAGCTATTAGAGAAGGAATGACTGTTATGATTCCTATTACCATCGTTGGAGGTTTTGCAGTTTTACTTGCAGTTCCACCAGTTCCTGCAGGAATAACAGAAGGAACTAATATTTTTTATTCTTTTTTACTAGCATGGAAAAATTGGGCAGCAATAAACTCTACTGTATTAATGCTTCCTTATTACTTAACAATTGGAATTATTTCAGTTTATGTTGTTTGTGGGGTATCCTATAGTTTAGCTAAATCTTATAAAATGGATGGGATAAACAACATGCTAGCAGCTCTTCTTATATTTTTATCTGTAAGTGATGCTGTTGATTTTACTACATTATCTATTTCTATTTCAAAATTAGGGGCTACTTATATGTTTGGTGCTATGGTTATAGCTCTTGCAGTTGTAGAAATCAACCGATTCTTTATAGAGAAAAATATTACGATAAAATTTCCTGATTCAGTTCCACCTAATGTTACTGGTCCTTTCAATGTATTATTCCCACTAATATTTAATGTAATTGCATTCATTCTACTTAATGTATTAATTATAAATATGACTGGTTCAGGAATTACATATTTAGTATTCACTATTTTCCAACCTCTTATGAAAGCTACTGGAAGCCTGCCTTCTATATTAATTATAAACTTTATAATGACAACATTTTGGTTCTTTGGTATTCATGGAACAAATATGGTAGCAGTAGTAACTACTCCAATTACCACAGCAGCATTAGCAGCAAATTTAGAAGCATATACTGCTGGAGAACCTATGCAATATATTTTTGCAGGAAGTGTAAATAGCGTATTTGGGAACTGGTTAACTTATCTTGCAATGATATTTGTAATATTTGCCTTTGCTAGAAGTTCTAGATTGAAAAATATAGCTAAAGTTGCTATTGTACCAAGTGTATTTAATATTAATGAGCCTACTATATTCGGAATGCCAACAGTTCTTAACGTTTACACATATATACCATTATTAATATGTAGCGTTATAAATTTCTCATCTTACTATATATTAGCAAATGCTGGTATTTTAGGAAAATTCTTTATGACACTACCATTTACAACACCAGGTCCAATAGCCGCTTTCTTATCAACTATGGATTGGAAAACTATAGTTCTTTGGGCAATACTCTTTGTAGTTGATTTCATTATTCTAACTCCATTTATTAGAACTTATGATAAGCAACTTTACTCAGAAGAAATAAGTAGTGCAGAATAATTAAATTTATATAATCAAAAAAAGCTAAACTTTAAATATAAAGTATAGCTTTTTTTATAATTACCTTTATCATAAAAAAAGATGTTGATTTTCACCAACATCTGATTGTATATATTTCTTATTTATCTAATACTTTTTGGCAACGTGGACATAATCCATCTTCAGCATGCTCTTCACTTATATTCCAACATCTAGGACATACCATTCCTATAGCTTCTTTCACTTCAACTTTAACTTCTTCACTCTCAATGAATTCTACCTTAGAAACAATTAGCCATTGTGCTACTTTATTATTAAATGTGTCATTTAATAAATCTATTGTATCTTTTGGTGCATATATAATAAGTAATGCCTCCAAAGGTTTTCCAATGATTTTTTCACTTCTTGCAACTTCTAATGCTTTAAATGCGACATCTCTAAATTCATTAACTTTTTTAAATCTTACAAGAATATTATCTTTGTCACTATAATTTTTTACATTAGGGAAATGAGTATAATGAACAAGATTAGCTTCTGTATTATTGAAAATACTCCATACTTCATCCATTGTATATACAAGAATAGGAGCCCATAACTTACTTAAAGAATCAACTGTATTCCAAATAACACTTTGAACTTGTCTTCTTCTAAAATCATTTTTCCTTTCTATATAAAGAATATCTTTAGCAAAATCTAAATAATATGAACTCAATTCATTTGTCATAAGGTTAAACATTTTTGAAGTAGCAGCTACATAATCATACTTCATATAATCTTCTCTTACTTCTTTTACAGTTTGATCAAGTTTTACCATAATATATTTATCAATATAACTTAAATCATTATATTCAATCATATCTGTAGTAGGATTAAAATCATCTGGGTTAATATTCCCAAGCATAAATTTAAATGTATTTCTTACTTTACGATATTGCTCAGTAACTTGTTTTAAGTTATCATCACCAATTCTCATATCTTGTTTAAAATCAACTGTAGCTGCCCATAATCTAAGAATATCTGCACCTTTTTGATTAATAACCTTCATAGGATCTAATACATTTCCTAAAGATTTACTCATTTTTACACCTTTTGAATCATTTACATAACCATGAGATAAAACTGACTTATAAGGTGCTTTACCATTTATTGCAGTTCCAATAATTAAAGAAGAGTTGAACCATCCTCTATATTGATCACTACCTTCAAAATATAAATCTGCTGGATATTCTAATCCTCTAGCTTTTAATTCTTGATGGCTACTTCCAGAATCAAACCATACATCCATTATGTCTTTTTCTTTTGTAAATAAGCCATTTGGAGATTTTTCATTAGTATAACCTTCAGGCAATAGATCCTTTGCTTCCCTATCAAACCAAACATTAGAACCATATTCTCCAATTAATTTTTCAATATGATCAAATACTTCTTTTTCCATAATTGGAGATTTATCTTCATTAAATATAATTGGAATTGGAACTCCCCACAATCTTTGACGAGAGATACACCAATCTCCCCTATCCTTAATCATATTAAAAAGTCTAACTTCTCCCCATTCATTTTCCCAATTAACTTGTTTTACTTGTTCTATTAATTTTTCTCTAATTTTTTCAATACTTGTAAACCATTGAACAGTAGCTCTAAATATAACTGGTTTTTTTAATCTATCATCATGAGGATAAGAGTGGGTAATAGTTTCAACATGTAATAAACTCTTTTTATTATTCAACAATGTAATAACTTTCTTTGTACAATCTTCTACAAATAATCCTTGTAGTTCTTCTCCAGCTGCACTAGTCATACATCCTTTTTCATCAACAGGACAATAAGCCTCTAATCCATATTTTATACCAACATAATAGTCATCTGCACCATGTCCTGGAGCAGTATGAACACAACCTGTACCATCTTCATCAGTAACATGAGTTCCTAAAATAACAATTGATTCTTTTTCCGGATACAAAGGATGAATTGCAGTAGTAAACTCAAGTTCTTTACCTACAAATGTTTTTAAAATACCTTCATTTTCTAGATTAAGTTTCTCTAATATTTTATCTACTAAAGATTCTAATAATATCAATTTACCCTTACTAGTTTTAACTAATGCATATGTTAAATCTGGATGTAAACAAATAGCCAAGTTTGCAGGTATAGTCCAAGGTGTAGTTGTCCATATAACATATTTTTCATCACCTTCTAAAATACCTTTTCCATCTTTAACATTAAAAGCAACATAAATTGCAGGGTCTTTCTTATCAATATAAACTATTTCTGAATCAGCAACAGCAGTTTCTGCAGCTGGAGACCAATAAATAGGTTTTAATCCTTGGAATATTAAACCATCCAAAGCCATTTTTGAAAATGCTTGGATTTGTCTTTGTTCATATTCTTTTAATAAAGTAATATAAGGATTTTCATAATCAGCAATTTGGCCTAATCTTTTTTCAGTTTCCATTTGAATTTTAATTTGTTTCCATGCATACTCTTCACATTTTTTTCTAAAATCAGAAATACTCATTGCTTTTCTATCTACACCTAGTTTAGCCATTGCATTTTCAATAGGTAAACCATGGGTATCCCATCCTGGAAAAAATGGAGTGTAATATCCATTCATAGCATGTGTTCTAACAATAAAGTCCTTGATAATTCTATTCATAGCTGTCCCAGCATGTAAATTCCCATTTGCATAAGGAGGTCCATCATGTAGTACATAATAAGGTTCTCCTTCATGAACCTTTAAAAACTTTTCATAGTGGTTATCTTCCTCCCATTTTTTTAAAATAGCTGGTTCTTTTACAGGAAGATTCCCTCTCATTTCAAACTCAGTATGAGGCATTAGTAATGTATCTTTGTAATCTGTCATATTTACTCCTTTTCAAATAAAAAACGCCCTAAATCTAAGGACGTAATAACGCGGTACCACCTTAGTTCATCAAAATTGATGCCCTCATATCCTTAACGCGGACTAACGGTTTTATACTGCTCCCAAGTGATACTATCTTTAATATTCATCTCATTTTCACCACCCATGAGCTCTCTAATATAAATATTTAAAGTAGCGTGTCTTGATCAATGCATCTTTTTTTCAGCTTCTTCAAGCCATCTAAGATCAGGTAAGTCTGGAAATTTAAATTCTTCAACATCAATATATAAGTTGTCAAGTTTTCCTTTTACATCGTCTTTCATATCTTTAATGCTGTTTGTTAACTTAGCCAAATCTGTAAATATCATTCTTGAAATAGCTAAGGATTCTTTTACTATCATATCTGCATTTTCTTGTGCAGAACTTATGATAGAATTTGCTTCTTGTAAAGCCATTCTAGATATATTTTCTGCAAGTTGTTCCTTAGTATTAAGTGTTGCATTAAGGCTTACATACCTAGATCGTAATTCTTCCATTAATAATGAAGATTGTTCTAATTTTGCAGAATATAATTCTAATTTTCTTTTTAGGTCAAGTATCTCTTTTTCATATTGACTAATTACATTGTCAACCGCAAAGCGATCATAACCATTTTTCATGATACGAAATTTAGGCTTATCGCTCATTAGATTACCTCCTAAATATATTGTTCTATTTGTACCAATAAACGATTCTTCTTAGTTGGTTTTATCACACCTCTATAAATAAAGCGCCCCTTCCCTCTAATAGAAATCACACAATTATTATTGCATAACTTAGCTGTTTGTGCAATTAGTATATGGTTAACTTTAACTTTTTCATTTTTAATCATTTCTTGAGCTTTACTTCTACTACATTCACAAATACAGCTAATAATATTATCTATTCTATTAGAACTAACAACCTTTTCAAATGATATTGTTTTAATTTTTCTTTCATAATTAATGTCGCTAACTTTAAATTTTACATTAGCTTTAGAAATAGAAGTAAAATTATCTATTATAAATTTCGAAAAGTTTTTTGTTGTATATAATACAATTTGTCCATCATCAATCCAAAAGTCACCTACACTATTTCTATTAATAGATAAAGACATCAATGCTCCAAGAACATCTCTATGTGTCAAATCTATAAACCTTTTATCGTATTTACTAGTAAGGCACACTATATCAGAAAAGTCATCTTTCTTATCGACCAGAAAAATGACTTTATTATATTCTGCATCTTTATAACCACCATCAATTTTATATAGATATTTATTACCTAAATATTTTTTGATGATAGTTAATTCCTCTTGATTTAAAAAATTAGATGAGACAATTTTATTATTTGATTTATTTTGATAAACCAAATCATCTATTCTAGAAATAAGTTTTTTATAAGATTCCTCATTACTCATCTTGTTCTAAACTAATAACTCCATCAACTCCAATTGTACTTGGTGTTAATAAAATGGCATTATGAGCTATTTTTTGAATAGTTCCATCTAACGCAAATACTACTCCAGTTAAAAAGTCAATTGTTCTTTGAGCATAGTCTCTTTGTAGCCTATGAAGATTTACTACACAAGCCCTTCTTTGTTTTAAGTGACGAGCAATCTCTTCTGCTTCCTCAAAACTTCTTGGCTCAAATAAAACCATTTTAGTATCTGAAGAAACTCTATTTATTTTAGTTTTAGGAGCTTCATAAGAACTAATAGCTTTTGCTTCTTCTCTAGTTACTTCTAATTCTCCTGCATCACTTTCATAATTATCTTCTTCAATAGGTGCAATAAAGTCAATAAATTTCTTTTTTATTCCCATAATAAAAACCTCCTGAATACAGCAATAATTATAGCATATTACTATAAATTCTAACACTAGTAAAGCATTTAATAATAAATCAACTATTTATAAACTAATTGTTATAATTGTCAAAATCAATTTCACCCTCTACTCCGATAGAATCAGGAGTAAGTAAAATAGCATTATGTGCAATTTTTTGGATAGTCCCATCTAACGCAAATACCGCTCCAGTTAAAAAATCAATTGTACGTTGGGCATATTCTTTTGATAGTTTATGTAAGTTTACTACACAAGCCCTTCTTTGTTTTAAGTGTCTTGCAATTTCTTCTGCTTCTTCAAAACTTCTTGGTTCAAATAAAACCATTTTAGTATTTGCATTAATATTTGATACTTTTGTTTTAGGTTCTTCATATTTACTAATTGGTTTTGTTTCTAATAGAGTACTTTGTTCTAATAAATCTTCCTCTTCTTCAACTTCTGGTGCAACCATGTCTTTTAACTTATCAAATATTCCCATAATAAGTCCTCCAATTAATAAAATTATATCATATGTTTTATGTTTACTTATTTGTTTTATTTTGATAAAGTACATTGGAGGTGAAATTTATGATTATTAAAGAAGCAAGACCAGAAGATTGTCAAACAATCGGAAACTTTATTAAGCATATCGCTAAATATGAAAAACTATCACATGAAGTAATTTGGGATGATGATACTCTTTATAAAGAACTTTTTATAGATAATAGAGCAAAAGTTTTACTTGGTGAACTTGATAATAAAATAATAGGCTTTGCTCTATATTTTTATAATTTTTCTACATTTGTAGGAAGAAAAGGTTTATATTTAGAAGACTTCTATATTTTACAAGAACATAGAAATAAAGGATATGGCAAACTTTTTTTTAAAGAACTATTAAAAATCGCAAAAGACAATAACTGTGGAAGAATGGAATGGGTATGTCTAAATTGGAATAAACCTTCTATAGAATTTTATAATAAACTTGGAGCTAAACCAATGAATGATTGGACTACATATAGATTAGAAGAAAATTCATTTGCAGACCTAATTGAATCAATGTAAAAACTTCTCAAATTAATGAGAAGTTTTTTTATTTATCTGCATCAAAAACTATATTAGCACTTAATCTTGCTTTAGTTTGTATATCCATAGTTATAAAACTAATCTCAAGAATTTCTTTTGCCTTTTTATAATCCTTCTCTCTTATTATGCGTTCAAATTCAACAAACTCATAATACATTCTATGTTGATTATTATTAAAATCTAATACCCCAGTCCTATCATTAGCTACAAATCCTTTTTCAATTGCCTCTTCAACTTTAAATCCCATCAACACATTTGCCGGAGTTGGTATAGATATAAAACCTTTATCTCCTTGAATTGTAGTATTTGTAGGAGCTTTACAATCTTTTGCACCTATACAAACTGCAGTGAAATTTTCATAATTTAAGATTAATACACCTGATGTATCTATATCCTTTGTAATATTAGCGTAGTATTTAACCTCAGTTGGCTCACCAAATAAATTTACCATTAGATTGATATTATAAATATTTAAATCCATCAGTGCACCACCTGACTTAGAAGGATCAAATGCTGGTTGTATAATACCTTCTTTAAAGGAATTATATCTTGAAGAATATTGAGAATAGTTCATATTTATTATCTTTATATCTCCTATTTCCCCTAAACGCTTCTTTAATTCTATTGTGTTAGGTAAATAATGAGTTGTAACAGCTTCTAATAGAAATAAATTTTTATGACTCGCAATTACTTCTAACTCTTTTAATTCATTAAGATTTGAAGTAAATGGTTTTTCACAAATTACATGCTTATTATTTTCTAAAGATAATTTACAATTAATAAAGTGTAAGTGATTTGGTACTGCAATATATACTGTATCGATATAGTCTAGAGAAAGCATGTCTTGAATATTCTCATAATATTCAGGTATATTATACTTTTCTGCTATATTTTTTAACTTTTCAATTCCTGAAGTTGTTCCAGTTATTGCTACAATTTCTATACCTTCAATCTTTTTACAATTAGATAAGAAATCATTAACAATCATCCCACTACCAATTATCCCTAAACGCATTATTTTGCCTCCCTTGCAATCTTCTCCGCTGTAAATACAATTTCTAAACCAGTATAAACATCTTCTTCACTTACTATTTTATTCGCACCATTAAATATGACATCATATAAGTTATCATAAATAACACCGTAGTCTCCTATTTGTGTTTCAATTTTTTTGGTAATATCATTATTTTCTTCATCAATATATGATAATGTTCCCCAATATTCTTCACTAATAGGCTCAAACGATATTTCAACTGGCCCTGGTTTCTCTTTTAAACTAGATTGATGACCTAAGGAAGGCATTAAGAAACTCCCTTTTTTTCCATGAAGAATAAATCTTGGATAATCAAGTTTTACATAAAAACTTGTTTTAACAATTGCTTTTAAACCATTATCATAAAATAAATCAAAGTCATAATAATTATCTGCCTCACCTGGATAATCTATACTTCTACAATCATACACAACTTTTTTAGGTTTTCCAAATAAACTAATAATTTGATCCAATGGATGAATAGCCAAACCTTTTAACGCACCAAATCCTTTCCTTGCTGCACTTGAAGGTCTAAAATAATCATAATGTGATTCTATCTCTACTAAATCTCCAAGTACTTTTGATTCTATGACACTTCTAAGGGTTTTCATATCTGCATCAAATCTTCTATTATGATTTGCCATAGCAACTAAGCCTTTTTCTTTTGCTAAATCAAACACTTCTTTTGCATCAGCCAATGATAATGCAAAAGGTTTTTCTACTAATATATTTTTACCATTTTCTAATGCCATTTTTGAATAAAATGTATGAAATTGATCTGGGGTATTAATCACTACAAGATTAACTTCTTCATCTTTCATAATGTCCTGTATTTCACTTGTAAATATTATATTAGGATACCAAGACTCTGCTTCTGTCCCCTCTAATTCTATATCTTCTTTTCTTCTATATATATATTTAACCTCTATTTTTTCCTTACGTTTTTCAACATAAGGAAGATGATACCTTTTAACACTATTTCCAAAACCTATATAAGCAACTTTTAACATAAATTTCCTTTCTATAATTATATTTTTTTCTAAACAATTTATTATAATCATGATTTTATTTATAAATTTGACTATGTTATATTTAAAACATAGGAGATGTGTTATGAATTTTGTACTAGAAATATTATTATCAATAATTAACGATCCTTCACAAAGTGGAATAAACTATGATATCACAAAAATTATATTAAATAATTTAGATTTAATAGATAGTTTATCCATTAATGAACTAGCTGATCTTTGTTTTGTATCACCTGCAACAATTTCTAGATTTTGTAGATTTATTGGTTGTAATGGATTTGCTGACTTTAAAGAAATTCTTAGTACACCTACAAGCTTTATTAACAAGACCACACCATTTCTTAATGATAAATACAGTATTGATCTACCTCATAATTTACTAAACTCAATATACTTCGAGCTAGAAACAATGAGTCAACATTTGGATTATACTAAGATAGATAGCTTGGTTGAAGACATATATAACTATAGTAATGTTGCAATAATAGGAAGAGGCAATTCAAATCAATTTGCAAAAGAGCTACAATTTAATCTTGCATTTTATAAGAAAATAACATTAACTTTTAATAGTTTTTATGATCAAATTAATTATATTTCTAATGCCAAACAAGATACTTTAATAATTATCATCACAGTTAGTGGGCAATATCTTTTACCATATACATTTGATGATACTGTTAGAGAATTACAAATTAATATGAAAAATACAAAAGCAAAAATCATATGTATAACCAAAAACCCAAATATTATTTCAATTCCTTATGTAAATGATTTTATACAAATAGGAGAATTAGGAGAACCTAATTTCTATAACTATTCTTTAGAATTCATCATAGATTTAATAAGTATTAAATATGACAAACTAGTAAAATCATTGTAGGTACTTATGCTTCTTGATTTTTAAGTGACTCCTTTTCTAAACAGTCTTTTTCATATTGTTTCCAGAAAGGATAATATATTACTAATCCAATTAAGAATGATAATACTACTACAATTAGAGATTTCATATCTTGAGTTGCCATTGGCTCTAAAATAAATGGAGTAAGTAAATTAGAAAATACATCAACTAAATCTATATTCACCATTGTACGAATAAACCAAGCTATAGTCATAACTATTCCATAAGGTATAAGAGCAGTAAAAACATTTCCAATATTAGGAGGTACTGAGTCAGGTAATTTAATAACTATATTTTTATCTAAAATAAATTTGAAAATTCTTATAGATAAAGCTGAAACTACTATTGTAATAAATAATCCTGATGCACTAAATGCAGTAGTATCTAATCCACCTCCGGTTTGAGTAATTAAAATAAATGCAACTAATCCTAATAAACCACTTGTTTTTACGTTTAAATCTAATTTCTCACCATAATTCATAGCAATTGTTATGGATGTATATAAAGAAATAAAACCAATTGTATATGAATTTACTATTACTAATTGAGATGCATAAGGAGCTAAAAAAGGTAATAACGCATTTCCATCCCCCACTGCACCTGATCCTAAAACATATAAAACTAAAAATATTGAACCAATAATAATGACAGGCATCACTGCAACAAGTCCATTTTGGATTGCAGATATTAAAGGTAATTCAGCAAATCTAGCTAATGGATCTGCTAATTTTAAAGTGAAATCTGTAATATGATCTAAAAAACTCTTTTTTTCTGACATATTCTGTCTCCTTTTCATTAAGTAGTACAAAAATAATAAATTTCACAAAATTTATTTTGAAATCTTTATAAATTATCGGCCAATATTTACAGTTTATTTATAGCATGAAAAAAAAGAGAAATTATTTATTTTCAAATTTTGAAAATAATTAAAACAACATCTTTTTAAGTTATACTTTTGATATAAGGAGAATAACACTATGAAAAAGTATCAAATCATTATTAAAACAATACCTTATAAATTTAGAGGAATTTCTGGAATGCTAAATATAGCAATAACTTCAATATTATTTAATTTTATGTTTAAACTGATTTTACAATTTGTTGATCCTATATTTGAAGTATATTTTTTCAACATTCAAATAGTTATTGTTTTATTTTCTTATGTTCTAGTTTCTAGATACTTTTTTTATGATTTAAGTAAAGAGCAATTGCAATCTACTATCAATATTACGTTAATAAGTAATATTGTATTATTTATATTAGTTTTTATTTTTCCAAATATCTTTTCTATTATTTTTTATTGGTATGGAGCTATAGGGTTAATAATACATTTTTTAGTTTTATTACTTCCAAAAATATATATTCTTTTAACACTAGCTAGTTTAATTTGCTTATTTACACCTGTATACTTTTATATTGATAATAAAAAAAAGATGTCATCGACATCTTAGAATGAATCAATAATTTCTTCTGTTATATTTTCACAAATAGCAACAGCAAGATCTACTGCGGCATCAAAATCATGTAAAGTAGTAAAACCGTGACTTGAGTGAATATATCTTACAGGTATACCTATAACAATAGTAGGTATATCTTTTAAATGGATTGCAGCTCCATCTGTTCCTCCACCACTCCTTACACTTTCTTGTACTGGGATATTCAATTTGTTAGCCAAATCTATTGAATACTTTTGAAACCTAGGATTTGTTATCATTGTTACATCAAAGTTTCTTAGCATACTTCCTTTATTTAGTGCAGATTGAATCATATAAGGTTCCATAAATGTATCATCTGCTGGACAACCTTCAAAACATATTGCAATCTTAGGTTGAATTTTTTCTACATTATTATAAACCCCTCTATGACCTACTTCTTCTTGAGAAGAAAACGCAGCTGAAACATCAACATTCAATTTTTTGTTTTGTAATCTTTTCATTACTTCTATTTCAGCAGCTACACCTATTCGACAGTCAAATGCTTTTCCTAAAAAAGTTTGTTTTTTCTCATCATAAACACATTTTACTGCAGGTACTCCAGGACTTGCAATTTTTAATTTATAATAATCTTTAACTTCTTTATCATTTAATGCGCCACAATCTAAAACCATATTAGAAATTGTAAGTGTATTACTTTTTTCTTCAACACTCATAAAATGAGGTGGTTTAATTGCAACCACACTTTCTATTAAATCACCATCAATATTTTTAATATTAAATTTGCTTGAAGGTAGTGAAGTTTCAGCCCATCTTCCCAAAGTTAAAAAATTCATTGTTCCATTTTGCTTAATAGCTTGGACAATTATGCCAACTTCATCAATATGAGAATCTAACATTATTTTATATTTTCCACTATTTTGTTTAAGTTCACATCTTATATTTCTCAATGTATCTTCTTCAATATTTTCAAAATCTTTCAATTCTCTTTTCACTATCTCACAAACTTCATCTTCAAACCCACTAGGTCCAAATGCATTTGATAATTCTTTTATTAATTCAACTTTACTCACTACTCTTACCTCTTTCTATATTTATTTTATTAGTATTATTACAAATATGTATTATACTCTTTTAATAATATCGATTCAAATGTTTTAAATTATAATTATTTAACATAAAAAACTCTATACATTAATATAGAGTTTTTCAAATATCTTATGTTTTTAATTTAATTGATTAATAGCCAGTATATTGGCCATGAGTGCCTTTTCCAAATTGAGCATCATTATTTCCAGAAGAAGTAACCCACATATCTAAGAAACTAATTGGATCATCATAGTCAGCAATCCATCCATTTCTTGCAACTGAGTAGTTTCCTGCTTTTCTGTTATCTAAGAATGTAGCCCATTCTTGAGATTCAATGTTAATAGTGATGCCATAGCTTCCCCATACACTTTGAATATATTCTGCAATAGCAATATGTCCTGTAGTGTTATTTGTTAAATATATTAATTCAGGGAATCCTTCAAAAAACATTACAGTGTCTCCGCTTTCAGTATAAGAGAATAATCCTGAATCATCAGCAACTGCTTTTAACATTTCAACTGCTGTTGCTGCATTTTCAGCATAATCTGCTTCATCAACACTAAAGTAGCCAGATCCATCTCCATTAATTCCGTTGTGAGCTGTAAATTGTGTTCCGTTATAATCTGATATTCCATCAGGAACAAAGCTATTTGCAGGATTTTGTCCTCCCATAGTAATATTATTTACAATGTGATTTCTATCTAACAATAAGCCCAATGCTAATCTAATGTCTTCTCTTTGAGTTTCATCAAAATCTTCAAATTCTGGAGCATTTACATTCCATGAAATATAATATGTACCAATGTAAGGAACAGTGAAGAACTCATCTGGATAATTTGCTTTTAATGTATTAATTTCATTAATTGGGAAACTTCCGATAAACATGTAATCACCTGTTTTAAAGTTAGATAATATAGCATTATCATCATCAGATAAAGCAAAATTTAATTTTTCAACAGTTACATTTTCAGCATTCCAATAATTTTCATTCTTAACAAATGTAATTTGTTTTCCTGTTTCTTTACTTTCAAGTTTATAAGCACCCATAGAAATAGCTGTGGCAGGATCATTAGCCCATGCTTCCTCATTAGCTTCAACACTTGATTGTTTAACTGGAGCAAATGTAGGGAATGCAGTTAGATCAAAGAAGTAAGGAGTATCTGCAATTAATGTAACAGTAAATGTATTTGCTTCATCATCTGCAGAAATATTTAATTCACCTTTACCAGCAATTGCATCTTCATATCCATCAACAACTTCAAATAAATAAGCATAATCAGCTGCAGTATCAGGACTAACCGCACGATTCCAAGAATAAACAAATTCACTTGCTTTAAAATCAGAATCATCAGACCATTTTAAACCATCACGTAATTTAAATTCATATGTAACAGTTCCATCATCATTCTTTACAGCTTCTGGAATTTCAGCAGCTAAATCAGCAGTTAATATGAAAAGTCCATCATCATCTTGGTATCCAAGTAGACCACCATATACACTTGCTGCATAGGTAGCACCATCAACAGTAGTATTTTTTGCAGGGTCTAAAGTATCTGGCTCACTTGCTAGACAAGCAACGATAGTTCCTCCAGGTTTTCCATCAACTAGAGCATAAGTAAATATTCTATATCCTAAAGGAGATGCGTAGAAGTTTGTAATACGTTTACTAGCCATAAAGTTATTTACATAATAGTAAATAGGTGTGATAGCGCCAGTACTCATTAGTAAATTTTCAGCTTCATGTAGTAATTCGAATCTTGCTGTCGGGTCACTTTCTGCTTTTGACTTTGATATTAATGCATCATAAGTTTTTGCCCAAGTATTTCCATCAACAGTTGTAGTTTCTGTTGTCTCTTCACCTGAATCAGTACTATTAGTTGAAGTTGATGAACAACCTACAAGTAAAGCACTAATAAGTAAAAGAACACTTAATGTTTTTAAAAACTTTTTCATGATTTCTTTCCTTTCTGCTATTTTAATAGACTATATTTACACTGTTATATTAACAGTCTAAACCAAATTATTTGGTGTTCTTATTCCATCTTGGATATCTTTCCAAAATAAACAAGCTACATCTTGGTTACTACCTACATTTTCTAATATAGGTACTTTTTGAGCACATTCCTCGCTTGCATAAGGACACCTTGTTCTAAATGCACATCCACTAGGTGCATTTAATGGAGAAGGAATATCCCCTTCTAACACAATTCTTTTCTTTTCCATCATTGTATTTGGATCAGGTATAGGAACTGCAGATAGTAATGATTTTGTGTATGGATGCTTAGGATGGTTATAAACCTCATCAGTATCTCCTATCTCTACAATTTTACCTAAATACATTACTGCAATCCTATCAGAAATGTGTTTAACAACAAGTATATCATGTGCAATAAATAAATACGTTAGGCCTAAGTTTTTTTGTAAATCTTCAAATGTATTTATAATTTGTGCTTGAATAGAAACATCTAAAGCACTTACAGGCTCATCACAAATAATAAACTCAGGATCAGTTGCTAAAGCTCTAGCAATACCAATTCTTTGTCTTTGACCACCACTGAATTCATGGGCATATCTAGTAGCGTGTTCACTAGATAAACCTACTAAACTCATTAATTTTTCAATCTTGTTTTGCCTTTCTTTTACAGAGCTATATAAATGATGAACATCTAAAGGTTCTGCAATAATATCTCCTACTGTCATTCTAGGGTCTAAACTAGAATAAGGATCTTGAAAAACCATAGATGTCTTAATTTTAAAATCTTTAATTTGTTCTTTTGTTTCAACATGTTCTCCATTAAATTTTATATCACCATCGGTTTTTTTATACAATTGCATAATAGTTCTTCCTGTTGTAGTTTTTCCACAACCAGATTCACCAACAAGACCTAAGGTTTCACCCTTATAAATTTTAAATGAAACATCATCTACAGCTTTTAAGGGCGTAGTTTTTCCAAAGCCAGTAGTTATAGGAAAGTATTGTTTCAAATTCTTAACTTCTAAAAGAATCTCTTTTTCTTTATTCTTACTCAACAGTGCCACTTCCCTTCAATTCTTTAAATACATTCATCCAACAACTAGCTTGTTGTGTTTCACTAAAAACTTTTACTGCTGGATACTGCTCTAAACATATTTTCATGCACTGTTCACATCTAGGTGAAAATGCACAACCTTTAGGTATATTTAATAAATCTATAGGATTTCCTTGAATAGGAATTAGTTTTTTCTTATTTTGTGTAGATGGTATAGACTTTAATAATCCTTTTGTATATTCATGTTTAGGATTATAAAATATTTCCTTTGCCGTTCCTCTTTCAACTATTTTACCCGCATACATAACTTGAATCTTGTCACACATATCCGCAACAACACCTAAATCATGTGTAATAAGTATTATAGACATTCCTAGTTTTTTTTGTAGTTCTCTCATTAACTCCATAATTTGAGCCTGTATTGTTACATCTAATGCTGTAGTAGGCTCATCAGCAATTAATATATCTGGCTCACAAACTAAAGCCATCGCAATCATAACTCTTTGTAACATTCCCCCTGAAAATTCAAAAGGATATTGTTTAGCTCTTTTTTCAGGGTCATTAACCCCAACTTGAGTTAATATTTCAATAGTTTTTTTATGAACTTGATCACCTTTTAAGTTAGTGTGTAATTTTATAGCTTCATCTATTTGATTTCCAACAGTATAAACAGGATTTAAAGATGTCATTGGATCTTGGAATATTATTGATATTTTAGCGCCTCTAATTTTTCTAAGCTGTGCTTCACTCATACCCACTAATTCTTGATTATCAAATTTAACACTACCACCAACTATTTCACCTGGTTTAGATAGTATTTGCATAATTGAATATGCAGTCACAGATTTTCCACTACCACTTTCTCCAACTATACCTAGTACCTCACCTTTATCAAGTGTAAAACTAACATCATCAACCGCCTTAACTTCTCCTGCAGGAATAAAGAATGAAGTCTTTAAATTATTTACTTCTAATAAATGATTACTCATTAATTACCTACTTTCTAAGCTTAGGGTCAAAGGCATCTCTTATACCATCCCCAAACAAATTGAATGACAACACTATTAACCAAATCATAACTGCAGGAATAACTAATCTATAACTATAAGAATTAATTCCATTTAATGCATCACTTGCTAAAGAACCAAGTGATGGCATTGGTATATTAACTCCTAAACCTAAGAAACTTAAAAAGCTTTCTGTAAATATTGCACTAGGAACTTGCAACATTGTAGATATTATAATTACACTCATACTATTTGGCAATAAGTGTTTTCTAATAATATAAGATGGCTTAGCTCCAATAGATCTTGCAGCTAACACATACTCATTTTGTTTTAAAGTTAATATTTCTCCACGAACTAATCTGGCCATACTAACCCAGTATAATAATGCAAAAACTATATAAATAGAAATCATACCAACACCTAATTTTGCTAAAAATGTTCCTTTAATAAATGGGGTTAGTACTTGTTTAAATACAACTGATAATAAAATTATTATTAACATATCTGGCAAACTATAGATAATATCAACAATTCTCATCATAATAAGATCTACTTTCCCTCCAAAGTATCCAGAAATAGATCCATATATTAAACCTATAATAAGAACAATAATACTAGCGAAAATTCCTACAAACAATGATATTCTTGTCCCATAAATAACTCTAATAAAATAATCCCTGCCTTGTGCATCTGTGCCAAAAATATGAGGCATAACAAACTTTCCTTGCGCCTTTAACTGTAATTCTGTAGCACCAAATTGAAATGGTGCAAGATTATTATATGATCCATCTACTCCTACTCCTTGTTTAACTCCTAGCATTTGATCATAAGAATATGGCCAGAATATAGGAACAAATATTGCAATTATAATTATTATTACAATAATAGTTAAACAAAGCATTGCAACTTTATTCTTCTTTAATCTATTAAACCCATCTTTCCAAAATGTTGTTGACTCACGCATTTGGACAGTTTGAGTTTTTTCTTCTTCAGTAGCTTTTTTAAATTTAGATAAATCCAACTGAAAACTTAATGGTTTTTTACTCATTACACTCCCCTATTCTAAGTCAACTCTTGGGTTAACTATCTTGTACATTATATCTGTAAGAAATAACATAATAATAACAATTGTAGTTAAAAATATTGTTGTCCCCATTATCATCATATAATCTCTATTGACAATACTTGAAACAAAGTATTTACCAATTCCTGCAACTGTAAATATTTTTTCTACAACTAAACTTCCTGTTAAAACACTTGCAAGCATTGGTCCAATATAAGTTATTACTGGAGTTAGCGCATTTCTTAAAGAGTGCTTAAATATTATAACCCAATAATTAACTCCCTTTGCTTTTGCAGTCCTTATATAATCTTGTCCCATAACGTCTAAGGTACTTGATCTAGTAAGCCTTGTAATATACGACATAGGCGACAAACTTAAAGAAATAATAGGCAATATTAAACCTTTAGTAGTCAATCCATTTGCAGGAAACCACTGAAGCTTAACACAAAACACAAGTAATAAAATACTTGCAGTAATAAACGATGGTAATGCAACAAACGCAGTAGAAAAAAACATTATTGCTTGATCTAATTTTGTTTTATGATTAACAGCAGCTATTGATCCTAAAAAAACACCAATAAGAATAGCAATTAATGCAGCAATTCCACCAATAAAAGCACTTGTTTTAAATCCTGTTACAATTAGCTCTGTTACAGTAATTCCTTTATATTTTAAAGACGGACCAAAATCAAATTTTATAACACCTGATAAGTAATTAAAGTATTGTTCTAATATTGGCTTGTCTAACCCATACTTAGCTTGTAATGCGGCAGTAGTTTCTGGTGAAGCAGCCTTTTCAGAAAGGAAAGGTCCCCCTGGAACAGCATGCATAATAAAGAAAGTTATAGTTATAACAATCCATATAGTAAACAATGCTAAAAGGAATCTCTTCAAAATATAATTAAGCATTTTCTTATTCATTTTTTTCCCTCAACATTTAAATATTATATATTATTAATGAAAAGTATTCAATATATACGAAAAGTATTTCATGAATATTTTCAGTAAAAAATATCTATTTGAAAACTTTTCAAAATATAAAATAAATACATATTTTTTTTTACTTTTATAACTTAAACCTTAAACATAATAAAAAAATGGAAAGGTATTTCCTTCCATTTTATTTATTAGATTCTTCTTTATCTTTTATCATTTTTTCAAGTTTTATTTCATACTCAGCTTTTTCTCTATCATTCATAAACACATAATGATCTTTTACTATTTCTCTAAGTTTTGGTTTTTCTCCAGATAAATCTCTTTTTGATTCATCATAAATCAGTAATTCTTTACTCTTTTCAATTCTAGGATCAGGCATAGGAACAGATTGAAGTAAAGATCTAGTATATGGATGTAAAGGGTAAGCAAATAAATCTTCAGTAGGAGCAATTTCCACTATTCTTCCTTTATGTATAACTGCAATTCTATCTGAGAAATATCTAACAACAGATAAATCATGAGCAATAAATAAATAAGTTAGACCTCTTTCCTCTTTAAATTTATTCATTAAATTCAAGACTTGAGCTCTAATTGAAACATCAAGTGCAGAAATAGGCTCATCAGCAATAATGAAGTCTGGCTCCATAACCATTGCTCTAGCAATTCCAACTCTTTGTCTTTGTCCTCCAGAAAACTCATGAGGATATCTAGACTTGTGTTCTGGTAATAATCCTACAGATTTTAAAGCATTATCTATTTTCTCTTGTTTTTCTTTTTCATCTTTATAAAGCTTGAAATTATCTAAACCTTCAGCTATACAATAACTAATAGTTGCTCTTTCATTTAGTGAAGCAGCTGGATCTTGGAATATCATTTGCATTTGTCTAGTTAAATCTTTAGATTCTTGTTTAGATAAATGAGTATTGATTTTTTTTCCTTTATAAATAATATCTCCATTTGATGTATCATTTAATCCTATAATAGCTCTTCCAATAGTAGTTTTTCCACTTCCACTTTCACCAACTAAGGCAAATGTTTCACCTTTATAGATTTCAAAATTTACATCTTTTACAGCTCTAAAACTTTTTTTGTTATTTACAAATGTAACTTCAAGGTGTTTTACATCTAATATTATTTCTCTATTTATCTCTGTCACTGTAGACACCTCCTTTTGAAGTTAGATTCAGCATTTTTTCATGAAGGTTTTGTATTGTCTTTGGCTTTTCTACTTTTGGAGCTCTTGGGTCTAAAAGCCATGTTTTTGCATAATGTGTATCAGATACTTTAAACATTGGAGGCTCTTTTTCAAAATCTATTTTCAAAGAATACTCACTTCTTGGTGCAAATCCATCACCTTTAATCTCTTGAAATAATGATGGAGGTGTACCTTTAATTGCGAATAAATCATCACCTTTATCTCCAAGTTGAGGTAATGATGATAAAAGTCCCCAAGTATATGGATGTCTAGGATCATAGAACACTTCTTCTATTAATCCATATTCAACAATTTGACCTGCATACATTACAGCCACAATATCTGCAACATTAGCTACAACTCCTAAATCATGAGTTATATATATTGTCGTAAACTTGTATTCTTCAGCTAAATCTTTAATTAATTGTATGATTTGCGCTTGAATAGTAACATCCAAAGCAGTTGTTGGCTCATCACAAATCAATATCTTTGGTTTACAAGCTAAAGCAATAGCAATAACTATTCTTTGTCTCATACCACCAGAATATTGAAATGGATACTCATCATATCTGCTTTCTGCATCTTTAATACCTACTTTTTGCATCAATTCAATAGCAAGCTGTTTTGCATCTTCTTTAGATTTTCCTTGATGTTTTATAATTACTTCTGAAATTTGATAACCAATAGTTCTAACAGGATTTAATGAAGTCATTGGATCTTGAAATATAGTCGCAATCTTTTTTCCTCTTATTCTTTCCCATTCACTATCTTTTACAATTTTTGAAATATCTTCATTTTCAAAATATATCTCTCCATTTGTAATTCTTCCATTTATATCTAACATACCGGTAAATGTTTTTGTGAAAACTGATTTTCCACTTCCACTTTCACCTACAATCGCTACAACCTTACCTTCTTCAAAATCCATTGAAATATTTCTAATTGCAGTTAGTTCTCTGTCCCTAACTTTAAATTTTACTTCTAAATCTTTTACAGATAATATAATATTATTTTCCATATTTCACCTATATCATATGATTACGAGGATCACTCGCATCAGCTAAAGTTTGCCCAACAATATATAAAGATACAGAGATTAGTGCTGTGACAAACACTGGTATTACAAATAAATAAGGTGCTGACTGCATATATTTAGCATTAGTTTGAACTATTCTTCCTAAAGAAGCTACCTTTTCTGATAAACCAACACCTATATAACTTAAAAAGACTTCATAAGAAATAAAATGAGGCACATCCCTAGAAATATTAGTTACTAATACAGAAATCAAATACGGGAATATATTATGAAATATTATTTTAGATGTTGATGATCCTAAACACTTAGACGCAAGATTATATTCTCTATCTCTAATAATCATAACTTGAACTCTTATAAAATAAGCAGTTCCAATCCACGATGTACAAGATAATGCAAATATAAGCTGCCATACACCTGAACTAAGTGTAAAAGATATAATCATTACAATTAATGTAAAAGGAACATTAGAAACAATATTATAGACTTCAATCATAAATACATCTATTTTTTTAGAAAATCCCCAAAACATACCTACTATAGTTCCTATTACAGTTGTTATAAGAGTTGAAACAATTGCAATAAATAAACTTGTTCGAGCGCCTGCCCAAACCATATCAAACATATCTCTACCAACATCATCAGTTCCAAAAGGATGTTCTAATGAAGGTCTAAGATACCATTTAGATGAGTCATTAATATATGCCATATTTTGATTATCATATTTAGAGATAAGTGGATGTATAAATGACATCAATATTACAAATAACATGATTACTAACATAAAAATCGCAATTTTAGAAGAAAAGAATGTTTTAAAAACACTTTTCCAGTAAGAATATTCTGGAGCAGCAATTACTTCAGATGCTGAGTCATCAACTTTATAAAACTCAAAACTATCATTACTTATTATATTTTCTTTACTCATTTCTTTTCTCCTTTCTTTGCATTTAAAGATATTCTAGGATCTACAACTGTCATCAATAAATCACCTAAGAATACTGAAAGAATAGATAATGAGGTGAATATAAATGTTAGAGTTATAACCATATTATTATTAGAAGCCTTTATTGCATCAGGAAGCATCTTTCCCATTCCTGGAATTGAAAATACTGATTCAGTAATAACAGCTCCTGAAATTGCTAAAATGATAGAGCTAGGTAAACCATTAACTATAGGAATTATTGCATTTTTAAAAATATGGTTTTGTGAAATTTCCTTTTTAGATAATCCCTTCGCTTTAGCAAACTTAACATAATCCGCATTAGCTTGATCCACCATATATCTTCTTATCCATGTCATAAGAGATGGCATAGTCAATAATGCCAATATAATAACAGGTAGAATATAAGATTTAATATTTGTAAATCCTAGTTGTGGAAACTTATCAGGTAAACCAAACCCAAAACCAATATATTTCACAAAAAATATTAAAGCTAATGATGGTACAGCAACTAAAATATTAATAAGTGCTATTCCTGCTTTATCAATAGTCTTTCCTTTATTTCTTGCCATAGAAATAGCAAAAGGAACTGCTATTAAATAAGCAAGTATTAATGATGCTATCCCAAAAATATATGATGTTTTTATCATTGATGGAGAATCATATTGAAGTGTACAATTTGCATAATTATCAGTAAAACGTTTTTGATCTAAATGATCTGTCTCGTATTTATACTTACAAGTATGTTGTAATATAGGACTCTTTGACACTTCTCCAGTAGGGAATTTTTGTTCAAAACTTTTCATACTTCCTTGACCATTACCAATTACATCAATTGTGGCTACTCCAGAGTTTGTTGGATATGATATGCCAAAATTAAATTTTAATATATTAGAATGTATGAAAGGAAACGAACTATCTAAATAAAGCTGATATTTATAATTACAACCACTACATACTACTGCAGGAATATTATTATAATCTGATTCAATACTATATCCCCTATTCATATCACTATTTTTAGGATCTTGAATTTTATAAGGATGATCAATCACAACAAGTTTAGAAAAAAACTTCCATAATAATTCTGGAACGCTGTACTTTCTATACGCAAATGATCTTCCTTGCAACTCATCATATTGAGTCAATTCTTCAACTGTAAATCCATCGGCTTCAAATTCATTTAAAACTTTGATATTTTCTTGACTACCGGATGTTGTACATGCATTTATATCTTCAGATTTTTTTGCAACACACATTTCACCGATTGTATAGTAATCTAAATAACCTAGTTCTTCCAACTTCCCATAAACATAAACCGTTTTATAATTTGTTTTCAATTTTTGGTGAGCTGGATCATTTTCAAATATTTTCGATACTGGAACCAAAGTATAAACCATTATCACAACGATAGATACTACTATAAGAATAGATAGGATAGATTTTAAAAGTCTATTCCATATATATTTTTTCATAACTATCTCCTTAAATTAAATAGGGTTGAGTATACCTCAACCCTTTAACAACCATTTTTTATTACTTATTTTTTAACCAAGTTTCATAAGCTTTATCATATTGTTCAACAGTTACTATATCATCTTGTAATCTTAAATTTTTATATTTGTACTCTGAAGTACCATAAGGTGAATAAGGTCTACTAAATGGTACAATTTTAGAAACTAATTGTCCTCTAGTTTGTTGAGATGTAGGAATATAGAATGCTTTTTCTACTAAAAATGCATCAGCTTTTGCAAAAGCTTGATATCTAGCATCCATATCATCTACTATAGCATCTGCTACTCTATATAATTCTTCATATTCCATTAATCCAACTAATTCTTTGATTTCTAAATCTTCAACTTTACCATCTTTATCAACAGTTCCAAGACCCATTGAAGTCATATAGTATCCTGTAATAGGTGAATAAATATCAACAAATGTTTTAGGGTCAGCATAATCTGGTCCCCATCCAGTATAAGTAGAAATATCATAATCTGCTGCAGCTGGATCATTGTTATAATAAGCAATATTATTAACAGTATCTGTATTTCTTAATACAAGTTCAATTACAATTTGCCCATCAGTATTTTCTTCAATTGATTTTTTCATTGAATTAGCTTTTTTAGTTTGAGAATCACTTGTTTCATTAACAAGCATATCTAAATGAATTGGAAATTCAATTCCGTCTTCTTTAGCTGCATCAATATATGCTAAAGCTTCTTCTTTGCTTAAGAAAGTATCAACACCATCATTAAGATCTCTGTTTTCTCCTGTTGCTTCATTATATGTTTTTGTTACTTGATCATAATATAATGTACCATCACTTTGTGTACCTGCTTCAGGGAAGTTATTCACATTTCTAATTGATTCAAGTGCTAAAGCTTCCGGAGCACCAATTGATAAATAAGCTTTTAAGTCAAATGCAGCTCTAATTGCTTTACGGAAATTTTCATTTCTGATTGCTGCAATTGTATTTTCTTTTAATGTAGAATCAGTTGCATAATTTGTTTCATTAAATACTTGTCTATTGTAATTAAATACTACACCAAATACAGAAGCATTAGGTATTGAGAAATAAGCATTATCTTCATACTTATCAAGATAAGTTTGATAATCTTCCCAAGTTGTATTTAAACTTGCTTGAGAATAAATACCTTGTTCAAAACCTTTTATTGTTGAATAAGGATCTTCTCCAGCATCATAAATTCTTGTAACTTTTTCCATAAATACATTTTCTGCATCCCAATAAGCTTCATTTTTAGTTAAAACTGCTTGAGATTTATCATCATTAGTTGTAAGAATATAAGCACCGTTATATAAAATAGAATCTAATTTAACTGTACCAAATTCACATGATTCTTTATCAGGTGTACCTAATTTACATCCTTCACCTTTTGATTCTAAGAATTGTTTATTAACTGGAAATAAAACTGCATATGTAGTCATTGAATCAAAGTATGGAACAGATATTGAATTACCTTCATCATCTTTTGCCATAGTATATTCAACTGTTAATTCATCAACAGCTTTAACACCTACTTTACTCCATGCTTCATCACTAAAGTCACTAGTTAAATATTCAGAATATCCATCAATAACTCCTTGTAATAACCATGATGTACCAGAATCAAATTCAGCACCATGTCTTAAACCTGTAACAAAATCTTCAGCTTTAACTGTGTCATATTCTTCACCAGTAGCTGTAACCCAAGTTACATCAGGTCTAAGTTTAAATGTCCAAACTGTTTTGTCTTCATTACCAGACCACTCTTCAGCAAGAGCACCTACAAGTACTGTATTAGCGTTATTTTCTAATAAACCATCAACCAAGTTACCATTGATTTCATGATCTGACGCCAATGCTGTAGTAACATAGTCCATAGACTTAACTTCTCTATTAGTAGCTACTGTAAGCTCTTTAGAAGATGTAGTTAGTTCTGTTGTATCATCTGTTTCTTCTGTAGTTGTAGTTGGTTTTGTTGTTGTACTAGAACATCCAACTAATAATAAAACAGCTAACAGACTTATTATTAACTTTTTCATTTCTTTCCTCCCAAATCTAAAGTCTGCTTTAATTTTAGGACTTTTCACAATATAAGTCAATTAATCTCATTAATGTAATAAAGCATAATTAGTATTATATTTAAATAAAAATATAACACCGTTTAAACATCAATATTATAATTTTTTTCTATTTATTATGTTTTATCTCTAAAATAGTACGAGGTGTTCAGGACTTAAGAAAAACTCCATATTAAAATTGTGATTAGTATATCAAATGCTTTATCTAATTTAGAACTATTTAAAGCTAGATCTATTTATTCTATTAGTAGATTCATATCATACTCTCTTACTGCTAACTTAAAATCTAATAAAAGAGCTGGGAAACCTAGAGGATCACATAAAATATAATTTTTATTTAAATTTATTTGATTATAAAAAGATGATTTACTAACACTGAAAGCTTACCTCTATGCTTCGTTCTTCATCGTTTTTATTAGTTTAAATCCCCATCAAATTTTAAATTGCCACTAAAAAAGCTTCTAACCATATGATTAGAAGCTTTTGTATTTTATTTCATATAATACGGTGTAACATAAGCTTGGATCCCATCTACCATTATTGTATCAGGTTCTCCAACAATTAACGGTGCCAAATAATCTATTGCTTCTTGGCTGATTCCTGTATAGTTTGGAAGCATCCATTCTTCAGGGAAAGGTTTAACATGATTTGCAACATTTTTTGCTTCTGTAGCAAAGAATTCAACATCATATTCTTTTCCTTCTTTACGTTTAATACCAACCATCATTCCAGTAAAGTTTTTATCCATACTTCTCATATGAGCAGACATACCAAGTCTAAAACTTTCTGTAACATCAACTAATGATTGTTCAGTTGAATGACATCTTTGAGCAGTTGATAAATCTTGAACTTTACATCTTTCAGCTGTGCCTGAATTTAAGATTAAATCTTTAATTGCATTTCCAGAACCACCTAAAATAGCATGTCCAAATGTATCATTCTTTGATTCTCCAGCACTAACATATGTTCCATCAGCATATTTAATACCTTCAGAAACAACTACATAACATTTATTTTTTTCATCAATGCATTTTTTAACTTCTGCTAAGAAAACATCCTTATCAAATACTTCTTCAGGTAATACTACTAAGTCAACCTTACCACTTAAACAAGCACTAGCTGCTAACCATCCAGCATCTCTTCCCATAGTTTCAAGGATAAATACTTCTTGTCTTGTGTAAACATTAAAATCTAACCAAGTTTGTAATGCTGTATTTGCAATAAATTTTGCAGCTGATGCAAATCCTGGGCAATGATCTGTAACCATTAAATCATTATCTACAGTTTTAGGGCATCCAACAAATCTATGATTTGTTATACCATGTTTTGCTGCATATTCACTTAATGCATAAACTGTATCCATTGAGTCGTTTCCACCAGTGTAAAATAAGGTTTCAATATTATACTTTTCTAAAATTTCAAATAATTTTTCAAAATCTGCTACGTTTTCTCTTTTAAGTTTATAACGACAAGAACCTAAAGCACTAGATGGAGTTTGTTGAAGAATTCTATTTTCTTCATCACTCATATTTGTTAAATCTACAAATTTTTCTTGTAAGATTCCTTCAATTCCGTTTAATCCACCATAAACAGTATCATAAATTTGATTCATTTGATTAGCCTTAACAACACCAGCTACTGTTGCGTTGATAACTGATGATGGTCCACCAGATTGAGCTACTAAACAATTTGCCATACTTATATTTATCTCCTTTTTTATACCTCGATTATACCTAATTATTAGTATTTTCTCAATGGTATTTGTTTAACTCTTCCCATTTATCCATAAGGTTTTCAATTTCATTATGAATGTCATCTATTTCTTTATCTAATTCATTCATCTTTTGATAATCATGATAATATTCTGGTTCAAATCTTAATTCTCTTTTTATTTGTAATAAATCCTCTAATTCTTGTATTTTAGTTTCTAATTTAGAAATCTCTTTTTTAGCATTAATTGGTTTTATAATTTGTTTTTCTTGTTTCACTTTTGGTTTTTCAATAATAACTTCTTCTTTATTAGAATATTGCTCATAGCCATAAGGATAATATTGTATTTCATTATCATTAATTTCTAGAATAGAAGTAGCAATTTGTTTTATAAAATATCTATCATGAGAAACAAATAAAATAGTTCCATCAAATTCTTTTAACGATTCTTCAAAAGCTTCTTTACCTGGTATATCTAAATGATTAGTAGGTTCATCTAAAATAAGAAAATTAGCTTGTTTCAATAGCAATTTAGCAAAACTTAATCTTACTTTTTCTCCACCAGATAGTACACTTACACTTTTAAATACATCTTCTGCACTAAATAAGAACTGTCCTAAAACTGTTCTTATTGTAGTTCTATCTAAATCTGGATATTCATCCCATAACTCTTCTATTACAGTTTTATTTATATTAAATTGTGCAAGTTGTTGATCAAAATACCCTACCTCTATTTGATGACCATATAAAAACGATCCTCCTAATGGTTTAACCTGGTTAATAAGGGTTTTTAATAGTGTAGATTTGCCTGTTCCATTTGCTCCAACTATAGCTATTTTATCCTTTTGCATTATATTTAAAGATACATTACATAATTCTTTATCATATCCAACACTTAAATCTTCAATTGTTAAAACAGTTTTTCCACCTTTTACTTTTGATTTAAATTTAGCTTTAAATGTCTTATTGTCAGGACTATTTGGATTTTCTATTTTATCCATTCTATCTAAATATTTTATTTTTGATTGTGCAAAAGTCGCTTTATTTTTCTTGTATCTAAATTTATCAATTAAAGTTTCTAATCTTTCTATTTCTTTTTGTTGATTTACATATGCACTTTGCATCTTTTCTAAATCATTTCTTTTTTTATGTACAAAAGAAGAATAATTTCCAACATACTTACTCATTTTCCCATATTCTATTTCATAAACAACATCAGTAATACCATCTAAAAACATCCTGTCGTGACTCACAAGAATAACAGCTTTTGGATATCTTTTCAAATACCCTTCTAACCATTCAATTGTTTCAAGATCTAGGTGGTTTGTAGGCTCATCAAGCAATAAAATATCCGGCTTGCTTAATAGTAACTTTACAAAAGCAATCCTTGTTCTTTGCCCTCCAGAAAAGGTTTTAATCTCTCTATTTAAATCTTCTTCTTTAAAACCAAACTTAGTAAATACTGTATTTCTTTCTGATTGATATGAATAGCCATTTAAATTTTCATATTCATGTTGTAATAAAGCATACTTATTTAAGATTTTTTCAGAATAATCAGTTTTCATTAAAACTTCAACTTCTTTTAACTCTTCTTCAATCTCAAAAATTTTTTCAAAAGCTTCATTCAACTCATCTAAAACAGTTTTATCTTCATCTTCAAGAGTCTTTTGAGAAAGATAGCCTATAGTTATATTATTTTGTTTATGTATTGTTCCACTATCTAAAGTTTCTTGATTTACAATACACTTTAATAATGTTGATTTTCCACAGCCATTTCTTCCTACTACAGCTATTTTTTCATCATTATTTATTTCAAATTGTATGTCTGTAAAAACATCAAATGCCCCAAAAGATTTACTTCCTTTATTAATTTGATACAACATTTATAATTTTATATCCACTATATGTTTTGGATTTCTTTTATCTTTTGGTGGTAAATTCATATAATCTGGGGCTATTGCTACCTTTAAATATTCTTCAGGATTGTTTGCTATAGGTAAGGTTGTATCTTCAAACTTTACATACTTAACAGGAAATAAATCACTTTTTTTAAATATAAAAGGTTTCAAAGGATTTTTAAATGTCCAACATAAATCAAATCCAACATAATCAGAATTTTTATTTCTATCACCATAGCTTCTTGCATTTTTAATAAATGTATTTTTTAAAATAATTGGATTAATTTTAATATTATCAAATAACATAATAACAGGTGCTAAAATCATATTATATAGTCTAAAAGGTAAATCTTTAGATTTCTTATCACTGCAATAATCATATACAAACACATCTATAAAAATACCATCACATTCTGTAATCCTATTTTCTAATAATGTGTTTGTTTCCTTTACATATGTACCTTTTTTTCTTATTTTCATTGCAGGAATTAAAGGATTATATCTTTTATCTTTTTCATAACAATGAAAAACATATTTTTCTTTATCTAAATCTTTTTCTAAAACCTCTATAAATTTATAATAATCATCTTTCATCATTGCAATATCAGCATCATCATCCCAAGGAATAAATCCTTGATGTCTATATGCACCTAAAGCACTACCTCCATTTAAAAAATAAGGGATATTATTATCTCTACAAATCTTATCTATATCTTTTAACATCTGTAAAAGAACTGCATGAACATCTTTTACAGTTATTTTACTTCCATCTTCATTTACTTTTAATATATATTCTTCCATAAAAAAGAAAGCCAAGCTTATTGGCTTTATTCCTTTCTAAAATAATAAATTCTTTGGAGTTCTTGCAAAAGGCACAACATCTCTTATATTTTGCATTCCAGTAATATACATCATAAACCTTTCAAAACCTAATCCAAAACCAGCATGATTACAGCCACCATATCTTCTAAGATCTAAATACCACTGTAAACTCTCTTTGTGAACACCCATTTCTTCCATACGTTTTTCTAAATAATCTAAACGTTCTTCACGCTGTGATCCCCCTACTAATTCACCAACAGAAGGTACTAATAAATCACATGCAGCAACTGTTTTTCCATCATCATTTAATCTCATATAGAAAGCTTTTATATCTTTAGGATAATCTGTAATAAATACAGGCCCTTTTACTATTTTTTCAGATATATATCTTTCATGTTCTGTATTTAAATCCATACCCCAACTAATTTCATTTTCAAATTCTACATCAGCAGCTTCTAATATTTCAATTGCTTTAGTATAAGTCATTCTTTCAAATGTTGAATCTTTAACATGATTTAAACGCTCAATTAATGTTTTATCAATAAATTCATTAAAAAAATTCATTTCTTCAGGACATTCATTCATGACATACTCAATACAACTTTTTACCATGTCTTCTATTAAGTCCATATCATCATCTAAATCTGCAAAAGCAATTTCTGGTTCTATCATCCAAAATTCAGACGCATGAGTCGTAGTATTAGAATTTTCCGCTCTAAAAGTAGGTCCAAATGTATAAACATCTCTAAAAGCTAAAGCAAATGCTTCTGCCTGTAATTGACCTGAAACAGTTAAACTTGCTTTTTTACCAAAAAAATCTTCATCATATTTATCATCATGTCTAGTTGTTACAGTAAACACTTCACCTGCACCTTCAGCATCATTTCCAGTAATAATAGGTGCATGCACATATATAAATCCTTGATTTTGAAAAAATTCATGTATAGCCATAGATAAAACACTTCTAACTCTAAATACAGCATTAAAAGTATTTGTTCTCACTCTTAAATGGCCAATTTCTCTTAGATATTCAAATGAATGTCTTTTCTTTTGTAAAGGATAAGAATTATCACAACTACCCTCTAAAACAATCTCTTTGACTTCTAATTCAAATGGTTGTTTAGCATCAGGTGTTTTTTTAAATAAACCAATTACCTTTATAGCTGTACCTGTAAGATACTTACTAACTTCATTAAAATTGTCTAATTGATCACTATATACTAATTGAACCCCTTTAAAATAAGTACCATCATTTAGTTCAATAAAGCCTACAGATTTACTATGTCTATTAGTTCTTATCCAACCTTGCATCTCAACATATTCAATTTGATCTTTTTCTATATTACTACCGAAATTACAAAACTCATATAACTCTCGTGCAGTCATAAAACTATACATAAAACTCTCCCATCTTTATTTTTTCATTGCATTAGTTTGAAACACTAATTCTTGTATACTTGAAACAACATCTATTTCTTTTACAATTACATCTTTTGGAACAATAAAATGTTCTGAAGTAAAATCTACTAAACCTGTAATTCCATTTTCAACCAATCTATCTACTGTTTCTTGAATATTAGAAGAGATACACAATATAGCAATTCTACATCCTTCAGGAATATGATTTTCAAGTTCATTTATATCATAAACAGGTATACTAGTCTTTAAAGATTTTTTTGTATTAATATCAAATGCACAAACTATTTCACCAACTACATTATTCCACTTATTATAATTTAATAAAGCTTTTCCTAAGTTACCCATTCCAATAAGAATTATTTTCTCATCAAAACTTACACCAAGTTTTCCACTAAACTTTTCAATTAGTATTTCTACATCATAACCATAGCCTTGTTTACCCATTTTTCCTAAAAAAGAAAAATCTCTTCTTATTGTAGTAGGTTCAATTGCTACTAGCTTTGACAATTCATTAGACATGATTTTTGAAACACCTTCTTTAGAAAGATGTCTTAATGCTTTTAAATAAATCGGATAGCGCTGCAGTGTTGCTTTAGGAACCATCATTGTATCATTATTTTCAATATGTTCCTCTTTTCTTCTATTATCTTTCATATTAATCACCATGTATATTCTACCATTTATTTTTAGTTTGTGAAATATTTATATTAATTAACGCATTTCTATATCCATAGAAGGTCTAGCACTAAAATCCAAGTCTTTAAACATTTTTTTATCATAAGCTATACTTGTTGCTGCACCTATCATTGCAGCATTATCTGTACAACACCACAAAGGAGGTATTGTTAACTTAATATCGGGGTAATCCTTTATTAATTCCTGCATTAATTCTCTTAACCTTGAGTTAGCTGCAACCCCTCCAGCAAGTACTAAATGTTTAGGTTTAAAATCATTTAAAGCTTTTTTTGTATTATTAACCAATAAAGATAGTGCAGTTTCTTGAAAAATGTATGCAATATCTGCATCAATTATTTCTTCATTATTCTTTTTTAATCTATTAATCAATTGCATTACAGCCGATTTTAAGCCTGAAAAAGAAAAGTCATAAGGCTTATCAACTTTTGGAATAGGTAATTTATAATTAGCTTTTCCACTTTTTGCTAGATTATCTATTGCAGGGCCTCCTGGATAACCTAAACCTAATAATCTTGCTACCTTATCATAAGCTTCACCTATAGCATCATCTTGTGTAGTTCCTATTACTTCAAATTCATAGTCTTCTTCCATCATAACTAGTTCGGTATGTCCTCCAGAAACTACTAAAGCAAGAAGTGGAAATTCTAAAGTATCTACAAATGAATTAGCGTATATATGACCAGCAATATGATGAATTGGAATAATTGGTTTATTATAAAGCCATGCAATAGTTTTTGCTGCTTGTACTCCTACATGTAAAGAACCTATTAAACCAGGTCCTTGAGTTATACCAATAGCATCTATATCTTTAATATCTATATTTGCTTCTTTTAAAGCTTCTTCTATAACAAGTGAAATATTTTCAATATGAATACGTGATGCAACCTCTGGTACAACACCTCCATATAATTTATGTACATTTATTTGACTACTTACAACATTTGATAATATTTCAGTGTTATCTTTTATAATTGCACAAGCAGTTTCATCACAACTTGATTCTAAAGCTAATATATACTTACTCATAAATTTTCTCCTAAAGGTTTAACCATAAGATATGCATCTTCATGATTATCACTATAATAACTTTTTCTTATATTTACAATTTGAAATCCGTACTTTTCATACAAGGAAATTGCTGTTTTATTACTTACTCTTACTTCTAGGCTTATATTTTCACATTTACTCTTATTAACATCTTCAATTACTTTTTTCATTAAATTATTAGAGTAACCTTTTCCTTGATACTCTTTTAAAATGCCTATTGTAGTAATTTGGGCTATATCAAAAGTTATCCAATATCCAACATAACCAATAACCCTATTATTTTCTTCTAATATATAGTATTTAGAGTAGGGATTTTCTATTAGTTCATACCTATAATCAGATATGCTCCAATATGAGCTAAATATAGATTTTTCAATTTCAAACACTTCAGAAAGATCATTTAGTTCCATTTCTCTAATTATCATTTTTTCATATATGTAGTTGCTTCTTTTAAATATTCAGGTGTAAGCGTATGAATATTTTCAACTTTCTCCCAACAAGGTCTTAAATCTAAAAAAGCTTTAGAAATATTAGGATAAAAATCTTCTTTATCAATTAAAGATAAATCACCAACTAGAAAATTATCACCAATTAATTCTTTAATTATATTTATTTCATAAACAGTTGATTTTAAGATAGTATTACCTTTATTATATATTCCTATATATGCTCTATTGCTTCTAGCATCCATAATTACAGCACAATTTTCAATATTTGCACTATATAATTGTAAAGTGTTTAAAGTATAGAGAGGAATATTATTTAAAGTACACATCACTTTAGCAATACTCATAGCTATTCTTACACCAGTATAACTACCAGGTCCTTTACTAATAACTACTTCATTAATATCTAAAGGATTAATATTAGCTTTTAAACAAAGATCATTTAATACTACAAAAACTTTCTCTGATTGTTTTTTAAAACACTCTTCTTGAAACGATACTAATATTTCATAATCTTTAAGTAAAGCAACTGTAAGATATTTATGACTTGTATCTATGCATAATGTAATCATAGAATCTCCTTCAAGAACTTTTCATATTCTAACCCTTTAGGTATTATTGTTATTGTTCTGCTGTAATCCTCATTAATTTCAATATTTATTTCTAAATACTCATCGTCAATCAAGTTTTCAATATATTCTGGCCACTCAATAACTGTCAAACCATTACTATCTAATTGTTCTTCAAATCCCAAATCTTGGTCTAACCCCTCTAGTCTATACGCATCAATATGATTTAAAACCAAATCACCTTCATAAATTTTTAAAATATTAAAAGTAGGACTATTAATTGTCTTATTAATATTAAGTCCTTTGCCAATGCCTTGAGTTAAAGTTGTTTTTCCAGCACCTAATTCTCCATATAAAGTAAATATCATGCCTGGTTTTGCATTTTTTCCTAACTTTAATCCTAGATTTTGAGTTTCTTCTTTACTTTTTGTAACAAATATTTTCATAATTCCTCTAATTTATAATAATAAAAAAAGGATACCATGAGGTATCCTCTTTAACCTGGCAATTTGCTAGTTTCACTATGGCGGGCATAGCTATATTCGCCGTTGAGATGCTTAACTTCTGTGTTCGGGATGGGAACAGGTGTGACCATCTCGCCATAATCACCAGATCTACAGAGATTATTCCCTGAAAACTAAATAATAGATATTGACATTAATTCTTTCTTAAAGTTGTGTGTGCGTCTTTACAATTCTCGTGTGATTAAATCCTCGATCTATTAGTATCAGTCAACTACACGTATCGCTACGCTTACATCTCTGACCTATCAACCTCGTAGTCTACAAGGGATCTTACTTCATCAAGTGAATGGGAAATCTAATCTTGAAGTTGGTTTCGTGCTTAGATGCCTTCAGCGCTTATCCAATCCGTACTTAGCTACCCAGCTATGCCACTGGCGTGACAACTGGTACACCATAGGTACGTCCATCCCGGTCCTCTCGTACTAGGGACAGCGCTCCTCAAATTTCCAACGCCCACAACAGATAGGGACCGAACTGTCTCACGACGTTCTGAACCCAGCTCGCGTACCGCTTTAATGGGCGGACAGCCCAACCCTTGGAACCGAATTCAGCTCCAGGATGCGATGAGCCGACATCGAGGTGCCAAACCT
>JAAZCQ010000002.1 GCA_012513225.1 Erysipelotrichaceae bacterium
GGATGTTCACAAGAAAAGGAAACTAAAACAGATAACCAGACTGCAACAACACAAAACAATAAAGGGTCAGAAAAAGGTAATGAAAAAAACAAGGATGAAGGTTCTGATTATGAAAGAGCAGATTTTTTAACTAAAACATATAAAGATCCAAGTATAAATTTTTATATTGATACACCTGCATATCATGAGATGACTGAAGGTGCCTCTAGAATGTGGAATGTAGACAGTCAATACTTTGTTATTGTCGCTGGCTTTGATGATGAAAGTGCTTCAATACACAATTTTAAATTGGAAGATGTGAAAGAACTTGAAGATATACTACCTGTTGTAAAAAGGGCTATTATAATATCAAGTGACCGAAAGTGCTATGTTGATATAAAAGATTTAGAGGTTGAAAACACAGAGAAAATGACAGTAGCAGGAAGAGAAGTGTTAAGATTTACAGGACATTTTACTAGGGAACTTAAAGGTGAGATAGTAAAGGTTAGATATGTAGTAGGATATGTAACCTTCTTTAAAAATTATCCAGTGTATGTAGTTGGAGTAAATTCAAGTGAAGATCAAAAACAAGAATATACCGACGAAATAACCAAAGTAGTAGATGCTATGATAAAAACATTAAGAGATGAAAAGTAATTATAAGGAAAAGTTATGTGCTATGCTGGCTTAATTGTCAGCATAGCAATAACCTAAGTACTTTATTAATCTGTTAAATTCGAAAATAATCGGACAAGGTGTCCGAATAGAATAAATATATTTGTTGGTAAGAGATTTCTAACATGAACTATGATGAAGATGTTTAGTCATAATGCTTACTACAATGAGCTGCGCTATCAGGTTGAAAAGGACGCTGGTCGTAGTTTATCATATGCTTCCATAATAGCTAAAGCTAATGATAGTGATGAGGTGCTAGCTAAAGCAAAGACATTAACAAATGTAGAAATTAATAAGGAAAATAATTATGCCTTTGGTGGTGAAATAGAATATTTAATTTTTGGAAACACAGATATAAGCACCAATATTGGCTATGCATATGGTTCAATTTTCGCTATAAGATTTACTTTAAACACCATCTATGCATTTACAAGTCCACAGATAAGAAGTGATGCGCATATTATTGCTTTTCCCATATCTGCTGCTACTTTCGGCTTGTTCCCTGAACCCTTAGTTCAGGCAATCGTAATAATAGGCTTCTCTTTGGCAGAGACATCATTAGATTTGGTTTACTTAAAGCAGGGGATGCCAGTACCTATCTATAAGAACAAAGATACTTGGAAGGTAAGTACTACAGGACTCCTTAATGAAGTAAAGAATGTGGCAGTTGATGTTGGTACAGAATTAGCTAATCAGGCTATTGATAAAGGAGCAACAAAGTTACAAGAATTATTAGACAAAGCTGACAAGGAACTTCAATCTATGGGAGAAGAGAAATTGCAGCAGTTTAAGGATGATTTAAGCACTAATTTAAATACCACAATAAATTCAATTTTTGAAGAGGCTGCAGGTACCGTAATAAATAAGCTTACAGAAAGCTGTAATGCGGTAGTAGCGGATATTCAAGCAGGTTTAATAACATTATCTGAGGGTAAAAACAAGATAAAAGAAGAACTTAGAAAATATGCAGAAGCGGATGTTGGTTCTGATCTTATAAAAGATGCTAAAATAGCAGCATACAATTACATAATAGAAAAAGAATTTATAAAGGAATTAATTGATATATTAAATGATAAAAGCGCAATGCTAACAGATACTGGTGTAAGTAAATTAAGATTGAAAATTAAGGATTTAAAAGACCAAACAATTAACTTTATTATGAACA
>JAAZCQ010000010.1 GCA_012513225.1 Erysipelotrichaceae bacterium
AAGACAACACAATAAAAATTAGCTAAATGTAATTAGTTCTTTTTTGAATTGTTTAAAAAACTATAAATATATAATGTTTATATTAAAAAAGAAGCTGTAACAGTTTTAATGCGAAATTGCACTATCTGTCACAGCCTCTTTATAAGTTTTTTATTCTTCGCCCATTTCCTTACGAGCAAATTTAAGTACAGCATCGCCATTCATAGTACCATAATCTCTCATTTCGATACAACGAATTATTTTATCCGGATATTGTTCTTTTAGTTTCTTTTCATTAAAACGTACTTGAGGACCTAAAAGCACGATAGCTGAATCAGGTACTACTGTAGGTGCTTCTGCTAATGAATAAGCTGCAATGTCATATTCCCAGCCATTTTTTTCTGCAGCTTGTTTCATTTTAGTTACTAATAAACTAGTTGACATACCAGCTGCGCATAATAAAGTAATTTTTTTTGCCATATTCTCTCCTTAAGGTTAAATGTAACCGATACCAATATTTTAATTCATTTGGGAAAATTCTTCAATATCTACGCTATAAAACTTATTACCAATATACAAACTACCAGATTATTTCAGAAAGAATAATCATTATAGGCATAGTTATTAAACATAAAAGTGTAGATAAACTTACAATCCTTGCACCTTGTTCATAATCACCACCATATTGTTGCGCAAGCATTGCTACCATAACTGCTGTAGGAGCACTTGTAGCAATTATTACAACTTTTTTAATATCTGAAAATTGATTTGGAATTAATTTAAAGATGAAAATTGTAACTATTGGGACAACCACTAACCTAATAAAGCTAACAAAATATGCTTGTTTGCTTTTAAAAACCTCAACAATATTGCTTTTTGCAATATATGTACCTAAAACTATCATTGCTAAAGGAGTATTCATACTCCCTACTAATGTTAATGGTTCTAATATTATAGTAGGCAGCTTAATTGGTGAAACAAAAACAATCATCCCCAAAATCAATCCAATTACTGCAGGCGAGTATAAAATTAATTTGGGTGTTATAAGATCTTTTCTTCCACTCACTAAATATACACCAACAGTCCATGCAAATAAGTTAAAAGAAACTAAAAATGTACTAATATACATTACATATTCAATTCCTAATAAGCCTTGTACTAATGGAATTCCCATAAACCCTGCATTAGAAAATCCAATTGCAAATTGTTCAATTTTATTTTTATCTTTATATATTATTTTTGCAACAGCAAGACCTATCACTATAGATAAAGATGATAAAAGAAAAGCAACAACTATACCTTGCAACTTTTCAATACTAAAAGAAATGTTAAAAGATGTGATTGTTATAGCTGGTGCACAAATCTTTAATAATATATTAGAGATTTGTTGAGATCCATGCTCATCTACCCATTTTTTTGTATATATAAAATAACCTGTTCCCATTAATAAGAACATTTTAACAATTTGAACTATAATAGTTAAACCTGCATCCATGTTATCATTCCTTACTGAAAAGAAAGGTAAAAGCTACCTTTCTTATTTTGCTAATCTTTCATAAACATCAATAAATTCAGTTGCGATTATTTTAAATGCCTCTGCACTCATTAGTTGGTCTTCAGCATGCATAAGTAGAAGTTGAAATTCAACTTTTTCACCACCAGCTTCTTGTTGAATAAGCCCTGCATGAGCATGATGACCTTCTGTAAAAACTTTTTCTCCTTCTATTATTTGTTCTCTAGCTTCTTCAATTTTACCTTCTTTAGCTAATTGAATTGCTTCAATGTACATACTTCTAGCAGTACCTACAGCGGAAATAATTTGAAAACTAACTAATTCTAAACCATCCATTATTTTTTCTCCTATAAATTTTCTAATAAATACTCATTACAAACTATGCATTATTTTCTATTATTTTATAATGCTTTTTTGTAAAACTTCTTTTATAGTAAATTCCCTTTCTATAAACTATTGTAAGGTAGATTTAATTTTCTAACAAGTCAGATTAAATGAATTTGATATTATTATTCATTTCTTATTTTACAAAATATTTTTATTACCACTTTTTATAGTTTAATGTAAGAATAAATACTAATTTTTATCCTAAATCTTCTCCATTTGTTTCAATTACGCGTTTATACCAGTAGAATGATTTCTTTCTGCTTCTATCTAGTGTTCCATTACCATAATTATCTCTATCTACATATATAAATCCATAACGTTTTTTCATTTCTCCAGTACCTGCAGAAACAAGATCAATTGGACCCCACATAGTATATCCTAATAAATCAACACCATCTTCATCCACAGCCTTAATCATTTCTTTAATATGCTTTCTCATATAGTCAATTCTATAGTCATCATTAATACTTCCATCTTCTTCTACTGTGTCAACAGCTCCCAATCCATTTTCAACAATAAATAATGGTTTTTGATATCTTTCATATAAACTGTTTAAAGTTGTTCTTAACCCTAATGGATCAATTTGCCAACCCCATTCAGATTGTTCTAAGTAAGGATTAGTTACACTAGGTATTAGATTTCCTTCTGATAGTTCATCAACTTGTGCTGCGGTAGTTCTTGTTTGATAATATGAAAACGAAATAAAATCAACTGGATATTTTCTTAAGATTTCAGCATCTTCTGGTTCCATCTTAATATTAATACCTTCTTTTTCAAATTTCTTTAAAGCATATGTAGGATAGTATCCTCTAGCTTGAACATCTACAAAGAAATAATTTTCTCTATTAGAAACATGAGATGCCCAAACATCTTCTGGTTTACAAGTTAATGGATAATATTGTCCTGCAGCAAGCATACATCCAACCATATTATTTGGATCAATTTCATGTGCTATTTTAGTTGCTAAAGCACTTGCTACTAGTTCGTGGTGAATTGCTTGATATAAAACTTCTTGTCTATTTTCACCCTCTTCTAAATAAATACCTCCTCCCATAAATGGAGCATGTAAAATTACATTAATTTCATTAAATGTTAACCAGTATTTTACTAAGCCTTTATATCTTGTAAATAATGCAGTTACTAGTCTTTCATAAAATGTAATCATTTCTCTAGAACGCCATGAACCATACTTTTCTACAAGTCCCATTGGACAATCAAAGTGAGTTATTGTCACTAGTGGTTCAATATTATACTTATGGCACTCTTTAAATAAATCTTCATAAAATTGAAGCCCTTCTTCATTTGGTGTCTCTTCATCACCTATTGGAAAGATTCTACTCCATCCAATACTTAATCTATATGTTTTAAATCCCATTTCAGCAAATAATGCAATATCTTCTTTGTATCTATGATACATATCAATAGCACCTTTTGCCGGATAAAAATGTTCATCATCAAATTCAAACATTTTCATCCTTCCTTCTACTACTGCCCAGCGATCTTCTCCTACAGGTATTAAGTCAACATTTGCAAGTCCTCTACCACCAAGATTATAAGCACCTTCACATTGGTTTGCAGCAGTTGCACCACCCCATAAAAAATCTTTACGTAATCCCATAAAAACCTTCCTTTCTATAATTAATCATATCATTTTTTATAATAATTTTAATTATTATAGCTTGGTAAAAATTTTCAATTTTATTTCTATAACTAAAAAACACTTATAAAGTTGATTTAAGTCAATGTTTTAATATGTATTATAATTTATAATCTAAATATAAAAAGGAAGGTAAATCATGAGAAAAAAAATACGTTTAGAACAATTTACATGTCCATCATGTACAAACAAAATAGAAAAAGCTGTTGGAAATTTAAAAGGTGTAAATAGTTTAGAAGTTGGATTTAATACTTCAACAGTAGTAGTTGAATTTGATGAAAATATAATTAGTTTAAAAAATATAGAAAGAGTTATAAAGGATTTGGGATTTGTTATTAAATAAAAAGTGGGTGCCATTTATAATATCTTTAATTTTAAGGATATTTTTATATGGAACAATATATGCAAAAATTGCACATATTTTAACTGGTTTATACTATGCTTCAATGTTTTCTTTACAGAGTATAAAAAATTTAAAATATAAAATAGTAGGTATTGACTTATTAATTACAATAGCTGTATTTGGTGCATTAATAATAGGTGAATATTGGGAAATGGCTTCAGTCACATTTCTTTATTTATTTGGGAATGAATTAGAAAAACAAGCACTTTATAAAACTAATGAACGTCTTAGAGATATGATGAAACTTGTTCCTACAAATTTAAGACTAGAAAATAATGAATTGGTCTCTATTGAAGAAATTGATATTGGCACAAAAATTAAAGTACTTCAAGGTGAAATAATACCTGTAGATGGTTTAATAGTTACTGGAGATAGTACTATTGATGAATCTAGTATTACTGGAGAATCTCTACCTATATATAAAAGTATTAATGACTTTGTTTATATGGGAACTATTGTAAAAGAAGGCTTTATAATTGTTGAAACAAGTGCTATTGAAGAAGATACCATATATGGTCAAATTTTAGATTTAATTGAAACTGCACAAAATAGAAAAAGTAATTTTCAAAGGACAATTGACAAATTTTCACAATACTATACCCCTTTTGTAATAATTTTATCATTTATAGCTTTTATTATATTAAAGGATATACACATAGCATTATCACTACTAGTTGTATCTTGCCCAGGTGCACTGGTTATTGCAATACCAATAGCATCTTCTATTGCTTTAGGTAATGCAGCAAAATCAAATATACTAATTAAAGGAATTGATGTGTTAGAGTCTTTAAATACAATGCAAACAATAGCTTTTGATAAAACAGGAACTCTTACAAAAAATGAATTAAAAGTAATTAAAGTAATTGCATATAAGAAAAATGAAGAAGAAATTTTAAATATCGCAGCTTCAATAGAGTCTCATTCTGAGCATCCTATCGCAAACGCAATAGTAAAACAATTTCAAAACTATAATTATAAATGTGAAAATTTAGAATTTATTGCTGGAAAAGGAATCATTGCATACATAAACGATAAAAAATATATTGTTGGTCAAGAATCACTATTTAGTTTTGAAGTGGAACATTATTCAAATACAACAGTTTATGTGGGCGATGATAATGAAATTTTTGGAATAATATTATTAAGTGATACTATACGAGAAGATGCAAAAAATGTTATAAGTGACCTATCATCATTTAATATAATGATGCTCACTGGTGATAATTATGATTCTGCAGTTGAAGTTGGTAACTATATTGGTATATCAAATATAAAATCTAGACTATTACCTGAAGAAAAACTTCAAATAATTAGAGATAGTGAAAACATAATAATGGTTGGTGATGGAATTAATGATTCTCCTTCTCTAATGGAATCAGATATAGGAATATCAATGGGAGGAAGTGAAAATAGAGTAGCTATGGAAACTTCAGATGTTATTCTTATGGATAAAAATCTAAAATCTATACCTAAGTTAATTAAATTAGCTAAAAAAACAAAGCATGTAATGATACAAAATATGAGTATTGCAATACTAACTGCTTTAGTACTATTTGCAGGTGTACTTGATTCAAAGATAAATCTTTCTATAGGAATGCTAGTACATGAACTTTCAATTCTAGCGGTAATTATAAATGCGAATAGATTAAGATGGTAAAAATATTATAAAATAAAAAAAGATAGAGTTATATATAAAATATTCCCTATCTTTTTATTATGATTTTATTTAGTTAATTAAAATAAACAACAATTATTTCATAGCAGCTGTAATAAGTGCCATTTTATATACTTCTTCAGCAGTACAGCCTCTAGATAAATCATTAATAGGAGCTGCAAGACCTTGAAGAATAGGTCCCATTGCTTCATATCCACCAAGTCTTTGTCCAAGTTTATATCCAATGTTACCTGCATTAATATCAGGGAATATAAACGTATTGCAATATCCTGCAATAGGGTTGTCTTTTGCTTTGACTTTTGCAACTGTTGGAGAGATAGCTGCATCAAATTGAATTTCTCCAACTATTCCAAAATCTGGATTTTTATCTATAATTTTTTGTGTAGCATTTCTCATCTTATCTACATCTTCCCCTTTTCCAGAGCCAAGTGTAGAGTAGCTAAGCATTGCAACTTTAGGATCTATATCAAACACTCTTGCTGTATTAACTGTTTGAAAAGTTATATCAACAAGTTCATCTTCTGTTGGTTTTACGTTAATAGCACAATCAGCTACTGCATACTTAGTATCATCTTTTACCATTATAAAGCAAGATGAAACGATTCTATTTCCAGGTGCTGTTTTTACTATTTGTAATGCTGGCCTTACTGTATCTGCAGTTGAATATGTGGCACCACCTAGTAGCCCATCTGCATATCCCATTTTTACTAACATTGTTCCAAAATAATTACCCTTTTTACAAGCTTCGATACATTGATTTTTATCCATTTTCCCTTTTCTAAGTTCAAATAATAATTCTACCATTTCATCAAATTTATCATATTTTAAAGGATTAATTATTTCTATACCTTCAATATCCAAGTTGTTAGTAGTTGCAACTTCTTTGATTTCATCGATGTCCCCTATTAGAATAGTTTTTAATAACTCTTCTTTTTTTATCTTAGAAGCTGCTTCCAAGATTCTTAAATCATTTCCCTCAGTAAATACCAGTGTAAATGGATTTTCTTTAACTCTTTGTGCTAATGCTTTAAACATTATATTCCCTCCTCATTCCACACATACAATTATACACTTATTGAAAGGGTTTTCTATATTAGAATACAACAAGCTCTTATAAAAACATGTGTTCTACAAAAATTCTGATTCCTATTATTATTAAAATCACTCCACCTAATAATTCAGATTTGCTTTTAAGAAATTTTCCTGATGTTTTACCTATCAAGCCTCCTAATAAACAAATTGAAAACGTTATTAGAGTTATTAACAAAGCAGCATTTAAGATTTTAACATGCAATGCAGAAAAACTAATACCAATAGTAAGAGCATCAATACTAGTAGCTATTGCTTGAACAAATAATAATTTCATTGATAAAGGTTTTGTAGGACATACTATTCCATCTTCACTATTCATATCATCATATGCTTCTTTAATCATTTGAATACCAATAATTGATAATAAAATAAGAGCAATCCAATGATCAATTGCAGAAATATAGTCAATAAAAAAGTTTCCCGCAAAATAACCTATTAAAGGCATAATACCTTGAAAAATTCCAAATATTATAGCCATTAAGAAAATATAACTTTTTTTCATATTACTATAGCACAATGTATTAGCCATAGTAACCGCAAAAGCATCCATAGATAGACCTAAACCTATAAGTATTAAGCTATATGTATCCAAATACATCACCACCAAGATAATTATTATACATCACTTTATTATAAAACGATATATAAAGTAACCAATTAATGTTCCCAAAGTATTCAACATAATATCATCTACATCCGTCGCTCTAAATAATAAAGACTGAATGATTTCAATAAAAAAAGAAAATGTAAATCCATATATTAAAACATTAAATAAACCTTTTTTACCATATATTATAGGTAATAATATCCCTAATGGAATAAAAGCTACAATATTTCCTAATACATTAATTAATATATATTGATAGTTACCATGTTTTATAGAATTTATTGTATGAGTAACCACTAAAAATGTTGTAGTATTAATATTCCCTTTAAAGTCTAGTGGAAATAAACTAGATAAATCTTTTGGCAAACTTATTAAAATTGTTATAGTAATTATACTATAAAGATAAGTCCAAAATAACAGCTTTAATATTTCTTGATTTAATATAGTTTTTTTATTATAGATTTTAATATATAAAAGTCTTATTAGTATGTAAATAATAAGAAATATTGTAATATGTATAATTATCTTAGATAAATTATTTATAATAAATATCATTGCTACCTCTTAAATACAATAACATAAAATTATGATAAAATGATAATCGTAGGTGTAATATGAAAATAAAAGAATTTAAAAATTTAAATGAATATAAAGAATTTGTAGAGTCATCAAAATATAATCATTACATGAAAAGTATTTCTTGGGGTAATATTAAGAAATCTAACAAACTAATACCAATTTATCTTGGATTTTATGAAGATGAAACTTTAATAGGAAGTGCCTTAATTTTTTTTGTTAGTGGAATTGTCTCTTATATGTACATCCCTACAGGATTATGTATAGATTATCATAATGAAGCAATATTAAATGAAGCTTTAGACTTATTAAAAAAATATGCAATAAAACATAAAGTGGCATTTTTAAGAATAGACCCAAATATTATAAGAATATCCAAAGATATTAATGGAAATCCAACAAATGATATAAATAATGAAAATATAACAAACTTATTTATTAAATCTGGTTTTAAACATAAAGGATATGGATATGGATATGATGGAAGTTGGCACAATAGATTTACATTAATAGTAGATATTGATAAGGATATAAATATTATAAAATCTAATTATACTAAACAAAGACAGACTGCAATAAATAGACACAACATTATTGGTTTAAATACAAGAATTGGAAGTATAGAAGAAATTAATTATCTTTGTGAATTTGAAAAAGAGCTTTCTAAAACACAAGGATTTAAACCTCATTCAAAAGATTTTTTTGAAAATATTATCACTAATTTTAAAGAAAATTCTAGACTATATATAACAGAAATTAATTTAGACCAAATGATTGAAGGTATTAGTAAAGAATTACTTTCAAAAAAATATGCTAAAGATAAAGAAGCTAAGTCCTCAAAGGAAAAAGAACTAAAAGAAGCAAAACTTTTAAAAGAAACTTATGGTCCTAACTTAGTTCTTGCTT